>NZ_JADIZS010000003.1:0-49038 GCF_016704685.1 Candidatus Amarolinea dominans
GAGTTGATTCAGAATCAGCTGCGCATCGGCCTGCTGCGCATGGAACGCGTGGTGCGCGAGCGTATGAGTACGCGTGACCCGGAGCAGGTCACGCCGCTGGCACTGGTCAACATTCGCCCGGTGGTGGCTGCAACGCGTGAATTCTTCGGCGGCAGCCAGCTCAGCCAGTTCATGGATCAGACCAACCCACTGGCCGAGTTAACCCACAAGCGCCGATTGAGCGCCCTCGGACCTGGCGGTCTTCGTCGTGAACGCGCCGGCTTTGACGTGCGCGACGTTCACCACAGCCACTATGGCCGTATCTGCCCCATCGAGACGCCGGAAGGCCCCAACATCGGCTTGATCGGCTCGATGGCGACCTTTGCACGGGTCAATGAGTATGGTTTCATCGAAACCCCGTACCGCCGCGTCTTCAGCGCGGTGCCCAACCGCGCCGACAACCTGACGGGCCGAATCCTGCGCGAACGTCTGGTTGATCCCATCAGCAAGGATGTGATTGCCGAGCCAGAGACGGAAATTACCGCGGACATGGCTGAGTTGATCGCGTCTTATGCTGAGGCCTACAGCGAGGTGCGGGTCAAGTCCTTCGCCTCCACGAACGTCGTCTACGCAACGGCCGATGAGGAAGAGAGTTTTTCCATTGCGCAGGCCAGCGCCGCGCTCAATAGCCGTGGCGAGTTCCTCAACCCACGCATCGGCGCGCCACAGTAAGGATTTCCTGTTCGAGGTGCCGGAGCGTATCGAGTTCATGGACGTGTCGCCCAAACAGAGCGTCAGCGTGTCAGCCGCGTTGATTCCGTTCCTGGAGCATGACGACGCCAACCGCGCGCTGATGGGATCGAACATGCAGCGTCAGGCCGTTCCCCTGTTGCGCCCCGAAGCCCCCATCGTCGGCACCGGCATGGAATACCAGGCGGCCGTGGACTCTGGTCAGGTGGTGGTTGCCCGCAAACCGGGCGAGGTTACCAGCGTGACCGGTCGAGATGTGACGATCCTGGAAGAGGATGGCAGTCGCCGCGTCTACGCGCTGCGCAAATTCAACCGCTCGAACCAGTCCACTTGCATTGACCAGCGCCCTGTCGTCCGCAAGGGCCAGTGGGTGCGTGAGGGCGCCGTCCTGGCCGATTCAAGCTCGACGGAGGTCGGTGAACTGGCGCTAGGGCAAAATGTGCTGGTGGCCTTCATGAGTTGGGACGGCGGCAATTACGAAGACGCCATCCTGATCAGTGAACGCATGGTCATGGAAGACAAATATAGCTCCATCCACATCGAAAAGCATGAGGTGGAAGCGCGCGATACCAAACTGGGGCCGGAAGAAATCACCCGCGATATTCCCAACGTGGGTGAGGATGCACTGAAGGACCTGGACGAGGAAGGCGTGATTCGCGTCGGCGCCGAGGTGGGACCGGGCGACATCCTGGTCGGCAAGATTACACCGAAGGGTGAAACCGAACTGACGCCAGAAGAAAAATTACTGCGAGCCATTTTTGGCGAAAAGGCGCGTGAGGTCAAGGACTCCTCGCTGCGTCTGCCCCACGGCGAAAAAGGCAAAGTGGTAGACATCAAGGTTTTTGGCCGCGATGACTACCGCGACCTACCGGCAGGCGTGGAAAAAATGGTGCGCGTCAGTGTGGCACAACGGCGCAAGATCATGGAAGGTGACAAGATGGCCGGCCGTCACGGCAACAAGGGCGTCATCTCCAAGATCGTGCCAGTGGAGGACATGCCCTACCTGGAGGATGGCACACCGGTGGACATCATCCTCAACCCGTTGGGCGTGCCGGCCCGTATGAATATCGGTCAGGTGCTGGAAACCCACTTGGGCTGGGCAGCCGATCGCTTGGGCTTCCGCACCAACACCCCCGTTTTCGATGGCGCCAAGGAGCGCGAGATCGAGGCCGAACTGGCCCGTGCCTGGTTGATTGACCTGGCCTGGCGCGACGCCTCGCAGCGAGCCTGGCACTGGGTGGCGGCACAAGGTATCCCCGCCGAAGAGATCGAGGATGATGCCGATGCCCGTACCCGCTTCCTGATTGATTTCCTGTCGGAGCGCGGGTATGACCCGGAACTGGTGCTCAGAGATACGACCTTTGCACGTCGCGCCACGCTGCGCGAGTGGCTGAGAGATCAGGGGTATCATCCCGATGACGTTTTGATGTTCGAGGATGTGGCCTACAATCGCGACCTTCGCGACCGCGCGGACACCCAGGCCATTGATGTCTGCCTGCACGAATGGATCAAGTATTACGATCCAGACACCAGCCCGGGGACATTGGCCCTGTCGGAATTAGCCTTGCATGAGGCGGCCGAGCAGGTGAGCCTTAAAGTCGGCTGGCCCCTACCCACGACGGGCAAACAGGTGGTGCATGACGGCCGCACAGGTGATCGCTTCGACCGCCCAGTGACCGTGGGCATCATCTACATGCTCAAGCTGGCACACTTGGTCGAAGATAAGGTGCATGCCCGCTCTACCGGCCCGTACTCGCTGGTGACGCAGCAGCCGCTCGGTGGCAAGGCGCAGTTCGGCGGTCAGCGCTTCGGAGAAATGGAAGTGTGGGCGCTGGAAGCCTACGGCGCCGCGCACATCCTGCAGGAAATGCTGACGGTCAAATCGGACGACGTCACCGGGCGTGTGAAGACGTACGAATCAATTGTCAAGGGCGAGCCGATTGCCGCGCCGGGCGTTCCAGAATCGTTCCGCGTGCTGGTGAAAGAACTGCAATCGCTCGGCCTGTCGGTTGAGGTCATCAACGAGAAGGACGAGATCATCCAGTTTGGCAAGGAAGATACCGATGAGCGCCTGCCGAAGCTGGGATTTAGCCTGAGTTTACCGGGGCCAATGGCCGGACGCGACTGAGAAATGCTGCAGGCTGCGCGTCGAACGAACGGTTCGACGCGCGGTGTTCAGCGTTGCGCCTTTCGATAGGGGGTAACCGTGGAAGTAAACGATTTTGATGCGATTCGGATTAGTCTGGCGTCGCCGGAGCAAATTCGCTCCTGGTCACACGGGGAAGTCCTGAAGCCAGAAACAATCAACTACCGGACGCTGCGGCCCGAACGTGATGGATTGTTCTGTGAGAAAATTTTCGGTCCCACGAAGGACTGGGAGTGCTACTGCGGCAAATACAAGCGTGTGCGCTACAAGGGCATCAAGTGCGATAAGTGCGGCGTCGAAGTGCTGCCCAGCCGCGTGCGCCGCGAGCGCATGGGGCACATCGAGTTGGCCTCGCCGGTCAGCCATATCTGGTACGTCAAAGGTGTGCCCAGCCGGCTCGGCCTTTTGCTGAACATCTCGCCGCGCAACCTGGAGCGCGTGCTCTACTTTGCCCAGTTCATCATTACGCGGGTAGACGAGGAAGCGCGGGCGCGCATGATTCAGCGCCGCGACCGCGATCTGAATCTCAAACTGCAGCGCATGGAAAATGACCTGCAGACCAAGCTGGCCGATTATGAACATCGCCTGGCCGATGCCCTGACCCGCCTGGACAATGAAGAAGCGCGCCGCATCGGTGACATCGAAGATGAGATGGCGCGTAAGACCAACGAGGCGATGGGCACGGGCAGCCAGATTCAACGCCAATTGGAAGGCCAGATCGGCAAGATCGCGGCCGCGGCTGTGAACCTGCCCTGGCTGAGTGACGCCCTGGTGCCGGTCGGCGAGCCGATTGACCGCCACAGCCTGAATCGGCTGGGCGATAGTATGCAGCAGCGCCTGACCGAGATCAAGGAGTCCGGTGATCAGGACAAGGCGCAGATTGGTCTGCAGGCGGCTGCTCGGCGCGACCGCTTCCGCCATGAGGTGTCCGAGAAGAGCGAAGGTCAGCGCCGGGATGTGGAACGCGAAAAAGAAAAACTGCGCGTGACCCATGATCAGGATGCGGCCGAGATCAAGAGCATCAAGGAGCTTGATCTGCTGACCGAGACCCGCTACCGCGAACTACAGGAGCGCTGGAGCTCGCTGTTCGATGCCGCCATGGGCGCCGAAGCCATTCGCGATGTCGTGGCCCGCATTGACCTGAACAAGATGGCCAAGGAACTGCGCCACGAGATCCGCATCAGCAAGTCGAAGCAGCGCCGCAAGAAGGCAGCCAAGCGCCTGCGCGTGGCCGAATCGTTCCGCAAGTCGGGCAACCGGCCGGAGTGGATGATCCTGACCGTGCTGCCGGTCATCCCACCGGATCTGCGCCCGATGGTGCAGTTGGACGGTGGACGTTTCGCGACCAGTGACCTGAACGACCTGTATCGCCGCGTGATCAATCGCAACAACCGCTTGCGCCGCTTGCTGGAGCTGGGCGCGCCCGATGTCATCGTGCGCAATGAAAAACGCATGTTGCAGGAAGCCGTGGACAGCCTGATTGACAACGGGCGCCGTGGCCGGGCCGTCAGCCGCAGCGGTAAACGTAAGCTAAAGAGCCTGAGCGACATGCTCAAGGGCAAGCAAGGACGCTTCCGCCGCAACCTGCTGGGCAAGCGCGTGGACTATTCGGGCCGCTCTGTGATCGTGATCGGCCCCACGCTGGCCCTGCATCAGTGCGGTCTACCGAAGAAGATGGCCCTGGAGCTGTTCAAGCCCTTCGTCATGCGCAAACTGGTGGAAGCCAACTTCGCGCACAACATCAAGAGCGCCAAGCGCCTGGTGGACCGGCTCAGTCCGGAAGTGTGGGACGTGCTGGAAGAGGTGTCGTTGGAGCGGCCGGTGCTGCTCAACCGTGCGCCTACCCTGCACCGCCTGGGCATTCAGGCCTTCGAGGTGGTGTTGATCGAAGGTCATGCCATCCAGATTCACCCGCTGGTCTGCTCGGCCTTCAACGCTGACTTCGACGGCGACCAGATGGCCGTGCATGTGCCGTTGAGCGATGAAGCGGTGCGTGAGGCGCGCGAACTCATGCTGTCGTCACACAACCTGCTGAAACCGGCCAGCGGCGAGCCGATCGTCGGGCCGTCCAAAGACATGGTTCTCGGCATGTACTGGCTGACGGGTGAAAAGCCGGGCGTCAAGGGTGAAGGCAAGGCCTTCGGCAACATGGACGAGGTCAAGCTGGCCTATGACCTGGGCGCGGTGGATCTGCGTGCCAAAATCAGGCTGCGCTACCACGATTGGCTGCGCGACGTGTCCCTGGGCAACCTGCACTTGGGGCCGAAGGCGCACGCCGCGCTGGAAGCAGCCGGCGTCACCACAGCCGCCCAGGTGGTCGAGCTGATGCAGCAGGCGTCAAGCGGCCAGCCCTCGCCGGTGATCGGTCATACTGAGGAAATTCGCGCACATCTGCTGCGCCTGGGTGTGGCCGCCGAAGCCCCGCGGATGCATGGTCTCATCGAAACTACGGTTGGACGCGCGATATTCAATATGGAGCTGCCGCGCGAGCTGCAGTTCGTCAACAAAGTGATGGACAAAGGCTCGGTCAACACGGTGGTTGCCGACTGCTACCATCGCCTGGGTGTGCGTAAGACGGCCGACCTGGTGGACAAGATCAAGCAACTGGGCTTCATCTACGCCACCCGCAGCGGTATGACGATTGCGGTGAGCGACATCCAGGTGCCGGAAATCAAACAACAGATCATTCAGGACACCACCACCGAGGTCGAGAAGGCCGAGCGCCAATATCGCCGTGGCCTGATCACGGAAGAGGAGCAGTACAACCGCATCGTGGAGCTGTGGACGCGTGCCACCGATGACCTCACGCAGGCGGTGAAGCAGCAGTTGGATCCGCTGGAAGGGCTAGGCGCGATGGCTATCAGCGGCGCCACCAAGGGCGGTGTAACGCCCATTCGCCAATTGGCCGGTATGCGCGGCTTGATGGCCGACCCTTCAGGTCGTATCATTCCGCTGCCCATCCGTTCCAACTTCCGCGAGGGCCTGACCGCCCTGGAATACTTCCTGAGTACGCACGGCGCCCGCAAGGGTTTGGCCGACACCGCGCTGCGCACCGCCGACGCCGGTTATCTGACTCGCCGCCTGGTAGACGTGGCGCAAGATGTCATCATCAGCGTGGACGACTGCGGCACCGACGCCGGCATCTGGATCGAAGCCTCCGTGAGCAGGCTCATTGGCGAGGCGTTCGGTGATCGTCTCGTTGGGCGCTATGCGGCCGGGGCCATCCTGCATCCACAGACCGGGGATGTCATTGTGGAGAAGGGCCAGATGATTGACGAGGTGGCCGTATCGGCCGTTCTTGCGGCCAAGGTGCAGCGAGCCTATGTGCGCTCGCCCTTGATCTGCACGCTGACTTTCGGCCTGTGTGCCACCTGTTACGGGCGCGACCTGGCCCGTGGCGGCATCATCCGCCAGGGCGAGGCGGTCGGCATCATCGCGGCGCAGTCCATCGGCGAGCCGGGCACGCAGTTGACACTGCGCACCTTCCATACCGGTGGTGTCGCGGGCACCGAAGACATCACGCAGGGTCTGCCCCGTGTGGAGGAATTGTTCGAAGCACGCAATCCCAAGGGCGAGGCTGTCATTGCTGAGATTGACGGCAGTGTGGGCATCTATTGGGAGGGCGAGCAGCGCAAGCTGAAGGTGACGAACACCAAGCTGTTGTCGCAAGAACGTGACATTCCACGCCACTTCCGCCTGGCGGTCGGTGACAGCGATCGCGTGCAGGCCGATACGCCGCTGGCTGTGGCTGTGAATGAGCAAACGGGCGAGCCGATCAACATCACGGCCGGGCTGGATGGTCACGTTTTCATCGAGGAAACCGATGACGGCTGGCGGGCGGTGGTGCGCCGCGAGGAAACTACGGTCTGGGAAAAGGCCATTCCGCCGAGCGCACGTCTGCGCGTGGACAAGGGCGACGTGGTGAAATCGGGTCAGCAGTTGACCGAAGGCGCCAAGAACCCCAAGGAAGTGCTGCGCATTCAGGGCCGCGACACCTGCCAGCTCTACCTGGTGGAAGAGGTGCAGAAGGTGTACCGCTCACAAGGCGTGAACATCCACGACAAGCACATCGAGGTGGTCGTGCGCCAGATGATCCGCAAGGTTCGGGTGCGCGCGACAGGCGATACCGAGTTCCTGCCGGGTGAGTTGGTTGACCGCTTCAAGTTCGACGAGGCGAACCAACGCCTGATCGAGCGCGGACGCACCCCGGCGCGTGGTGATACGGTGCTCCTGGGCGTCACCAAAGCCTCCTTGAACACGGAAAGCTTCCTGGCCGCGGCCTCCTTCCAGGAGACGACACGCGTGCTGACGGAAGCGGCCGTGCGCGGGGCGCAGGATGATCTGCGCGGCCTGAAAGAGAATGTCATCATCGGCAAGCTGATCCCGGTGGGCACCGGCTTCGAGAAGCGCCGCCAGCGCGTGCGCACCGAAGGGCACGATGTGGGCCGCGAAGAAGCCGCCCTGGCCGAGCGTGGCCTGGCCGCCGAGCATGGCGACGTGGAAGCCGATCCTGATTGAGCGACTAGCCGGGCGCTGGCATGAGCCGGCGCGGCAGTAACCGGTTTTTGTACGAGAGAACGGGAGATCAGCCCTGGCTGGTCTCCCGTTTTGTTTGGGAAGAGGGCAAACCTCACCATACGTGCCGCAACCATTCACATTTTTTTCACAGGGGAGTTGCCGACGCAATTTGGCAATTCACGCAACTAGGCACAATCGGCTGAGTGTGCTAGAATACGTTCACTCGTTCCACTTTCCCCTGCGTTCATGTTAGGAGGTATGCACATGCGTAGAACTACTCGGTCTCTGTTGGTCCTCGGTCTCGTGCTGCTGCTGACTCTGTTCAGCGTCTCGCTGATGGCAGCCCAACCGAGCGCGCCCGTCTCGGATGACGGCCCCACCCTGGCAGGCGTCAACGCACCGCCGACTCAGCGCGTCGGCCCTGGCCCCAGAAGCCCCTACAGCGATCTCTTCGACAATGGCCCCCTGGTCAACAGCCCAGGCACCGGCCCCGGCGGCAGCGACGAGAGCATCGCGCTGAACGTCACCGTGGGTCTGACCAGCCGTGGCTTCAACGCATCGGCCAGCGGCCTCTTCCGTATCTCTGACGATTTCGCCATTCCCAGTGGGGCGAGTTGGCAGATCACCGGGGTTCGCCTATACGTTTACATGGGGGGATCGCCCACTTCGCCCAGCCCATTCACGGCAGTCAATTACCAGATCTGGAACGGCCCGCCCAGCGACCCCGGCAGCACCGTGGTCTTTGGCGACACTACCACCAACCGCCTGGTGAGTTCAACCTGGGCCAACATGTACCGCCGCCAGGAGTCCACTCCGACCGACTACACCCGTCCCGTTTTCGTACTCAACAACAGCGCCGGGGTGACGCTGGCGCCAGGTCACTACTTCATTGACTGGCAGGTGGACGGAGACATCAACTATACCGGGCCCTGGCAGCCGCCGGTGACGATTGACGGGCAGACCACTACGGGCGATGCCCAGCAGATGGTCAGCGGCGTCTGGCAGCCGGTTGTGGATGCCGGCCTGCAGACTCCCCTCGGTGCGCCCTTCGTCATCGAAGGCACGGTAGTCAATCCCACGGCCGTCGAACTGAGCAGCCTGCGGACCGACAGCACTCCCAGCCTGTCCTGGCTGCCCCTGACAATCCTGGCTCTGTTGGCCGCCGGCCTCACTCTGCGTCGCCGCCTGGTGCGCTAACAATTCGTATCAACGCCGGACTTGGGCGACAAACCGGGTCCCTGGTTGAATCGAAAAAAAATAACAGGGCGTGGCATCTGTGTTGATGCCACGCCCTGTTGTGTGATCGTTACAAAGCGGGCGACTGCACATCGCGGCAACGATGACGCAAACCTAGGTGCGTTCGACAACCGGCTGACTCCGCTCAGACAAAACCCGCCCGATCGTCCCGATCAAATCGTGCATGAAAAACGGCTTGGTGACGTATGCCTGCGCCCCCGCCACGTGCAGACCATAATCACGGTCCTGGGCCAGGGCTTTGGCCGTCAGAATGATCACCGGCATGTGCTGCAGCGCAGCGTCCGCCCGGATACGCCGCAGCACCTCCCAGCCGTCCATCCCTGGCATCATCAGATCCAGCAGCACCAGGTCGCATGGCTGCTGCCTGAGCAATTCCAACCCCGCTGGGCCATCAGCGGCTGTGAGCATGTCGTAGTCCTGGCGTGCCAGAATCAAGCGCACCAGTTCGACAATCTCCGGTTCATCTTCGATATAGAGAATCGTTACCCTATTTTCGCTCATCAACAAGTGCCTCCGCTTTTGACGCCGTCCACGATGCATGAATACTGTGAGCGTCACCCATTGGGAACCTGCGCGCCCTGGCGATGCTGCGGGCAAGACGCCCGCGCGCCCAGCCTGTGACGCTCTCGGAGGGTGCATTTCAGTCCTGGGGCACAGCCCACGCAGGTGGGCTTCGCAGTCGTTGCAGCGACTTGCAGTCGCCGGGCCTGCCCCCAATTTGAAATGCACCCCTCTCCGGATGTTCAATTGCAGCGCAGCGCTGCCCGCGGTATAATCGGTGCTCCCGTTCTCCTGGGGTTACAAACCAAAATCCCCTCAGAAATTCGTTTTCGGCGAGAGAGCGATTTCTGACAACGAATTTTGCCGACAACAGAGCAAAGGGAGCAACTACCTTGTCCGCACTCGCCCAGTCCAACGATCTTGTCTTGCTTGTCAGCGAGGACGAGAAACGCTACCTGGTTCGCCTCAAAGCCGGCTCGATTTGGCATTCTAATCGCGGTCGTCTCCCGCACGACGCCCTCATTGGGCAGCCGTTTGGGCAAACCGTGCAGACCCTCATCGGGCGCCCGCTGCTGATGCTGGAACCGACAACATACGATCTGATCTCGCTGCTCAAACGCGTCACGCAGATCATCTTTCCCAAAGATGCGGCCCACATCCTCATGCGCCTCAACCTGTTTCCGGGCCGCCGCGTGTTGGAGGCGGGCACCGGCAGCGGCGGTTTGACGCTGGCCCTGGCGCGGGCCGTCATGCCCAGCGGCCATGTCTACACCTACGAGATCAAGCCGGAGACCTTCACCCTGGCCAAGCGCAACCTGGAAAGCCTCGGCCTCTTGCCCTACGTCAGCCTGCAGCAGCGTGACGTGACCGTCGCCGGCTTCGACGAACAGGATGTGGATGCCTGTTTTCTTGATCTGCGCGAACCCTGGGCGACCCTGCCCGCTGCCGTGACTGCTCTGAAGACCGGCGGCATCTTCGGCAGCCTGGTGCCCACCACGAACCAGGTTGAAGAGATGCTGCGCGCCCTGCAAACACACGGCTTCAGCGATATCACCGTGGAGGAGCTGCTGCTGCGCAGCTACAAACCAGTGCCCGACCGCCTGCGCCCCGCCGACCGCATGGTGGCCCACACAGGCTACCTGATCTTTGCGCGCAAACTGGCAGAAGGTGAAGCGCATCGCTGGCGACCGCGTGAGCAGAAACGCTATGCCGGGCGCCTGGCGGCCCTGGCCGGCCCGGTCACTACATCCCCCGACAATGACCTGGCCGACGCTGACGACGCCGAGTTGGCGACGCTTTGACTTTGCCGGCCAAATCGTGCTGACCCCTGTCTTGCGACGGGGGTCAGCATTTTTTGTTATCCGTTACATCCGTCAAACTCCAAGCCGGCTTCGTGACCCGACTGAGTCTATTGCTGCCGCACCTCGAAGTTGTACGAGGCCGGTTCCGTTGTGACCGGGGCGATGGCGCTGACGATCAGGTAGGCCACCTTGCCATTGTTGCCAATGGCCGGCACGACGAGCGAGCCGCGACCATCTGCACCGACCTCCATCACCGACACCTTGACGCCTTGACGATCCTGTTCCACCACCTGAATCAGCCAGCGCTGGGTCAGCACGTTATCGGTGCGCAGCCAACCCTTGCTGATCCAGCCCCCGTCGCCATCTTCGACATCACTGCTGTAGTTGAGTTCAGGGATGCTGATATCATCGAGCAGAATGCCCGGCTCATTAGCCGCGTCGTCGGTAATGTACTGGAAACGCACCTGCACCTGCTGGCCTGCATACGCGCTCAGGTCAATGCTCTCCTGCACCCATTCCGGTGCGCGTCCGCCGCCGCTGACGCCGGTGTAGCCTGCGCCGAAGCTGTTGCCGTTCGGATTTGTGGTCACACTATAACGACCTGCCAGAATGGTCCAGGTCGCGCCCGCGTCGGTCGAGGTTTCGACATAGGCATAGTCGAAGTCTTCTTCCAGGTCGTACCAGGCCCAGAAGTCCAGCGTCGCGTTCTTGACCCCACTCAGGTCGAAGTCGTGCGTCAGGGTGGCGTCGCTATCATCGGTGCGATTGCCCCACCAGGTGAAGGCGCCGCTGTGAGGCTCTGCATCCACCAGGCCAACGGTGGTGCTGCCGCTGAAGTCAATCGTCACATCACCGCTGCCCTTCAGCGCAAAGTAGTCGGCGGCATACTGAGAAACCTGACCGCCATCTTCGACGGCCGGGTAGCGCCGGAAGCTGGCCTCAAGGCTGACCTCACCGGGGTCTGCGGATTGATAGCCAAAACGGCCATTATGCACGGACGGATCATCGAGCAGATTGGCGACAATCCAATCGGCAAAGACGGCATCAAAGTTGGCGCCGGTGTTGTTGGCAGTCAACACGTCGTCGAAGCCGGCAATGCCGTTGAGACCCGATGCAACCAGCGAGCGCGTCATCTCTTCACCGAACTGCTCCAGGAAATAGGCCATGAACAGATACGCGCTGCCGTAGTGCGGGGCGTTGGTGCCAGGCTCGGAACCCCAGGTGGTCAACTGCGTGTCCGGGTTGGCCGTGAAGGCGCGGTCGGCGCCGCCCGGATCGAAATCGTTGAGCGCCGAGGCAAGCTCGGACGAGCCTTCGTTGACCCACGTCTCTTCATTGCGGTCGTTGTGCCAGTGGATCATGTGCTGGAACTCGTGCGCCAGGGTCCCATCGTAGAAATCGGTGCCTGGTTCGTTGTTATCAATGTTGATGTAGAACATCTCCTTCTCGTTGGAGAAGGGTTGGGCCTTGCGCGAGAATTCATCCGCGGAGGAGTAATAACCGGCAATGCTGTCGCCCAGGTCGCTGGCGTGCAGAATGTGCAGATGCACGTCGTTGTCAACGCCTGGCGTCCATTCGCTGCCGAAAAACTCCCGATTGGTGGGATAGGTCTTGGCCTCGAACAACTCGGCCGAACGTTCCAGGCCGTCTTGATTGACACGTTGGTCCTTTTCAACCCACATGAAAAGGTGTGGCGTCTCATAGCGCAGCTCGGCCTCGATCTCGAAGTGGCGGTTGTCATCCACATTGCTCACCGTGAAGGTGGCGACATCGCCCACCTCGAACACGGGTGGCGTTGAATTGACGGTTTCGGGAATGTCACCGATACCCGGACGCAACTGCATGGCCAGCAAGCGCAGATCACGCTCTGGCACGTTGACTTCTCGCAGCAGGCGCTCGGTCTCCGAACCGGTATCGGAACTGGAGACGGTTGGGCGCGGTGTACCCGCGACCGCGGTGGACCGCGCCGGCGGGGTGGAGGTGACACGCGGCGTGCGCGGGGTGGGCGTGCCGGCCACACGGGTGAACTCAACCACCGGCGTGGACCAATCGCTGATATTGGATTCACCCATGAAATTGAAGAAGATGGTGCCGCCGGCAATCAAGGCCAGGCAGCAGCAGCACAGAAAGATGGCCGCGGCGCCCAGGACGATCCACAGCGTGCGCTGTGAAGAGGGCGTGGCCGGGGCTGATTCAGGCAGTGGAAATTGACTCATCCGTTGGGAACTCCTCGTTGCGTGATAATTGACTGACTTGATGGATTGGATCAGAGGTGTGCGCTTGGTCCCATCACCTGGTATGCACCAATCCTTCGTCCCCGCGATCCAACCAGGCGCGGGCACGACGCACAAACTCGCGTTCTGTCTCATAAGAGAGATGAACCACGGCTTCGTCGAGCTTGAGCCAGCCAGGTTCAAACTGAAGCTCATGGGCGTCACGCGCGACCTGGCGCGGGCTGCCAAGTCGAAACAGGAAATAAAACTCCTGGCGCATCACATGTTGATTCTTCTCTGGTAAATCGAATTCGACCACCTGTACGCCCAAGCTTGTGATCAACTGCAAATCGGCGTACCCTGACTCCTCTCGGATTTCGCGTGCCGCTGCGTCTTCCAACAGCTCACGCGCTTCGACATGCCCCTTGGGTAGGCGGATTTCGTTGTTGCGCGAACGGTAGAGTACGAGGATGGCACCCTGTTCATCCAACACCACACCGCCCGCCGCGTCGTAGGATACGCGTCTTCTCACAAGTCATTCCTCATGCTCACGACTCCTTACGGCTCCGTCTTACGGCTCCGTCGGCGCTCGGCAAGTCCGGGATACAGCTAAGGCACTGGCTGCCCCACCGCAAACGGATAGGGCGATTCGGGGAACGGCGCCGACCAACATTCCTGATCCAGGGGCAGGACGCCGCCGCCAATCGTCAGCGCGCCGGTGGCATCCAAGTCAATATAGACGCGACGCCACGGTACATAGAAAAAGGTGTAGCTGCGCAGGCAAACGCGCCATTCCGGCCCTGTGGGCGGCGGCAGGCCGGGCGCATCGGGCTGCAAACGTTGGGGCAGACGCCGCACATCCTCCAGCGCCAGACGCTGAATTCGCCAGTCCAGGCCGCCCAGCGCCCGCGCAGCCAGGCGTTTGGCATTGATCCCCAGACGCTGCGCATCACCACGCACGGCCGGCTCCGGCGGCGCGGCGTAGCGCGGAATCAACGACCACAGGCCAACCACAACCGCAGTGATCAGCAGCACCTTGCGCCAGGCATATGCCGGCGGCAGGCGCCAGTTCCGCTCGGCCGCACTCCAAAGGGCTGCCACCAGGAGCAGCAGCAGGCCATGAAACAGAAAGTTGATCCCCAGCCCGATCGGGCTGACCGTCCACGTGCCATGCATGGTGCTGAGCGCCGTTGGCACCGGGTAGCCGCGCCAGCCGGCGCACAATTCAGGGCATCCTGCCAGATAGTCCGGCACTTCGAACAACTGACCCGCCGACCAGGTGAATAACCCCGCCAACGCCAGCGCCAATGCCAGCCCATAGCCCCAACGTCGGCTGCGCTCACGCCACCAGATGATCAAGAGCAGCAGCGCAACCAGGCCTGCCAGCATCACCAGAAAAACAGTGGTTTGCGATTGCAGCCACGTCGGCGTCATACGCGACCTTTGCCAAAAACAATGGGTGCATTAGAGTTTATGCACAATAGTGTGAACAAACTCTATTTTACGCTAAAGTGCGGGACTTGCCAAACAGTGGAAGGGTGATGAGGAGTCGCCCGGCGGTTCAAGCCGCGGCGGGTACACAAACAGCGCGGATGCCCGGCATCAGGAATAGGCCACCCGGGGCGCCAGGCTGAAGTTGGGCAGAACGAGGCGATCGCGCAGGCGGGCGCGCCCGCGCGCGATGCGGGATTTGACCGTGCCCAGAGGGATGCCGACCAGGTCGCTGATCTCGTGGTAGTTGTAGCCCTCGATATCGCTCAGCACAATCACCAGGCGCTGGTCATAGGGCAGATCGGCAATGGCCGTTTCGATCTGATGGCGCAATTCCCGGCGCAGCGCGTGATGCTCAGGCCCCTCGCCCGGGTCAATCATGATCGTGGCACGTTCGGGCTGTTCTACCAGGCTCTCCAGCGAGGTGACGGGGCGCCGGCGCATGGCGCGCAGGCGATCATAGCAAGTGTTGATGACAATGCGCAGCAGCCACGCCTTGAAAGAGCCACCCCGATACTGGTCGAGCTTGCGGTAGGCTTTCACAAACGCATCCTGGGTGGCATCCGCGGCCAGATCGGAATCGCTCAGCACCCGGCGGGCCACGCTGTAGGCCAGGGTTTGATACGTTGTCACCAGTTGGTTGAACGCGTGTAATTGGCCTGCACGCGCCGCCACGATCAGTTTTTGCTCGTCTAACATACGCCACACTCGCAGGAAATGGATTGAACGATGGTCAGGTCTCAGTCGGGAAGGGCACGGGCGGATTGGCTCACGCTGTCACCCTGATTATGCCATCGCGGCGCCGGCAGCACATCCGGCGGATTATTCAGGGTTCTCTACGCCGTTTGGCTGAGAAAGACCGGGGAAAGTAGCGCAGACCGCACACCCTGCCACGGCCGGTGTGGTATAATACGCGGACTGACCATCAACGAGAGAAACCTATGCGTAACGCCCTACTTTGCCTCTTGGCAGCCCTACTCCTAACCCTTTCGACCAACGCCAGCGCCGGAGTACCCTATCCGGTCGTCACCCTGAGCAAAACCGTCTCGCCCAACTCCGTGGCGCCCGCCGCGGCCGTGACTTACAACATCACCTTGACCAACAGCGGTGACGTGGCCGCCAACGATGTCAGCGTCACCGACATGCTGCCCGCCGGTTTCAGCTACCGCGCGGGTACCACGCGCATCTACCGCAACGGCGTCCTCATTCGCTCGTCTGACCCCAACGTCAGCGGCCGCAGCCTGACCTGGAGCGGGCTGACTGTGCCTGCGCGGCGCGGAGACAGCTTCTACGGCATCAACACCTTTGTCCAGGAAAACTGTAACATCAACACGATCACCTGGCAGTTGGACCGCGCGCGCGAACTGATGGGGTACCATGCCCTGGCCAAGCAGTTCTTCTACGGCATCACCAATAACACCGGCGGCCCCGAATCGTGCTGGCTGGATTATGTCAACGCCGCTTATGACCGGGGCTTCGATGTGCTCCTGCGCCTGCAAGGCACGCACGATGGGGCCAATTGGGTCAAGCCACAAGCGGACTGGGCCGGCAATTACAGCAGCGTGGCACAGGCGTTTCGCCGCGTGGTCGCGGGGCTGCCCCGGCGCGACGGATTCACGCTCTACATCCAACTCTGGAACGAGCCAAACCTGAACCTGGAATGGAGCGGCGCGGCCAATGCCACCGAATACGCCCAATTCCTGGAGCAGGCGGCCGGCGCGATCCGCTCCATCGGCGATAGCCGCATCCGCATCGTCAACGGGCCGCTCTCGCCCGGCGGCAACATCAGCCCGGTGACCTTCATCAATCAGATGTTCACGGCCGCGCCCAACGCCCGCTGGGCCTTCGATGTCTGGGGCACGCACCCCTACCCATCCAATCACCCACCGGAGTACAACGTGCATCGTGGCACCGCCGGTCAGCCGCAGGCCACCATTGACACTTACCTGCGCGAACTGAACGCCCTGGCCACCTGGGGTCGTCGCGACGTGGATGTGATTCTGTCTGAGACGGGCTACCAGCTCGGTGACGGCATGTTCACCTGGGAAGGCTACCCGATCATCACCGAAACCAACCGCGCCGATTACATCACGCGGGCCTTTCGCGACTACTGGCAGGGTTGGGCCGAGGTGCAGGCCGTGGCCCCCTTTGAATTGAATGACCCCAGCGGTGGCTGGGCGGTCTGGGATTGGATCTCAGCCAACGGTACCCCGCACACGCAGTTCACCAGCGTGCGCGGTCTGGACAAAACCAGCCCCTACGCCAGCGCCAGCCTGGTCATCAGCTTTGGGGCCAACGCGGCCAGCAGCGGCGGCGCCTACTACAACGATGTCAGCGCCACCAGTTCCAACACCACGATTGCGCCGCACACCCAGGTGGCGCCGGTCATCGTGCGCCAGCCAACGCCGACGCGCACGCCGACGAGAGCCGCCACGCCCACCGTGACACCGACACCCTCGCACACCCCCACCCTGACCCTCACGCCGACGGTCACCAACACACCGACCAGGTCGCCGACGCCCACGGCGACGCCAACGCACACGCCCACCGCCTCCGCGACGCCGACGCGCACACCCACCGTCACGCCAACAGCAACCCCCACCGCGACGCCGACGCGCACGCCGACAGCAACCCCCACCGCGACGCCCACGCGCACGCCCACCGCGACCAACACCGCGACGCCAACGCGCACGCCCACCGCGACCCACACCGCGACGCCCACGCGCACGCCCACCGTCACGCCAACGCCCACGCTGACCTCCACCGCCAGCCAGACACCAACCGCCACGCACACCCCGACCATGACGCCAACGCCAACGGGCACCGTGCCGACTGCAACCCCCACGCCGACACTGACGCCGACGCCGCTTCCCACGGCCACGCCCAGCGCAACCCCCAGCGCAACACCAACGGATACCCCCACCTCGACTCCCACCGCAACCCCTACGGCCTCGCCGACCGCCACCCACACGCCGACCGCTTCGCTGACTCCCACGGTCACCCACACGCCGACGTTTACGCCAACGGGTACCAACACACCGACGTTTACGCCAACCGGTACCGACACCCCAAGTGCGACGCCGACGCCGACGCCAAGTCCAACGCCGACGCCGACGATCACGCCGACGGCTTCACCGACACGCACCGCCACCCCCACGCGCACCCCCACCCACACGCGCACCGCCACGCGCACGCCGACGATCACCCCAACGCCAACGGCCAGCGCCACGCCGGTGGGCGTGCTCGGCATTCTGCGCGTGGGGCAGGAGCCGCAAGGGCTGGCATTGGATGGCGCCGGGCGCCGGCTGTTTGTGGCGAACGGTCTCAGCGGCAATGTGTCCGTGGCCAACCTCGACACCAACCAGATCGTGGCCACATTGGGCCTGGGCGGCGCCGCGGGGCCGGTGGGGCTTGATTTCGACCCGGCGCGCCAACGCCTGTATGTGGCCGCCCGTTTCAGCGATGTCCTGGTGGCCGTGGACGCGCCGCCGGGCCTCACGGGCGAAATCGTGGGGGCGGTCCTGGTGGGCGTCAGCCATCAACCGGTCGCGGCCGCGGTCGAAGTCATCAGCGGGCAAGTGCTCGTCGTTGGCGCCGGTGACAGTTCCCTCGCGCTCGTAGACGGGGCGGCCGTTACTCTGACGGAGATTCGACGCATCGGCAGCGGGCCGCTGGCGATTGCGCGGCATGACACCGCGCCCAGCTTTCTCATCCCCCATCGCCTGGATGACACCGTGGGCGTCTACGACGAACGGGGATATTTGCGCTTTCTGATCCCAGTCGCCGGCGGGCCGATCAGCGTGGCAGTGGACAGCGTGCGCCAGCGCGCCTATGTGGCCGCCCAGGATGGCTTCGCGATCGCGGTGATTGACCTGGTCAACGCCGCGGTGGTCAACACCGTGCCGCTCAACTGTATGCCAGGCGCCGTGGCCGTCAATCCCAACAACGGTCGTTTCTTCGTCGTCTGCCCAGACGAGCGCGCCGTTCACTTCTTCCAGGGTGGCGCCGACGCCTGGCTCTACTGGCTGCCGGTGGGGAATGACCCCAGCGCCATCCTGCTCGATCCGTCCACCAACCGACTCTATGTCAGCAACCGCGCCGATGACACGGTCACGATCTTGCAGGACGAAGGGCCGGTGGCAACGCCGACGCCCTACCCTACCGTGTCGCCAACCAGCGGCAGCACGTCAACCATGACACCAACCCCCACGAGTACCCCTGGCCCCAGCGCCACACCGACAGCCACGCGCACTCCCGGCCCCACGCCGACACCGACGCCGACCGCCACGGTCACGCCCACGCGTACCCCCGGCCCCACGGTGACGCCGACCGCCACGCGCACCCTTGCTCCCAGCGCTACGCCAACGCTCACGCCAACGCCCACGCCGTTTGGGTCTTGCACAGCCCAGCCGGATACCTTCGAGCCGGACGACACGCCGTCCGCTGCGCCGCCCACGTTTCCTGGCCCCTACACGCAGTTGCACAGCTTTCATCGGGCCGGCGACGCGGATTGGAGTCGCGTCGAGGTGCAGGCCGGGGTCATCTATCGCCTGCAGACGCACCTGCTCGGTACCCTCGGCGACACGCGGCTGGAGCTGTGGAACGAAAGCCTGAACATCCTGCTGGCCGAGAACGATGATTGGATCCTCTCCGCGCCCGACTCCCTGATCCAGTGGGTCGCGCCCTGGACCGGCGCCGTGTACGTACAAGTGGCGCAAGCTCACGGGCAAGGCGGCTGCGACAGTGATTACACCTTCCAGATCACCACGGTCACGCCCAACTTCGTGCCACTCATGCTGCAGGCGCCAGCCGCCGAATTGCGTGGCGAGATGATGACCCCAGCGCCAGCCGCCGAATTGCGTGGCGAGATGATGACCCCAGCGCCAGCCGCCGAATTGCGTGGCGAGATGATGACCCCAGCGCCGTCCGCCGAATTGCGTGACCAGGATGCGGCGCCGACGCTCGACGAGCCGACCTTCAGCCACGCCGTGGTTGCCGTCAATCCCGTGGATGGGAGCCGTATCCTGGGGTCCGGGCGCACCCTCATCATCGGGGACGCCGCCGGAACCGCGCGCCAGCAGATTGAGCTGCCCGGCGATCTCGTGGCCCTGGCCGTGGACGCCAACGGCCAGAATATCTTTGCCAGCACGTGGGCTGCGCCAGGCGCTGCGCCCAACCACCTGGGCACGGGTGGCCGCTTACTGCGCCTGGACGCCCGCAGCGGCGCGGTGCAGGCCATCTCTGCGCCATTGGCACGCTTGGGCGGGTTGGGGTTGGCGGGTTCGCAGGTATGGCTGGCCGAGACCGGCGCCGATCGCCTGCTCAGGCTGGACGCCACGACCCTGGAGGTGGTGCAAACCATCCACCTGGCGCCGGCGCCGTGGGTCGTGGTGGTCAATCCGGTCGCGGCGCGCGTTTATGTGGCCCTGGCCGGCAGCGATGAAGTGGCCCTGCTCGATGCCAACCGCGGTGACCTGGTCAGCCGGGTAGCCGTGGGAGGCTTCGGTCATCCCCTGGCGCTGGCCGCAGATGTGGCCGGAGGGCGCCTGGCGGTGCTCTTCTGGCGCGGGCCACACTACGGCGAAGTGGCCTGGCTCGATGGCGCGACCGGGACGCCGATTGGCGCCCTGCTGCCCACGATCACCCACCCGCTGGCTGGGGCGCAGGCGCTGGCGTTCGATCCGGGCACGGGCGAACTGCTCATCAGCGATCGGGCAGGCATACAACGCTTCGCGGCGGCCGACGGGCGCTTCCTCGGCAGCCTACCGGCGCCGCTGGTCACATCGCCGTTTGGCCTGGCCCTGGACGCCGGCCGGCAGCGCATCGTGAGCGGGGTCGCGATCCATCCCATCCGCTAACCCAGGCAAGCCAGAACAAAATAGGACGGTCTCCGCCATGAATTGGCCCCATTGTTTTCGTGCCATTCGTAGCAGGAGAGTCTGTGCTCCCTGTGCAAGAAGTCAACGCTCCGGCCGCAAGCCGCACGTTGCGGGCGAGACGCCCGCGCTCCCAGGGCGAAACGGACGTACTCCGGCCGCAAGGCTTGGCGTTTTGGGTGTTCACCGATATAATTACGGGGAAGCCCTCCGTAGCCAGTTCGTAGGGAGGGCATTGGCTCTCAGAGGTACCGGGCATGAGCGTGGTAGACGACATCAAAGGCCGCCTCGACATCGTGGACGTTATCTCGGCATACGTCCCCCTCAAGAAAGCCGGGCGCAACTTCAAAGGATTGTGCCCATTCCATGCCGAGAAGACGCCCTCGTTCGTGGTGTTCCCAGACAATCAGAGTTGGCACTGCTTTGGCTCCTGCGGCATAGGCGGCGATCTTTTTTCTTTCATCATGAAAAAAGAGAAGCTCGACTTTGGCGAAGCGCTGCAGGTGTTGGCGCAGCGGGCCGGGGTGGAGTTGACCGCACACGGCGAGGAGATCTCGCCCGAAGAGCAGAACCGTGAGCGGGTGCGCCAGGTTTTGCAAACCGCGGCCGCCTACTTTCACAATCTGCTGCTGACCGCACCGGCAGCGCAGATCGCGCGCGACTATGTGGGCCGGCGCGGGTTGAACAGTGACACGCTGGCTCGCTTTCAGTTGGGTTATGCGCTCGATGACTGGGAAGCGCTCAAACGCACCCTGCTGGCACAGGGCTACACCACCGACCACCTGTTGGCGGCCGGGCTGTTGATCCACAACGAGGAACGCGGCAGCATCTATGATCGCTTCCGTCACCGCCTCATCATTCCGATCCGCGATGTGCAGGGCCGCGTGATCGGCTTTGGGGCGCGTGCTTTCGACGACATCCCGCCCAAATACCTCAACTCACCGCAAACGGTGGTGTTCGACAAAGGTCATGTGTTGTATGGACTGGACCAGGCGCGGCGCGCCATTCGGGATGCCGGGCATGTCGTCATCGTCGAGGGTTACATGGATGTGCTGGCCGCGCACCAGTACGGCGCCAGCAACGTCGTGGCCTCCATGGGGACGGCGCTGACCGAAACGCAACTGCGCCAACTACGGCGCTACACCAACGAATTCGTCCTGGCCCTGGATGCCGATGACGCCGGTAGTCAGGCCACCATTCGGGGCGTCGCCCTGGCCCGGCAAGCCCTGGAAAAAGAGACGGTGCCGGTGCCCACAGCCAGCGGCGCCGTACGCCAGGAGGCTCGCCTGGCCGTCAACGTGCGGGTGATGACTCTGCCCCAGGGCTTCGATCCGGACGACCTGATCCGCCAGGACGTGGCACAATGGCACGCCCTGGTCAAGGCTGCGGCGCCCCTGGTTGATTTTCTGTTTGGGGTGGCCGTGCAGGAGAACGACCTCAACACGGCCAAGGGCAAGGCCACCGTGGTGCGCGAACTCGTGCCGTTGATCCAGGAATTGGCCAACCCGATCGAGCGGGCGCACTACGTGCAACGCCTGGCTCGCCTGACCCAAGTAGACGAGCGCACCATTCAACGCGAAATCGAACGCCAGGCCGCCGCCAGCGCGGCGGCCGGCAACGCAGAACGGCAGGCCCGTCATGGCGGCCCCACACGCCTGATCCGTACCGCGCCCGTCACCCTGGCGCCCAAACCGGGCGATGGTCTGGCCGGCTATATTTTGCAACAGGTCATGCTGCAGCCGCACCTTCTGCCTGAGGCCGATCGCCAACTGGTTGCCATGGGCTTCGTGCCGCTGGGCGAGAGCGATTTTGGCCGCAGCGAACAGCGCACCTTGTTGCAGGTGCTGACCGACCTGCGTGGCCGCGGTGAGACGTGGCAACTGCCTACCCTGCAAGAAGATGTGCCGCCCTTCCTGCGGGCCTACCTGGCCGACCTGGTAGCCGGACTGCAAGCGCGGCCATTGGTTGCCCTCGATCAGGCCGCGTACGATCTCATCAATGTCGTGTTGCGTTTGCGCCAGAGCAATCTGCAGCAGCGCCTGCAAGAGCTACGTCATCTGCAGGCCGACGACGCGGGGACACAGGCTGAAGCCAGCGATGGCGAGCGCATTTACCGGGGCTTGGTAGACGCCCATCGCCGCGACCTGGGCAAGCTCCAGGTCGCCTTGAGCCGCCGTTCCCTGTTGTCACAGGATGGGCAGCGCCCAACTCCCCAGGCCGCCGCGCTGACAGGAACTGAGAACCTATGATGGAGAAAAAGAGACGACCCTTGCCAGGGTCAATCTCAACGCCAACCGCAGCGGAAGCTACCGCCGCGCCAGTGAAGGAGCGACGCCGGCGGCGCAGCGGCAGCCCTCCGGCCGCGACAACGGCGCCTGAAACAATGACCGCCATCACCGCGCCCGTTGCCACAGATGTGCGCACGCGGGTGCTCACCGCGCGTCACCCTGACAGGGACAAAGCGCAGAACACGCACCAGGTTCAGATAGAGGTTGATGAGGAATTTGCCACCGAGGTCGCAGCCGACGCGGCCAGGCCGATCGAGCAAATTCTGAAAGAGACGCATGACTACGCGAGCGTCGGCGACCCCGTGCGCATGTATCTCAGTGAAATTAGTCGCCATGCGCTGCTGACCACCCTACAGGAAGTTTCACTGGCCGAGGAGTTGCACGCCGGGCTGGCGGCCGCATCTCGTCTACGGTGGGCCGACCTGACCGACGCCGAGCGCGCCACGCTGGAGCAACTTGTGCAGAAAGGCAATGCCGCCCGCTGGCGGTTGGTGCAGAGCAACCTGCGCCTGGTCGTCAGCATTGCCAGGCGCTACCTGAGTCGCGGCATTTCATTCCTGGATTTGATCCAGGAGGGCAACATCGGCCTGCTGCGCGCAGTCGAAAAGTACGATGAGACGCTTGGCTTTCGCTTCAGCACGTATGCCACCTGGTGGATTCGACAGGCCGTTTCGCGCGCCATTGCCGACCAATCACACACCATTCGGATCCCTGTGCATGTGACGGAGAACATCAACCGGCAGACACGCCTGCAGTATCAATTCATGCAAGAACTGGGCCGCAAGGGCACGCCGGAGGAGATCGCCCGCGCGATGGAATTTCTGTCGGTGGAAGACTCCGCGGCCATCGAAGCGGCCCATGCCAGCGGTCAAGCGCTGCCGCCGGCCCTGGAGCAGCGTTGGCAGCGCGCCGCCGCACGCGTGCGCGAACTTGCGCGTGCCTCCGAAGAGCCGATGTCGCTGGAAAGCCCGGTGGGCAGCGATAACAACAGCTACCTCGGCGATTTTATCGAGGACAACGGTATGCTTGGCCCGGCCGACGAAACTAACCGCCAACTGCTGCGCGAACAGATGCGCGATGT
Source organism: Candidatus Amarolinea dominans (assembly GCF_016704685.1). Taxonomy (NCBI): domain Bacteria; kingdom Bacillati; phylum Chloroflexota; class Caldilineae; order Caldilineales; family Candidatus Amarolineaceae; genus Candidatus Amarolinea; species Candidatus Amarolinea dominans. The sequence goes on from NZ_JADIZS010000003.1 coordinate 23,402, forward strand.
GCTGGCCGCGCTGACCGACCGTGAGCGCCGCGTGCTGGAGATGCGTTTTGGACTGAACGACGGCATCAGTCGCACGCTGGAAGAAGTGGGACTGGAGTTTGGCGTCACGCGCGAGCGCATCCGCCAGATCGAAGCCAAAGCCCTGCGCAAGCTCCGCCACCCCATGCGCAGCCGGCGCCTGCGTGATTACCTGAGCTCCTGAGCCTGAATTCCTCGGACATTCTGTCAATCCCGTGAACCCTGTCGAATTTCCAGGCAGGTTGAGCAGTTGCGCCTGGGGTTAAGATGGGATGCGATCCAGGTGAAGCCAACTGATGAATGCACCGGTACTGGTTTGCATTGACTGATCACCGCCGTAGACCACAAAACCTTGATCCTCTGGCAGATCCGCCAGCGCCCGCCAGTATTTGAGATTGTCAAAATAGCTTATAGACATCGTCTTGCCGGCTTTGATCTCAACCGGCGTAATTTCTTCACCATCCACTAGCAGACAATCAATTTCCTTGCCATGGCTATCCTGCCAGAAAAAGGGCTGACGATTCTCGCCGCGGTGAAAACTGCGTTTGATGAACTCGTTGATCACCAGATTCTCGAACAATGCACCTTTCAGGTAGTGTAGATTGATCTGATCCGCGTCGCGAATGCCCAGCAGTGAACAAGCGACGCCCGTGTCGTAGAAATAGAGTTTGGACGATTTGACCAGCCGCTTGTTGAAATTACGATAATAGGGTAGTAAACGATACAGAATGAATGAGCTTTCCAAAATGGAAAGCCAGCTCCTGGCTGTGTTCGGGCTGATACCAGCATCGCTTGCCAGGCTGGCGTAGTTGAGCAGTTGACCGACGCGCCCGGCGCACAGCCGGGTAAACTGAATGAAGGCGTTGTAATCCCCGATGTTCTTGAGCAAGCGTACATCTCTTTCGATGTACGTCTGGATGTAGGCCGGGTAAAAATCGGTGGGAGCCATGTCACGGTCGTAAATGCGCGGATACTGGCCCTGGAAGATGACGCTTTCCAGCCGCTCGGCATCCGGCTTCAATTCGGCAAGGGAAAACGGCAGCAGGTGTAGAACCGCAGTACGCCCTGCCAGGGTCTGGCTAATTTTCTCCATCAACAAGAAGTTCGATGAGCCGGTCAAGATGAACTGAACCTGCCGGTCCTGGTCCACCAGGCTCTGGATGTAGGAAAGGAGGTCGGGCGTGTGTTGGATTTCGTCCAGGATGGCGCCGGCAGGGTAGTTGGCAAGAAAACCGCGAGGGTCGGTCAACGCAATCTGGCGCATATCCGGTTCTTCCAGGGAGGCGTAGGGCATGGTCGGAAAGGCAGCACGAACGAGAGTGGTCTTGCCAGACTGGCGCGGCCCGGTGAGGGTGATGACCTGGAATTTCTGCGCCAGGGCAATGATTTTGGCTGTCAGGGTTCTTGCGATCATGAGAACGCTCCATTTTGTCGAAACGAGAAACCAGGAGATACGCAACCAGAGTGAACAGCCCCATTGTATCACATTTTGCACAAATATGCAATTGGATTGCAGATTTGTACAAGTCGAAGTCCAAGGCAAGGTGCGATTCCTCTGCGCTCTCTGCGCTCTCTGCGGTGAAAAATCTGCGGCGAAAAATGAGATTACGCTTGGAATTGCTGGTGACGACGCCAAAAATTTGACAGCCCATTGCAGGTGAGTATAATTCGCTTTGTCCTTCCTCGATAGCTCAATTGGCAGAGCAAGCGGCTGTTAACCGCTAGGTTCTTGGTTCGAGTCCAAGTCGGGGAGCCTAACCATCCATCACAAGAGCAGCGAAAACGCTGCTCTTTCTGTTATACTGCAACGGAAAGCAGGTATGTGTCCATGTCCCAGACGATCCGGGTTGCGCTTGTCGGCCTCGGCCATGTTGGCCGGGGCTTTCTTACGCTCATGCTCGACAAGAAGGACACCCTCGCCTCTCGCTTTGGCCTGAGCATCAAGCTGACGGCCGTGGCGGATAGCTCCGGGGCCGTGCTCGACGCGCGCGGCATTGACCCGACCCTGCTTTTGCAGCACAAACTGACCCACGGCGGCATCGGCACGTTCCCCTATGGCGGCAAGCCGGGCCTGGCCGCACCCGACATGGTCAAACGGGCCAAGGCCGATCTGCTCCTGGAGGCATCGCCGGTCAACATGGAAAGCGGCCAGCCAGGGCTGCACTGTCTGCGCCTGGCGCTGAGCCAGGGCTGGCATGCCGTGCTGGCCAACAAGGCGCCCCTGGTATTGGCCTATCAGGAGCTGAGCGCGGCCGCGGCGGCACAGGGCAAGCACCTGGCCTTCAGCGCCACCGTCTGCGGCGCGCTGCCTGTGGTCAACATCGGGCGCCGCGATCATGTGGCGGTGCGCTACGCCAAGATCGAGGGCGTGCTGAACAGCACCAGCAATTACATCCTGACCACCATGGAGGCCGGCAAGACCTACGCGGAGGCGTTGCGTGAGGCGCAGGCCGAGGGTGTGGCCGAGGCCGATCCTGCGCTCGACGTGGATGGCTGGGACACGGCCAACAAACTGACCATCATCGCCAACAGCGTGCTCGACTTCCCCTGCACCATCACCGATGTGGAGGTGCGGGGCATACGCGGCATCGGCCCGGAAGACCTGCGCCGCGCCCGCAGCCAGGGCGAGGTCATCAAACTGCTGGCTGTCGCGCTGCCCCTGGGCGCCGGCTACCGCTTGAGCGTACACCCGGCGCGCCTCCCCCTGCCCCATCCGCTGGCCACCGTCAACGGCTGGGAGATGGGCGTTGTCTGGCACACCGACATCATGGGGGTGCAGTTTGCCAAGGTGGACGAGCGCGGGCCGATTCCCACGGCCGCGGCCATGCTGCGCGACGTGATCAACATCAGCCGCGGCTAACAGCGGCGGCGCACAGAAGAACGAATGCCAAAACGAACCGACATCCATTCCATCCTGATCCTGGGCGCCGGCCCCATCGTCATCGGCCAGGCGGCCGAGTTCGACTACAGCGGCACGCAGGCGGTCAAAGCCCTGCGGCGCGAGGGCTACCGCATCATCCTGATCAACTCCAACCCGGCCACGGTCATGACCGACCCGGAACTGGCCGATGCCACCTACGTGGAACCGCTGACCATCGAGATCGTGGAGAAGATCATTGCCCAGGAGCGCCCCGATGCCCTGCTGCCCACGGTCGGCGGGCAGACGGCCCTCAACCTGGGGGTGGCCCTGGCCGAGCAGGGCGTTCTGGCCCGCTACGGCGTGCAACTGATCGGCGCCAGTCTGCGTGCGATGAAGGTGGCCGAAGATCGCCAGCTCTTCAAGGAAGCGATGCTCGGCGCCGGGCTGAGTGTGCCGCGCTCCGGCCTGGCCGCCACGGTCTCTGAGGCGCTCACGATTGCCGCAGAGATCGGCAGCTTTCCACTGCTCATCCGTCCCAGTTTCACCCTGGGCGGTTCCGGTGCTGCCATTGCGTACGATCGCGACGATTTCATCGAAAAGATGGAATTCGGCCTGCGCGAAAGCCCGGTCCATGCCTGCCTGGTCGAAGAATCGGTCCTGGGCTGGAAAGAATTCGAGCTGGAAGTGATGCGCGACCACGCCAACAACTTCGTGGTGGTCTGTTCGATTGAAAACCTCGACCCCATGGGCGTGCATACCGGGGACTCGATCACCGTTGCGCCGGCGCAAACCCTCACCGACAAGGAATACCAACGCCTGCGCGACCAGGCGCGCCTCGTCATGGAAACGGTGGGCGTTGAAACAGGCGGCAGCAATGTGCAGTTTGCCGTCAATCCGGCCGATGGCCGCGTGATCATCATCGAGATGAACCCGCGCGTCAGCCGCTCCAGCGCCCTGGCCAGCAAGGCGACCGGTTTTCCCATCGCCAAGATCGCGGCCCTGCTGGCTGTGGGCTACACCCTGGATGAGATCAAGAACGACATCACCCGCGAAACGGTGGCCGCGTTCGAACCGAGCATTGACTATGTCGTGGTGAAAATTCCACGCTGGGCGTTCGAGAAATTCGCCAATGTGGATCCCACCCTCGGCCCGCAGATGAAATCGGTGGGCGAGGTGATGGCGATCGGGCGCACGTTCAAAGAGGCGCTGCTGAAAGGGCTGCGCGCGCTCGAATGGAAACCGACCCATCTGGCCCCCGGCGCGCTGGGAGACCTGGCGGCGCGACTGAGCGCGCCGACACGCGAACGGATCTTCCATACCTTCAGCGCCCTGCGCCAGGGCGTTGACCAGGCGCAGATCGCCGCCTGGACTGGCTTCGATCCCTGGTTCGTCGCACAGATGGGGCAGATTGTGGACCTGGAACAGGCCATTGCCCACCACACCCTGACCAGCCTGCCGGCCGAGCTGCTGCGCCAGGCAAAACGCTTCGGGTTGGCGGATCAACAGATTGCGGCGTTGGTGGCAGCGGAAAAAACATCGAAGCCCACAGCCCACAGCCCAAACACGGCGTGGGAGGGTCAGCAACCTCAATCCGGGAGCTGGCTGCAGACGCCAGAACAGGCGGTGCGGGCGCTGCGCAAGGCGTTGGGCATTATGCCGACCTATCAGCGGGTGGACACCTGCGCCGCCGAGTTCGAAGCGTACACGCCCTATCTTTACGGCAGCTATGAAACGCAGGATGAGGCGCCGCCCAGCGACCGTCCGAAGGTCATCATCCTCGGCGGCGGCCCCAATCGAATCGGGCAGGGCATCGAGTTCGACTATTGCTGCTGTCATGCCGCGTTCGCCCTGCACGACCTGGGCTATGAAACGATCATGGTCAACTGCAACCCGGAGACGGTGAGCACCGACTATGACACCTCGGACCGCCTCTACTTCGAGCCGCTGACGCTGGAAGATGTGCTGAACATCGTGGAGCGGGAGTTGGGGGAACTCCCAAAGCCTGCAGCCCAAACGCTCATACAGGGCGGCGTGACGCAAGGTTCGCGGGATGACAGCGAGAGCACAGATACGGAGACACAGGCAAGTGGGCTGCGGTCAGGGGTGATTGTGCAGTTCGGCGGGCAGACGCCGCTCAACCTGGCGCGAGGGCTGGCGGAGATGGGGGTGCCGATCCTGGGCACATCATGGAATGCCATTGATCTGGCCGAAGACCGGGGACGCTTCGGCAATCTGCTGGCGGAGTTGGACATCCCCGCGCCGGCCAACGGCATGGCCACTTCCGTGGCCGAAGCCAGGCGCGTAGCGCGACAGATTGGCTATCCGGTGCTGGTGCGTCCCAGTTATGTGCTGGGCGGCCGGGCGATGGCGATCGTGTATGACGACGACACCCTGGCGCGCTTGGTGCAAGAGGCGGCCCAGGCCAGCGAAGGGCGCCCGATCCTGATTGATCAGTATCTCGAAGACGCGTTCGAGGTGGATGTGGACGCGGTGGCCGATGGCGCCCGCGTGGTCATCGGTGGCATCATGCAGCACATCGAAGAGGCCGGCGTGCATAGCGGCGATAGCGCGTGCGTCCTGCCGCCGTATAAAATCAGCTACTACCACCTGAGCATCATGCGAGAGTACACAGAAAAGTTGGGGCTGGCGCTAGGCGTCCGCGGGCTGATGAACATCCAGTACGCGATCAAGGATGACATCGTCTATGTGCTGGAGGTCAATCCGCGGGCCAGCCGCACGGTGCCCTTTGTGAGCAAGGCCACCGGCGTGCCCTTGGCCAAAATCGCTGCGCAGGTCATGGCGGGCCGTTCCCTGGCCGAACTTCGTTTCACCACAGAGCCGCCGATTGACGGCTTTTTTGTCAAAGAAGCGGTGCTGCCGTTCAGAAAATTCAGCGGTGTGGACACCCTGCTGGGGCCAGAGATGCGCTCGACCGGCGAGGTGATGGGGCACGCCAGTCACTTCGGCCATGCCTTTGCCAAAGCGCAAATGGCCGCGGGCGAGCGTCTGCCCCTGGCCGGCACAGCCTTCCTCTCGGTCAACGATTTCGACAAGGGCAGCATCCTCAAGATCGCGCGTGACCTGCATCGCCTCGGGTTCACCCTGCTGGCCACGCGCGGCACGGCCGCAACCCTGGTGCGCGCCGGTCTGCCGGCCGCGCCGGTCAACAAGGTCAAGGAAGGCTCGCCACACGTGGTTGACCTGATCAAGGCAGGGAAGATCCACCTGATTATCAACACGCCCCTGGGGCCAACCGCCTTCGACGACGGCAAGTCCATTCGCACAGAGGCCGTGCGCCACGGCGTGCCCCTGATAACCACGCTGAGCGCGGCGCAGGCTGCGGTGAACGGTATCCGCGCCCTGCAGGGCAAGGAGATGCGCGTGCGCAGCCTGCAGGAACACTACCAACGGCAGGGGTAAAAGGATAATAGTCCTGAAAAACGCCCTTGATTTGCCAGAAGTGACCGGCTATGCTAAACTATGTTCAGAGTACCCTGCGGTGTGCGTGATGTCAACCAAGTGCTCTGAGCCAACACCTGATAATCGGGTGCCGGATGTTCTGGAGGCCAGGCGTTAGCTCCCTGCGAGCAAGGCTGATGTCGTCGGACAGGTACCCACCTGCGCAAGCAGGTTCAGGCCCTATGGCACACGGCACGGCGGGGCACTTTTGTCCTTATCAGCGACCACTCTGGCAACAGAGTGGTCGCTCTTTTGTAACTATACCATGTCTAACGCGACTTTGACCAGGGTTGGCGGGTGCAGCAGCATGTTGGTGTAGTTGGCGTTGGCCATGGGGCAGGCGCATTCTTTGGCTGCAATGCTGCGGCGCAATTTTGCCATCTCCGGGCTGAACCAGATCGGCGCCAGGTCATAGTTTGTCTGGCGCAGGTTGCCCACCGGCTCGGCGCGAATGCAACAGCTCCAGATATCGCCGTTGGGGGCGATGTGCGCACTGGCCCAGCCAGCATAACAGTCAATGACCTGCGTGCGTTCCTGCAAGGTGCGCTTGGCCAACTGGTAATACTGGGCGCGAAACGCCTGGGTGAAGCGCGCAATGCCCTTGACCGGTTTCTGTCTCGCTTGGGCGCTCAGGAAATCTGCAACAGGCGCGTACTGCGCGGCCAGCGGAGTGATCCCCCAACCCACCGTGTCCAGTTCGACACGCTCCTCGGCCACCTCGGTGATGTAGGAGTCGGGTTCCAGCTTCTGCAAGCCGGCGTAGGTTTCCTCGAACAGGTGAATGTTGAAGCGCGAGATCACGGTGTGGATGGTGAGCACCAGGTTCTTGTAACGCGGCTGCAGCGCCTTGAGTTGTTCCCAGGTCTTCATGGAGCGTTCCCAGTTACCGTTGACCCCGCGGATGTCGTCATGCACATCGCCCAGGCCATCCAGGCTGAGATTGATGCCGATCTGCGCGCCGGGACAGGCGGCACAGATGCGCGCCACCCGTTCGACCACGCGCTCCGTCAGCAGGCCGTTGGTGGGGATGGTGATGACCTCCGGGCGGCATTCCTCATAGCCGGCAATCACCAGTTCATCCAGATCGGGGCGCAAGAAAGGCTCGCCGCCCGTAAAGGTCATGTAGAACGGCGTACGCCCCAGGTTGTGAAAGACCTGGCGCCACTCAGCGACCGTCATATCATCATTGGGTTTGCGCCAGACATCGCAGGTGCGGCACTTGGAATTGCACTTGTAGCTGATGCTGACCACAATGCTGAAGGGGTACAGGCGCGGCCAGCCAAAGCGACGAAAGGCCCAGTAGGCCGGTAATTTCGGAATCAGGCTAATCATACTGTTAGCCCAGCGGCCGAATGGTCCCTAGCCCCAAGCCGCGGCCGCGAATGGAATGCACGGTCTTCTGGGTGAGCAGCAAGGGATGGCGCGCCCAGAAGCGCCAATCGTTCAACACGCGCTGCACCTTGAGCTGCCAGCCGTTGTTGATGTCGTCCACAAATGCCATCATGTCGGTGACAATCTCGCTGAAGCGTTCGCGCGAGATGTTCTGGACGAAATGATTCTCCGGGCTTTGGTGGCTGAAACGGCTCCAGTCAATCTTGGCCGGCAGCAGGTTGAGCCGTTTGGCCACCTCGTGCTGCGGCGTGCCCGGATAGGGCGTGAAGATGGACATGATGATGTGATTGGGCTTGATTTCCTGCATGAAGCGCTTGGTGGCCTCGATGTCTTCCTCGGTTTCTTCAGGAAAGCCCATCATGAAAAACGCCGACCAGTTCAGCTTGTACTTGGTCATCAACTGGCTGGCTTCTGCCACGCGCTCTGGCGTGGTGGCTTTGTCAATCAACTTCATCATGCGCGCGCTGCCGGTTTCCACGCCAATGTCCACACCGCTGCAGCCAGACTTCTTCATCCACATGACCTGTTCTTCATCCAGCAGATCCACGCGCGTGGTGCAGCTCCAGGAAATGTTGAGTTTGTCATCCAGGATGCGTTTGCACAGATCGAGCGTACGCTTGCGGTTGACCGTAAAGCTGTCATCCCAGAAGGAAATCTCACGCGTGCCAAACGTCTGGATGATGTGCTTGATCTCGCGCACGGTGTAATCCACGGAATGAAAACGCACGGAGCGTCCCCAGGTCTTGTGCTGTTCGCAGAAACCGCAATAGAACGGGCAGCCGCGCAGCGTCACCATGACGCCCAAGTGGGCCGGATCGTAGCGATCGAGGTAGAGCGACAGGTGTTTGGCCGGGAAAGGCAGCACGTCCAGGTTGGGAATCTTGGCACGCGCCACATTGTGGACAACCGCGCCATCTGTCTGGCGCCAGGACAGGCCTTCGATGGCCGCGAACGGCTTGCCCTTGCCTTCCAGGGCTTCCACCAGTTCCAACAGAGTGTACTCGCCCTCTTCACGGACACAGAAGTCAACGGTTGGGTAGCCCATGACCTCCTCAGGCAATACAGTGATGTGCGGCCCCCCCATGACAACGATAGTTTCAGGGTGCTCGCGCTTCCACATCTCAGCCGCTTTGATGGCCGCGGGCCATTTGGGGCTTTTGACCGTGAAGCCAATCATGTCCGGATTGAACTCGCGCAGGGTCTGCATGAATTCCGCCCACACGACGTGGTTATGTTCATCCACTTGCGGCCGCAGGGCATTCAGCCATAATTGGTGGCCGTGCAACAAATTGTCGTACGTCTCGTGACCGATCTCCTCGTTGCGCGCCGGCACCTCGGCGTTGTAGATGCGGACCTCATGCCCGGCCTGTTCAAGCACGCCAGCCAGGTAGCCGCAGCTCAGGGGAAAGTAAATGCTAGAAACCTTCTTCAAGCGTTGGAAGGGTGGATTGATCAATAATACACGCATCGTTACGTATCTCCTCGCTCACCCTAAGCGCCGGGCGGCTGAACCGCTCCAGGCTGGAGTCTTGGGCGCCGCGCTCAGGTTACCCAGGAAAAAGCGCTTGGCATCGCGCAGCCGCGCCGGCGCATTGCGCCAGGTATCCCACTGAGTCAGGCGCCGGGCCAAACGATTGGGTCGCATGTAGAATCGGCGATAGGCCTCGTGCCATTTCTCTTCGACATCTTCGGCGCGCAGGCCGTCAACTTGAAAATGCGCCTTGTTGTCTTGAATCGCCAGGTCATGCCAGTCATGGCTGAAGATCTCGGCGCCCATCTCCTCCAGCATGTCCCACAGACGCGTGCCCGGATATGGCGCCGCGATCATGAAGTTCGCCAGGTCAGGGTCAAGCTCCAGCGCAAATTTGACCGTGTCTTCCATGGTTTCAGGCGTTTCGCCGGGCATACCCAAAACGAAGAACCCCATCGTCTGCAAGCCGGCCGCTTTGGCGTTCTTGAACGCGTCGCGCACCATGTCGAGGGTCTGGCCCTTCTTGATGATGTTGTTGAGCACGCCCTGGTTGCCGGACTCCACACCGAAGCCTACGCGCCTGGCGCCGGCGGCCTTCATCAACTGAAACAGCTCGGCGTCGCCATAGTTCACCTTCATGCCATGCACCGTGACCCAGGGCACCGCATTCAGCCCTTCCGCGATCAGGCGCCGGCACAGCTCTTTGGCGCGTTTGAGATCACGGTTCCAGATGTCATCGGTGATGCCGATTTCGGTCGCATGCAGGTCGCGCACGAGCCAACGCCATTCACCCAGCACGTTATCCACCGAGCGATTGCGCCAGGTGTCCCCGGTGATGGGCTTGGAGCAGAAAGTGCATTTGAACGGGCAGCCGCGGCTGGTTACGATCGTGTAGCTGCGCGAACCCGGAATCAGCCCGTCGGTCAGCGGATTCAGGTTGGTGTAGCGGTCAATCTTGAACAGGTCGTGGGCCGGAAAGGGGATGTTGTCCAGGTCCGGGCGCAGCGGGCGCGCCGGGTTGTGGCGCACGTCGCCGTTGCGATACGAAAGGCCCAAGATCTCTGACCAGCCCTTGTGGCTGAAGCGGCGGGGAGCGGTCGGTGTGGCCTGCAGGCCAGGGTCAAGGTCGAGCATCTGCATGATCTCGATCATGGCGTCTTCGCCCTCACCGCGCAACACCAGGTCAACCTCATCATGTTCCAGCGACTCGGCGGGCTTGAGCGTCAAGTGGGGACCGCCCAGAATCGTCACCGCGCCGGTGGCTTTGGCCACGACGGCCGTTTGCCACGCCTCGCGGATCAACGGCGTGGGGCTGGAAATGCCCACCACATCGAAGTGCTCCCGCTGCAAGACGTCGGCCAATGGCTCGGTTTCAACGGACGCGTCGTACAGGCTCACAGCGTAACCGGCGTGACGCAGCGCGCCCGCCAGATAGCCCAGTCCATTGTGGATGTGCTGGCGCGAATTCCAAACCTTCGACTCTGGACTCGCCAATAAAACTCGCATGATTACCTCATTCAGGTTAGCCCGCGTGCGGCTTGACCGGCAGCGGGCGCAAGGCGGATGGCTCGTCGCGGGTTAGTCCCAGCAGCCGGCGCGCCTTGTTGACATACTTGCGCGGGTCCGTGTATTTCTCGACCACGGCATTGTACGTCCGGCGGGTCTGGTTCTTGAATTTGCGCTTCTGACTGTAGTCGCGTGCCCACTTCAAGAATTCGTAATCCTGGCCCTTGATCTTGGGTTCGGTTGGGTTACGCCGGTACGAGTCATAGTCGGCCACCAGGCTCAGATCGTGCTCCACGCAGTAATCGTAAAGATCAGTGCCGGGGTGCGGGGTGAAGAACGACGGGCTGTAATAGTCCGGGTCTATCTCACGGATCATGTTGACCGTATCCATGACTTCTTCCTTGGTTTCGGTCGGGATGCCCATCATGTAGTTGGCCCAGATGACCAATCCGTATTCACGGCAGACCGTGGCCGCCTCCAGGTTGCGGTCCACGGTGGTGCCCTTGCGCAGGAAGTTCAGGACGCGCTGATTGCCGCTTTCGAAGCCAATGAAGTATCCCTTCAGGCCGGCATCGCGCATCATCTTGACCATATCGGGGTGGCGGGTGATGATGTCGGCGCGACTCTGGCAGAAGAAAGACTGCGTGAAACCTTCCGCCCGATACTTGGCGCAAAACTCGGTGACCCACGCGCGATCCTCGGTCAGGCAGTCATCGTGGAACATGAAACTCTGGAAGCTGTACGTGTCGCGCAGATTTTTCAGCTCGGCGATCACGTTGTCCACACTGCGGCGGCGCACGCGCTTGCCGAAGATGTAATCCTCACCGGGCTTGCAGAACGAGCAGCGATAGGCACAGCCGCGACCGGCAATGATCGTCAGGAAGGGACCGGGCAGTTCTTTGACAAAGGGAACCTCAGGGCTGTTGAGGGTGTAGCCCCAGTTGCGCCATTCACCCAGGAACAGGGCACGATCGGCAAAGGGGATGCGATTCAGGTCGGGCGTTTCCCCGCGCAACACCTTCTGCTCAGGCCGCTTGCCTTGCTCGATCTGGCGCAGCAGCTTGGGGAAGGTGATTTCGCCCTCGTTCGTGATGAGATAATCGGCGTTGGGAATGCGCAGCGAATCTTCCAACGCCAGCGTGACGTGCGCGCCGCCCAGAATGGTGACGCACTCCGGCTTGATTTCCTTGATGATGCTGAGACAGCGTTTGACCGGGTTGTAGTCCACCGACATCATGGTGATGCCAATGACATCCGGGCTGCGCTTCTGAAACTCCTCGCGGAAATGATCCCAGCTCTGCAACGCACGCAGGTCAATCAGATCAATCTCGAAACCTTCGGCCCTGGCACTGGCGCTAATCGAAGACAGGCCGTGCGAAACCCAGCCGGCGTCCATTCCCTGGCTCAAACAGTTGAACCCACGACCCGCAATACCGGGATAAATGAGCGTCGTCTTCACAGAAATACCTCCTCGAAACAATCGGGTGCTGTCTAGTTCAAATTCGTCGTCTGATGCTCGCCAAAACCAACATCAGCAAGAGCAACAAAAGCGCCTGGTGTGCCGTTGTGATGTTCGTCTACTTGCCGGGCGGCCAGACGCTGCGATTCGCCCTGCTCCACCGGCCGGTTGCCCTGGCTGGTGAAAAGGGTCGGCTTCCACCAGGCCCACTCGCTGCACGAATTGCAGGGCGCCAGGTCGTGGATGTCATTGGTCACATGGCGCCGGCGCAGGGTCTGCATCTGCGGCCCATTCCAGTTCTTCATCACGCGCACGCTGCCATCCGGGTCAATGACGTTGCCCAGGGGAAATACGCTATTGAAATCACGATCACACATGGCGATGGAACCATCCCAATAGATGTGAACGTGGTACCACAGGTTGGGGCAGGCGTAGCGTTTGACCGCGGTCGCCGCCTGTCCTGGTCGCAGCTCGCTAATGGCCTCGATCTGATCGGCCCAGGAATCAAAAGGCTTGACATTGATACGATCCACACCCGGCAACTGCCACGATTGCATGAACTCATCAATCTCGCCCAGCGTCTGCTGCATCTGAATGATCTGCAAGTTGACGTAGGTTTGATAGTGACCCGCCTGCTTCAGTTCGATGAAGCGATGGATGTTGCGATTGGTCTTGGCGTAATCGGCGTTGACGCGGATGGCCTCGTAGGTCTCCGGGCGCATGCCGTCCAGGCAGAGGTAGATCGCATCCAGGCCGGCGTCGAGCAGCTTTTGGGCCTTCTTCTCATCCAGCAGCGTGGCGTTGGTGCTTATCTCGCTGCGCAGGTTGTGCGCACGACAATAGGCTACCATGTCGAAGATGCGTTTGTGCATCAGCGGCTCGCCCCAGATGTGCAGCGTCGTCGCCTTGACGTGCGGCGCCATTTCGTCCACGATCTGCTTGAAGACATCGAACTCCATGAAGCCCTTGGGGCGTAGAACCTCCTTGCGTCCGGTGGGGCACATGACGCAGGACAGGTAGCACATGTTCGTGGACTCGATGTACATTCGATCAGGGTGCGGCACCAGGCGGGTCTGACCGGTGGTGTAGGCCAGCCATTTGACCGGCGCCAACGCCTGTTGGTTGTAGTAACGGAAGCGGTTGCGCACTTTGTCTTGAAAGGTGCGGTTGGCCTCGACCGACGTGAAGCTTACCCCCATGAGTTGGCTCCTGCCCGCTCACGCACCTGGCGGAAACTGCCGAGCATCCCGGCGCCGAGCAGGGCATTACCCAACTGGCGCAGCGGCTTGATGCGTGACACTTCCCACAGTGCGGGGCCAAGCGTCTTGCCGAAGGACCGCTCGTACATGCGGCGGCGCTTGGCCTCATCAAAGCGGCGCCGCGCCTCGATCGCCAGGCCACTCAGGCGCTCGTCGGGCACATCGCTGACATTCATGAACGGCGCAATCTCGGCCGTGTATGAATTGTAGTAATAGGTCTTGGTAAAGTCGGCATTGTACTGCGTCTCAGGATGGCGACGTACCAACTCATCCCACAGGCGCGTGCCGGGGAACGGCGTGGCAATGGAGAACATCGCTTCGGTCAACGGCAGGCTGGAGGCAAACTCGATGGTTTGCTCCAGTGTTTCCTCTGTGTCGCCTGGCAGCCCCAGGATGAAGTAGCCCTTGCTGTCAATACCCGACTCCGCCGTCCACTCGATCGAACGACGCACCTGCTCCAGGCTGATGTGCTTGGCGGTGGCCTTGAGCACATCATCGTTGCCCGATTCGATGCCATAATGAACCTGGCGGCAGCCGGCCGCGTACATCTTCTTGAGCAGCTCCGGGTTGACGCGATCCACACGCGCCAGGCAGCGCCAGCGGATATCCATCTTCTGCTCGATGAAATAGTCCATGATCTTTTCCAGGCGGCGCAGGTCAATCGTGAACAGATCGTCAATGAAGTAGAAGTTGCGCACCTGGTACCGCTGCTGCAAGTGGCGCAGCTCTTCGACGATGCTCTCCGGCGAACGCTGGCGGTAGGTGCGCCCGACCACGCCCTTGAAGCAAAAAGAGCAGTTGTACGGGCAGCCGCGGCTGGAAAGCACGGTCACCATCTTCTCACCATCGGGTGCGTAGAGCGGGTATTTGTCCAATTCGAACAGGTGACGGGCCGGAAACGGCAGCGCATCCAAGTCTTCGATCAACTTACGCTGGGGGTTTTGCACGACCTTGCCGTCGTCTTTCCACCACAAGCCGGCGATGCGACCGTAACGCGTATCACCGGCCTCGATGGCTTGCAGCAGATCGAGCCAGACCTCTTCGCCTTCGCCGTAGATCAGGTAATCCAGATGCGGGTTTTCGATGGTCAGTTGCGGCAAAGAGGTCGCGTGCGGCCCGCCGATGATGGTCGGTACACCCAGGGTCTCTTTGACAATCTCGACCAACTGCTCGATGTGGTGGTAGGAAGTCGTCATGGAAGTGAACGCCACGACATCGGGCTTGTCATCGAAGATCTTTTGCGCGTCTTCGGCCAGGGTCGTGTGCGGGTGCAAGCCAAAATCGTGAACCGCGACCTGGTGCCCGGCGCGCTCCGCCACTGCAGCCAGGTAGCCCAGGCCCAGCGAAGGATAGCTGTTCACCATCTCGTTCCATTTCGGTCCAACCAAAGAAATTTTCATGCATCCTCCTCGTGATCTGTCAGCGTGTGTCGGGTAACCTATTGTCACTATCACGCGCCATGATGAAGTGCGCATGAACAGAGGTCACGATCCACTTGACAGTTTGTTCATCAGGAAGCAGATTGAGCGTCTCACCGACATGCATCAGGGGAAAAACTACTTCTCTCGCCCACACGCTAGATCAGGCCCTCGGCTTCGATCTGGCGGCGCAGTTCGGTCTTCTCCTGGCGCGGGAAGATCGTGTGCCAGGCGACACGGAAGGTGCGACGGTAGTTGAGCCAGAAGTCTTTGCGGGTCATGGTGCCCAGGATGCGATGCGGGCGCAGGTAGAACTGGCGATAGGCCTTCTTCCACATCTCGGTCATCAACTCGGCCGTCAAGTCACCCAGTTCGTAACGAGCCTTGCCGTCGAAAAAGACGTAGTCTTCCCAGTCCTTGACCAACATGCGGCCCTGGCGCTTGACGGTTTCGTAAACCTTGGTGCCAGGGTAAGGCGTCATCATACTGAAATTGGCAATCAGGGGGTCCAACTCGCAGGCAAACTCGATGGTGCGCTGCATGGTGGCGCGGGTGTCGCCGGGCAGGCCGATGATGAAGAAGCCGATGGTCTCCAGGCCGGCGGCCTTGGCATTCTTGAAGGCCTGGCGAATCGTGTCGTGGTCAACGCGCTTGTCAATCGAAGCCATGATCTCCGCGTCGCCGGTTTCCACGCCAAACGCCGTGCGCTTGAGGCCGGCTTGCTTGAGCTTTTTCATCAGTTCCAGGCTGGCCAGGTTGGCGCGGATGCCGTTGACAAAAATCCACGGCACGTGGTTGAGCTGATTGGCGATCAGCATGTCGGCCAGCTTGTTCAGGCGGTCCACCCGGATGTTGGCGCTATCGTCCAGGACGCCGATTTCGAGCGCGTCCAGGTCGCGCACCAGGTGGCGCCACTCCTCCAGGACATTCTCCGGCGAACGCGCGCGCCATTTGATCGGCATGATGGACTGCGAACAGAAGGTGCAGCGGTAGGGGCAGCCGCGGCTGGTCATGATGGAGAACGACTGTGCGCCGCTGACATGATCGGTGGCCGGCTGCAGATTGGTGTACTTGTGCATCTTGAAAAAATGATAGGCCGGCCAGGGCAGGCTGTCGAGGTCAGGCATGGCTGGGCGGTCAGGGTTGCGGTGCAGTTGGCGGTCACTGGTCTTGAAGCTGATGCCGAGGACATCGCTCCACAGATTCCGCTCGGGATCAAAAATGTCACGGCTCTGGTAGGTGGGCTGATCCCTCAGGTAACTTTCAATGCGTTCACTGATGATCGTCCAACTGGTCTCGCCTTCGCCACGTACCACCATGTCCACGTCGGGCTGCTGGCACGATTCAAAATCAAGGCTTTCGGCCGCGACGCTGACATGGGGACCGCCCAGGACGATCGGCACATCATGCACCTTCTTGATCTTGGCCGCGGTGCGCCACGCCTGTTTGACCTGCGGCGTGTTGGCGGTGATGCCCACGAGGTGTGGGCGGAACTCCTGGATGAAATCCTCGAGCGGTTGTTCTTCGACATCGGCGTCATAAACACGCACCTCATCGCCGCGGCGGGCCGAAACGGCCGCCAGATAGGCCAGGCCGAGGTGCGCCGTGGTGCGGGTATCAATGGGTAGACGGAATCTGGGGTTGATCAAGGCGACTTTCATGCAAAGTCCTCCTATGTTGATTTGCCGAAAGGCGGCGCCAGCACATGACACCATGTGCAATCTGCCCTCAGGCGGGCAGGCCGCGATTATAGTCGCGCCCGTGGAAACTGTCAATTCTTATCATGCTTATCTACAAAATTACGGGTCGCCGCCCAACGTACTGCGATGGTGGTCTCTGGTATTGCCAGGAAGATGCTCAATCTTGCGGTGGATGCCAGCCTGCCATTACCCAGTAGCTGCGCACCGCCAGGGCATCCGCATCATCGCTCAAATGCAAGGCCGCGACTGTGGCTCGCCCCGTCGGAGTCAAGCCAACGATGAGCAGTCCATTGTCTGTCCATCTGAAATGCTCATACCAGACCTGAGTGCGTGGGTTGAAGAGGGAGACTGTCAGACCCGTTTCGGGGTCCATAGTGTGAGTTTTTTCGCCCTTTGCCCGGTTACACAACGGGCAAGCCAGCCACAGATTGGACTCCGTGTTGACGCCGCCTTTTGCCAAAGGGATGATGTGCTCCACTTCCAGGCGCGCCATCACCAGATGCTGTGGGCTGAGGCAGTATCCGCAGCGATTGCGAGCCACAATTCGCACGCTTCGTTCGATGGCTGCCGGGATTCGTGGGCGATTCACCTGGCTACCTGTCGAGACTCAGAGGAGGTCGAAGGCCGCGCTGCACGGCTACATGAATCGCCTGCGCCTTACGGACGAGGCCGCGACGGTAGACTTGCATCAACTCGTCGAGGCGGCGGCGGTCGTCTCCGCTGAGCCAACCCTCACGCTGATGCGCCAAAAGCCTGCTCAACTGTTCTTGCTGCGCGTTCGTCAGTTGCGAGTCACACAACGCCAGCACCTGGCTATCGGGAAGAGCCTCAACCGGCAAATCAGACATCGTTCGATCTATCCAATCAACGAGCAAGTCCTCCAGGCGCCGCTGCGTGCGGGTCGCAATCTCACGGGTACTGCGTGCCAATCTATCGGGAAGCTCCAGGACAATCGTTTCGCTCATCGTGACCCTCCCTCATCGCCTGCTCTTCTGCCCAATTGTACCGCGTACAGGACTGAAGCGCAAGACCCTGTCTCACTCTCGGTTCTTGGCTCAATAACGCGGTACGCGCGGATCAATGCGCAGTGACCAATCATCAATACCCCCGGCCAGATTGAACGCCTTGTTGAAGCCGAGCTGGCGCAGCCAGGTCGTCACCTGGGCGCTGCGCACGCCGTGATGGCACTGCACGATGACATGGCTGTCCGGCGTCAGGTCGGCAGGCAGCGCCGCGGTCAGTTCATGCGCCAGCCGCGACAGGGGCAGCAGCCGCGCACCCTCGATGCGCGCACGCAGCCACTCATGCTCCTCGCGCACGTCCAACAGCACATGCGGCGTCTCATCATCGCGCAGGCGCTTGAGCTCTTCAACGCTGATTTGTGGCAATTCAGTCTGCTTTAGCATCTCTAATCCTTGAGTCTCTGAATTCGTCTAAATCGGTATCCAGTTGGTTCCACAACAATGAACGCATCTTCTGCTGCAATCAAGGCAATTGCATAACGTAAGCAAGCGTGAACGTCTTGGGTGTTGATATCAGGGTAGTATTCCTGAATGATTTTGGCGAAAGGAATTCCTTCTTCCACCAATTCAAGTATGTTTTGTACGGGTATGCGAGTCCCAGCAATACATGGCTTGCCGAAATGAACGTGCGGATTGACAGCAATACGATCGAACATGTTATCACCTCTTATTCTTCACACGGATCCATGAACCGAAGCCATTTATGCCCGGCATGTTACCCCTTGACCACGGCCACGGGCACCAGCCGCGCAACCCTGCGCGCGATGCCGGCGTTGTGTACGACATCCACGACGTGATCCACATCTTTGTAGGCGCTGGGGGCCTCTTCAGCCAGGCCGGCCAGGCTGCCGGCGCGCACCTCGATGCCCTGCGCCTGCAAATGACCCCGCAGCTCGCCGCCCTGCACCAGCCGCTTGGCCGCGGACCGGCTCATGACGCGGCCGGCGCCGTGACAACTGGAGCCGAAGGTCTGCGCCATGCTGCCCGCTGTGCCCACCAGGACGTACGAAGCCGTACCCATGCTGCCCGGCACCAACACCGGTTGGCCGATGTCCTGGTAGTCGCGCGGCAGCACGTCCGCGCCGGGGCCAAAGGCGCGGGTGGCGCCCTTGCGATGCACACAGACCTGCAGCCGCTGCCCATCCACGTCGTGCATCTCGATCTTCGCCATGTTGTGCGTGATGTCATAGACCTGGAACAGATCGAAGTTCTTCACCTTGCCGGCCAACACGGTGCGAAAAGCCTGACGAACCTGGTGCGCCAGCAGTTGGCGGTTGGCAAAGGCGAAATTGGCCGCGCAGCTCATGGCCGCGTAATAGGCCTGCCCCTCTGGCGACTGCAACGGCGCGCAGACCAATTGGCGGTCCGGCAGATGGATGCCGTACTTGTGAATGACCTTCTGGAACATGTCCACGTAATCGGTGCAGACCTGGTGACCGAAGCCGCGACTGCCGCAGTGAATCATCACCACGATCTGGCCGGGGAAAAGGCCCATGGCCTGCGCAGCCTCGTCATCGTAGATCTCGGCTACCTCATCCACTTCCGCGAAGTGATTGCCCGAGCCCAGCGTGCCCAGTTGACTCTTGCCGCGCTCTTTGGCCCGTGCGCTGCAATGAGCCGGATCCGCGCCGGCCATCATGCCGCGCTCCTCGGTGTTCTCCAGGTCGTCTGCCCGCGCAAAACCCTTCTTCAGCGCCCATCGGCTGCCCTGCGCCAGAACCTCGTCCAACTCTTTGACCGACAGGCTGACAAATCCCTTCTCGCCCGCGCCGCTAGGAACCTGCTTGTAAAGCTCTGTCGCCAGCGCGGAGAGATAGGGCTGGACACTCTGGCGGTCCAGGTGCGACGCCAACAAACGCACGCCACAGTTGATGTCGAAGCCGACTCCGCCCGGAGAGATGACGCCATCCGCGCCGGCCGTGGCAACCACACCGCCGATGGGGAAGCCATAGCCCTGATGAATGTCCGGCATGGCCAGCGCGTAACCCACGATGCCGGGCAGGGTGGCGGTGTTGATCAGTTGATCCAGGCAGTCATCGTTCAGAGCCTGTTGCAGAATCAGCTCGTCGGCGTAGAAGCGGGCCGGCACGCGCATGTCGTGACGAAAGTTGCGCGCCACTTCATACACGTAGGGCCGAATCTGACGAATGTCTTTACGCATCACCATGAGGTCACCTCCAAAAAAAACGAAGGACGCAAGATGAAGTCTGAACGGCTGTTGGCGCCGATTCGGAGACCCTCTCCCGTCCTTCGTCAAGCGACCAGCGCCCGTCGTTGTTCTAGTTATGGCCGCAAGAAGCGGGTTCTTCGCCACTGTGCGTCTGCGCAGTGCGGAACGAACTGCCACAGCCGCAGCTTGATACGGCGTTCGGGTTCTCGATATGGAAACCGCCGCCCATCAGGTTATCAACGAAATCAATCTGCGCACCGTTGACGTAGAACATGCTGGTGGGATCCACAAACACCTTGATGCCAAAAGTTTCGTAAACTTCATCCACCTCGCGCGGATTGCCCTCGAAGGTCATGCCGTACTGCATACCGCCGCAACCGCCGCCCTGCACGAACACGCGTAACCCATGCGTGGCCTCGCTGAGGCCTTTGCTGTGCAGGACATCTTGCAGCTTGCTCGCTGCTGTAGGTGTCAATGTAATCATGAACGTCCTCCCTGAAAAAGATAGATCAACAACTTGTTGTGTAAATTTACACGGTCGCCCGGCTCAGCCGCCAATCTGCGACATAACCCGTAGCGCCGGAACCACGTCATGGGCCAGGCCGTGGCCCCACGGCTTACCCCAGACGGCCACGCGCAGCAGCGCCTGAAGTTCGTCCAGTGAACAGCCCTGGCGCAGCGGCGTCAGCAAGTCTACTTCGTTGTCACGCAGAAGACAGAGTCGCAGCTTACCATCCGCAGTCACCCGCACGCGGCCGCAGCCGGCGCAAAAAGGCTGGGTGACCGAGCTGATGAAGCCCAACGTGCCCTGTGCGCCCGCCAACCGATAGGGCCGCGAGGGGTCATGACCATCGTAGCCGGGCACAGCGATCAGGGGGCCGAGCGCCTGCTCGATCTGTGCCATCGTCTCCTGGTACGGCACCACCGCATTGTGGGCGAAGTTCGCCACCTCGCCAAACGGCATCAGTTCGATAAAACGCACCTCCCAGGCGTGAGCAAACGTCAATCGGGCCAGATCGGCCACCTCCTGATCGTTATAGCCGCGCGTGACCACGCAGTTGAGCTTGATCGGCTTCAAGCCGGCGGCCTCAGCGGCTTCGACGCCCGACCACACATCGTGCAGCGAACCCCAGCGCGTGATGCGCTGGAAGCTGGCGGCGTCGAGCGTGTCTACGCTGATGTTGACCCGATCCAGGCCCGCGGCCGCCAACGGGAAGGCCAGTTCGGTCAGCAGGACACCGTTGGTGGTCATCGCCACTTCCTGGATGCCCGGCACCTGCTTGACGCGCCGCACCAGTTCCACGATGTGCCGGCGCACCGTCGGCTCGCCGCCGGTCAGCCGAACCTTGCGCACGCCCAACCGGGCCGCCGCCTGCACGATAAAGATGACTTCGTCATCCTGCAAAAGTTCAGCGCGTGGCTGGAATTGCATCTCTTCAGGCATGCAGTAGACACAGCGCAAATTGCAGACATCGGTCAGGGAAATGCGCAGGTAGTCAATCCGTCGTCCAAACGCGTCGTGCAGGCCGTCGTGCATGGGCACAAGCTTCGATGGCTGTAACGTGATGGTTGCTGCGGTCATCCCTGTCCCCCCGTTGGCTCCCCAGTGTGATTCAACTCAAACATGTACGAGCAACGGCCATCGCCGGCAGCCAGGCGCCCCAGGCAGCGCGGTGCGCTCGCGCTGAGGCCGGACATCAATTCAGAGACCAGAATCAAATCCATCTGACACAACTCAGGGTGTTCCGCGGCCAGCCCTGCGTAAGGGCAGTTGCAGGTGTGCAGCAGCAACTGCCGGCCGTTGTGATGCTCCCATTGCGCCAGATAACCCTTATCGCTCAGAAACGTGGTCACGTCCGCCACGCGTTCATCCACCGACTGGCCGTAACGGGC
This sequence comes from Candidatus Amarolinea dominans, assembly GCF_016704685.1. Taxonomy (NCBI): domain Bacteria; kingdom Bacillati; phylum Chloroflexota; class Caldilineae; order Caldilineales; family Candidatus Amarolineaceae; genus Candidatus Amarolinea; species Candidatus Amarolinea dominans. The sequence continues at coordinate 45,029 of NZ_JADIZS010000003.1, forward strand.
AAGCGGCGCCTCTGCCAGCGTGCGCTCCGCCAGGCGCTCGATAATGCCGTTCAACGCACTGGCCGGCAGCAGGCGCTTCACTTCGTGCAGGACATCGGTTGCCAGCGCGCGAAAACTCTGCGGAAAGAAATCGTTGGCGGCTGCGGTCAGCAGATAGACCTGCTCCGGCCGCCCGACCGTGCGTTTGTGCTGCACCAGGGATGTGACCAGGTCCTGACCCTGTAAAATATCCAGGTGATGACGCACCGAAACCGGCGCCATGTCCAGCGCCTGCGCCAGGTCCATCACCGTCGCTTTGTTTTCGATCTTTAGAATTTCAAGGATACGGCGACGGGTGGCTTGCACGTCTTGACCCCTTTGCTCACAACCAGGCTCACTGCACAGCTCAAGCCTCAAGATTGTAACACAAGGGATAGGTGCTTGTCAATTCTTATGAAAACTATAAGAATAATTCTCAGCGCAGCAACTGCTCAACCCGACTGCCGCCGATGACGTAGTATTTCGCGGCCGGATGGTGTACGATGAGCGCGGCCGTGCTTTGTTCGGGCACCAGTTGAAAAGCGGTGGTCAGGCTCATGCCCAGCTCCTGTGCGGCCGGCAGCAGATCGAAGAGCACGCTGTGGTCGTTGAGGTCCGGGCAGGCGCCGTAACCCCAGGAATAGCGCTTGCCCCGCGGCCCGCGACCAAGCTCCTTCTGAATGCGATCATGCAGCCAGGCCGCGGTAGCTTCGGCGGTCTGCACGGCCAGGCCATGCATGAAGTAGGCTTCGCTGTAGTCACCGGCCGCCTGCAGTTCTTCGAAGCGCTGCGTGGCGCCTGCGCCCACCGTCACCACCTGCAGAGCGACGACATCGAGCAGGCCGGACGCGGCCGGGGCAAAGTAGTCAGCGATGCACAGATGCGCATCGTCCTCCTGGCGCGGGAAGGTAAAACGGCCTATCACCGGTAGGTTCGAAGCGTTGGCGGCGCTTTTCATGGCGGCCGGGTCGTAGATCAGCAGATCATTGCCATCGCTCTGACAGGGGAAATAGCCATAGACGGCCTGCGGCTGCAGCCAGCCGCTCTTTTGGGCCGCCGCGGTCATGCCAGCCAGGCGGGCATCGAACTGGGAGCGCAGCGTTTCCCAGGCCGCGCCGTGGGTATTTTTGGCCCCCCATGACAGGCGGTAAAGTTCGTCCTTGTCCAGGAAAGGAAAGACCTGGATGGGCGGAATGTGACGGATCGTGCTGACGCCCCAGAAAGGCGGCGCCGGGATGTCGGCCTGGGCCAGGAGCGGCGTGTCGGAACGGGTACGGCTGCTGGGCGCCGCCGTCTCCACGGGGCGCTGCAGCTCGGTCAGACCTTCCTCCCGATTGCGCTGCACCAGGTCGGCGCGCTGCGCGGAAAGCAGCGATCCCACGGTGTCCAGGCCCTCGAACGCGTCCTTGCAGTAGAAAACGCCGGGCGCATAGGGCGTCGTCGTGCCCTCGCCATCCTTGACAAACAGGATGCGCCGGCCAAAGCGACGGTTGATCGCCGCGCCGCCTACCAGCACCGGGAACGCCAGCCCGCGTGTGTGCAACTCCTGCACGATCAGCGGCATCTGTTTGGAGGTGCTCACCAGCAGGGCGCTGAGACCAATGGCATCCGCGTTGACCTCCACGGCCTTGTCAATGACGACGTTGGCCGGCACCTGCTTGCCCAGGTCGAACACGGTGAAGCCGTTGTTGGTCAGAATGGTGTTGACCAGGTTCTTGCCGATGTCATGCACGTCGCCGTAGACAGTTGCCAGCACCACCTTGCCCTTGGTTACGCCTTCGGCGCGTTCCAGGTAGGTCTCCAGTCGCGCCACGGCCTTCTTCATCACCTCGGCCGATTGCAGCACGTAGGGCAGGATCAATTCGCCGGCGCCGAACTTGTCGCCGACCTCTTTCATGGCCGGCAGTAGCACGTGGTTGAGCACCCACACCGGATCACGGGCGGCGATCGCTGTGCTGACCAGGTCCTCCACGCCTTCCTTCTGACGATGGACGATCTGCCAGTGCAGCTTTTCCTCCACGCTCATGCCCTCGGTGGGGTCCACTTCGGCCTGGCGCTCGCCGATGGCGTCCTGGTGTTCTTCGAAATACTGAATGTAGCGCGCCAGGGCATCGGGCTGGCGGTTGAAGATCAGGTCCTCGCACAGTGTACGCAGCGCGGCCGGAATTTCGGCGTAGGGCAGCGTGTGCTTGGGATTGATGATCGCCATGTCCAGCCCGGCCCGTACCGCGTGCCAGAGAAAGACGCTGTTGAGCGGGCCGCGCGTGGGCAAGGCCAGGCCAAAGGAAAGGTTGCTGACGCCCAGTGAGCAGAAGACACCCGGCAGGTGGCGCTTGATGAGGCGAATCCCCTCCAACGTCTCGACCGCGCTGTTGGCAAATTCAGGGTCGCCCGTGGCCAGGGTGAAGGTCAGCGCATCGTAGATCAGGGCGTCGGGCGGCAGGCCGTACTCGTTGACGGCAATCTCGTAGATGGCTTGGGCCACTTCCAACTTGCGCGCGGCCGTTTTGGCCATGCCGATCGGGTCAATGGTCAGTGCGACGACGGCCGCGCCATGCTCCACCGCCAGCGGCAGGACTGCATCGCAGCGCTTGCGCCCGTTTTCCAGGTTGATCGAGTTGATGATGGGCCGGCCGGGGATGTTTTCCAACGCCACTCTGAGCACGTCCACTTCGGTGGAGTCAATGACCAGGGGCGCGTCCACCGCTTGCGATAGCAGGCGCACGGTGCGGCGCATCATTTCCGGCTCGTCGGCGCGCTCGGTCAGCGCCACGCACACGTCCAGGGTATGCGCGCCGCCCTCGATCTGGTCGCGCGCAATCTGCAGCAGGCCATCGTAGTCATCGGCCAGCAGCAGCCGCTTGACGATCTTACTGCCCTGCGTGTTGATGCGTTCGCCGATCAGGTGCGGCGCCGGTTCCTGCACCAGGCCGGTGGCACGCATGGCCGAGGCCACCAGGGCCGGAAAGACCGCTTTGGCCGCGATGCGTTGCAGGCCAGGCGCGCGCTGCCTCAATGGCCGCACCAACTCGACGATCTGGCGAATGTGCTCGGGCGTGGTGCCGCAGCAGCCGCCCACGACGTTGACGCCCAGGTCGCGTACGAATTCGACCAGCGTGCCGGCCAGCGGCCGCGGTTCCATCGGATAGACGGCCTTGCCGTCCACGTTGAGCGGCAGGCCGGCGTTGGGAATGACCGAAATCGGCAGGTTGGTGTTGGCGGTTAGATAGCGGATCGGCTCGCGCATGTAATCGGGACCGGTGGAGCAATTGAGGCCGATGACATCAATGGGCAGATAGCGCAGAATGGTCAGCACCGCGGCAATGTCGGTGCCCAGCAGCATGCGTCCGGTCACATCGAGCGTGACCTGCACCTGCACTGGCACACGCACGCCGGCCTGACGGAAGTAGCGGTAGATGCCGGCCACGGCCGCCTTGACCTCCAGAATGTCCTGCTGCGTTTCCAGCAGCAGCAGATCCACGCCGCCTTCCACCAGGCCCCGCGCCTGTTCACCAAAAACCGTCGCCAGTTCCTCGAAGGTGATATTGCTCAGCGTGGGATCGGACGCGCTGGGCAGATAGCCGGTCGGCCCGATGGAGCCGGCGACGCAGCGCGGGATGCCGGTGGCATCCGCAAAGCGATCGGCCGTCTGCCGGGCCAGGCTGGCCGCGGCGCGGTTGATCTCCAGGATGCGATCCTGCAGCCCGTACTCGCGCATCGTCAGGCGGTTGCTGCGGAAGGTGCAGGTTTCGATCACCTCCGCGCCCGCCTCCAGGAAGTCGGCGTGGATGGTTTCGATCATCGAGGGTTGACTGATGACCAGGTAATCGTTGTTGCCCCACAGCTTTTCGCCGCCGTAGTCGGCCGCGGTCGGTTCCAGCATCTGGATGTTGGTGCCCATCGCGCCATCGAAGACCACGATGTGATCGCGCACGGCTTGCAGATAGCGGTCATTGGTAAAGGGTATCGGTTTCAAGGAATGCATCCTTTGG
>NZ_JADIZS010000004.1:0-248305 GCF_016704685.1 Candidatus Amarolinea dominans
AGCAGGGTCGTCCTTGGTTTTGAGGGCGGCGAAGATTCAGATTCCGTTGACGAGCGTTGGGCATGTGACAACGCCATTCAACAAGTCCAGCAAAGCCATTTACACGTTCCTCAAGCCCTTCAGGAATATACGTTGTTTCTTCCGGGCGTTCGGGTTTGAGCAGGTGCTCGTAGTCAACTACGACTTGGGGATGGCCTGGAATCTGGGACTTTCGCGGGCTTCGATTTTGGCGATAGTCTTGTGGGATCGCATCAAACTGGGGCACGGATGGCCGAGAGTTAGTCACGGCGGGTAGGCTCGTCGCCATTGACCCAAATGTAGATTCTATGATCTTCGGTGTCGGCTTTGACGAGAGCGGTGTTCTCTCCCCGCTTGAGTACCGCGCCAGAACGCTGTGACCGTCTTGAAGATGAAAGTATTCATGCGCACAATGAAGCGCGACATAATGCTGGTCGGCAGGACGCGTCGCGAAGCGGTACTGGAAGGCGAGCGCGCGGGCCCACTCTCGCCTGTATACGGCTCGTCTTTGGGCAACAGATCAGGCACCAGCAAAGTCTGGTTCGGTCTGGATGTCGTAGCACAATCCTCGAACTTGCGCATCATGTCCACGATGAACAGGCGCTTGCTACTCGGATATTGGGGCAGGTTCAAGATGTCGTTGAGCATATCTATTAGGTGAGGACACCCTGCGCCTGGAACAACTGGTGAGCATTGAGAATCTTGTAGACGCCGTTGGTCACCCACTGTGGATTGAGAATACCAAGTGCTTCGAGGCGCGAGTCGTCCTGAAAGTGCAAGACAACACCCAGGTCGTGTAGAAAGCCGATCAGCGTGCGCTGGCTGAGATCATTGGCAATGTGATTCTCGGTACACAACGCAAGATACTCGTCATAGTTGATATAGTTTTTGTCATGCCCCAGGCTTTCAAGGAGAGTCTTGACCGTGAACCACCTCTCGGGCAGCAAATCATGCACGTGGGGCAGGGTGCTGACCTGAGCGGCGATGGCAGCGCGCAAATCGGAAACGCTACCCCCGTAGCGGCAGATGTTTCCACAATGTCAACGAGGGTGGGATATTTGTTGCGTAAGCCCGTACGGTCACCGCCGAGTGGGTGCTGGTCAATCTTATTGCTGATGATCAGCACCGGCGACCCACCGCCGAACGAGTGAATGATTTTCAGCCAATACTCTACTCGGTTTTCCTCCTGCGTCAGGCGTGCATCCAGCACGAGCAGGTAGAGACTACGTTTGGTGAGAAAGAACTGGTGGGTGGCATGCATGATTTCCTGCCCACCGAAATCCCAGAGGTTCAAATGAATTCTAGGTTGCTGGTTCTTAATTCCAGATGGATCGCCCATAGCCCATTGACTGATGACAATACCGTCCGTCTTAGATTCGTGAGGATCATAGGTATCGTACAGGATACGCTGGACGAGGTTTTACAACCGAGCCTTGTCCGACCCACTAAGACTTTGACCTCGTTGATCGGCTTCTTGATTCCTTCCTCGAAGTAATAGGCAAGAATGGCGGCTGGCTCTTTCGTTCTTTCAAGGATTTCAGGCGGGATGGGCAGAGGATTGCCAACCAGTTCTAGTTCTTCGAGTGTCAACAGCCGACGGATGGTGTAGGGCAGTTTGGTTATTTTGTTGGGCACTCCCTCACGGCCGCCAAGCAAATCTGATTTGCCTGCCTTCAATTGACGTAGATTCTTGAGTTGGCCGATTTCGTAGGCAGCGCCGTGAGTTGGTTGCTGGAGATGCCGAGCGACGTCAGTCTGGTGAGTTGGTCAGACTTCACCGGCAGCGCCGTGAGTTGGTTGCTGGAGATGCCGAGCGACGTCAGTCTGGTGAGTTGGGCGAGTTCCGCCGGCAGCGCCGTGAGTTGGGTGCTGGAGATGCTGAGCGACGTCAGGCTGGTGAGTTGGCCGATTTCCGCCGGCAGCGCCATGAGTTGGTTGTACCCGAGGTTGAGCGACGTCAGGCTGGTGAGTTGAAAGAGTTCCGCCGGCAGCGCCGTGAGTTGGTTGCTGGAGATGCCGAGCGACGTCAGTCTGGTGAGTTGGCCGATTTCCGCCGGCAGCGCCGTGAGTCGGTTGCTGGAGATGTCGAGCGACGTCAGGTTGGTGAGTTGAAAGAGTTCCGCCGGCAGCGCCGTGAGTTGGTTGTACCCGAGGTTGAGCGACGTCAGTCTGGTGAGTTGGCCGATTTCCGCCGGCAGCGCCATGAGTTGGTTGCTGGAGATGTCGAGCGACGTCAGGCTGCTGAGTTGAAAGAGTTCCGCCGGCAGCGCCATGAGTTGGTTGTACCCGAGGTCGAGCGACGTCAGTCTGGTGAGTTGGCCGATTTCCGCCGGCAGCGCCGTGAGTTGGTTGCTGCTGATATCGAGCGACGTCAGGCTGGTGAGTTGGCCGATTTCCGCCGGCAGCGCCGTGAGTCGGTTGTACCAGAGGTTGAGCGACGTCAGGCTGGTGAGTTGGCCGATTTCCGCCGGCAGCGCCGTGAGTCGGTTGCTGGAGATGTTGAGCGACGTCAGTCTGGTGAGTTGGCCGATTTCCGCCGGCAGCGCCGTGAGTCGGTTGTACCAGAGGTTGAGCGACGTCAGGCTGGTGAGTTGGCCGATTTCCGCCGGCAGCGCCGTGAGTCGGTTGCTGGAGATGTTGAGCGACGTCAGGCTGGTGAGTTGAAAGAGTTCCATCGGCAGCGCCGTGAGTCGGTTGCTGCTGAGATCGACGATGTTAGTCTGGTGAGTTGGCCGATTTCCGCCGGCAGCGCCGTGAGTTGGTTGTACCCGAGGTCGAGCGACGTCAGGTTGGTGAGTTGAAAGAGTTCCGCCGGCAGCGCCGTGAGTTGGCTGTACCAGAGGTTGAGCGACGTCAGGCTGGTGAGTTGAAAGAGTTCCGCCGGCAGCGCCGTGAGTTGGTTGCTGGAGATGCCGAGCGACGTTAGTCTGGTAAGTTGGCCGATTTCCGCCGGCAGCGCCGTGAGTTGGTTGCTGCTGATGTCGAGCGACGTTAGGCTGGTGAGTTGAAAGAGTTCCGCCGGCAGCGCCGTGAGTTGGTTGCTGCTGATATCGAGCGACGTCAGTCTGGTGAGTTGGCCGATTTCCGCCGGCAGCGCCGTGGAGTTGGTTGCTGGAGATGTTGAGCGACGTTAGGCTGGTGAGTTGGCCGATTTCCGCCGGCAGCGCCGTGAGTTGGTTGCTGGAGATGTTGAGCGACGCTAGGCTGGTGAGTTGGCCTATTTCCGTCGGCAGCGCCGTGAGTTGGTTGCTGCAGATGTCGAGCGACGTTAGGCTGGTGAGTTGGCCGATTTCCGCCGGCAGCGCCGTGAGTTGGTTGCTGGAGATGCCGAGCGACGTTAGTCTGGTAAGTTGGCCGATTTCCGCCGGCAGCGCCGTGAGTTGGTTGCTGCTGATATCGAGCGACGTTAGTCTGGTGAGTTGAAAGAGTTCCGCCGGCAGCGCCGTGAGTTGGTTGCTGGAGATGCCGAGCGACGTCAGTCTGGTGAGTTGGCCGATTTCCGCCGGCAGCGCCGTGAGTCGGTTGCTGGAGATGCCGAGCGACGTCAGTCTGGTGAGTTGGCCGATATCCGCCGGCAGCGCCGTGAGTCGGTTGCTGGAGATGTCGAGCGACGTCAGGCTGCTGAGTTGGCCGATTTCCGCCGGCAGCGCCGTGAGTTGGTTGCTGCTGATGTCGAGCGACGTCAGTCTGGTGAGTTGGCCGATTTCCGCTGGCAGCGTTGGCGAGTCGGTTGTACCAGAGGTTGAGCGACGTCAGTCTGGTGAGTTGAAAGAGTTCCGCCGGCAGCGTCGTGATTCGGTTGCCAGAGGTTGAGCGACGTCAGGCTGGTGAGTTGGCCGATTTCCGCCGGCAGCGCCGTGAGTTGGTTGCTGGAGAGGTTGAGCGACGTCAGGCTGGTGAGTTGAAAGAGTTCCGCCGGCAGCGCCGTGAGTTGGTTGCTGCTGATTTCGAGCGACGTCAGGCTGGTGAGTTGGCCGATTTCCGCCGGCAGCGCCGTGAGTTGGGCTGTACCCGAGGTCGAGCGACGTCAGTCTGGTGAGTTGGCCGATTTCCGCCGGCAGCGCCGTGAGTTGGTTGCTGCTGATTTCGAGCGACGTCAGGCTGGTGAGTTGGCCGATTTCTGCCGGCAGCGCCGTGAGTTGATCGCTGGAGATGGCTAGCACGTCAGGCTACTGAGGTAGTCATCCCTCAATAATGTCATGAAGTCATCAAACAAGACTAGAGCTATGTTCTCGCCATGAAGGTACTGCTTTTCAGTCTCTGGAACTCTTGTAATTACATAACTAGAGCCTTCTTCCAAAACAAGGTGCTCAGAACCCTGATGAAGATTTGATTCGTCAACCACGACCAGATCTTCTATCCGGTATTGACGTAGCAACTCGATCAGGTGTTCGTACGTTGGCATTTCCGGCTCCATTCGATGCAATAAGCCCATTCCAATGTGCCTACCAGGATCTCTGGTGTTGATCCCGCGTCTCCAGACATTGCATAACAGGTCCATTTTCGTAAGCCGATGGACCTGTCTACATTCCAGATCAGATGCAGCGGCACTATGCAGGTGGTAGACGCTTTCCAAGCCCCGGTCTTGCGCGATTTCGTAATGTCAAGAACCGGTGCAAGGCCACATTGAGGCTGGCACGATGATTATACTGTGGGCATGACAAGGCGTCAACCGTCCTGTGCCGGCGACTAAGCCATTGGTGCAGGCGCGGCATTTCCCCTCAAGCGGCGCCCAGGCTCACCGGGTGCATCAAGCTTTGGGCAAAGGTAAGGTCTGCGAGCGCGCGTGCGCGGCGTTAGCCCGCAGGCGCCATTCCTGCGGCTGGAAGTTGTGATCACGTCGAATCCCTCACGGCCGGTAGGTCACGACCAGGCGCGGTGGATTGGGCGGTGCGCTGCTTTCGCGGCTGGCAAAGCCGCGCCAGCCGATGGTGATCTCGTTCTTGCTCATCAGCGCCAAGCCGTTGTTGACCGCGCCATCCACCCAGGTCTGCACCAGGCTGGTCACATTCCACGTGTAATAGGCCGGTGCGATGCCGACGCCCAGCACGTTGTTGGCGCCGGTGTAGCCAGGCTGCGTGTTCCAGGTGACGGTCATCTCCTGCCAGGCGCCGTCGCTGCGCTTCAGTTCGATGTCGAGCAGCGCCGGGCTGGCGCTGGACGAAACCAGGTAGGCCATGAATGAGGCGCTCTGCACGGTTGCACCGGCCGGAATGCCGCCGAGGTTGAAGCGGTAGAGCGCGCGGCCCGTGGCGCTGGCGCTCTGGCTGCCGACGTAGTGAATCGTGGCCGCGCCGTAGTTGCTGGTGGGCGCGGCCGAAAAGACGTAAGTGTCGGCCACAGGCGTCAGAATCACCGTCACCGGCGTGGCAGTCGGCGTCGGCGTGCGCGTGGGCGTTGGGGTGCGCGTGGGCGTAAACGTCGGCGTGCGCGTGGGGGTGTAGGTTGGTGTGAACGTGTAGGTCGGCGTGCGCGTCGGCGTGTGCGTGAGGGTCGCCGTCGGCGTGGCAGTCGGCGTATGCGTGAAGGTTGGCGTGCGCGTCGGCGTATGCGTCAAGGTGGCCGTCGGCGTAAAGGTGAAGGTCGGCGTGCGCGTCGGCGTAAACGTGAAGGTGGGCGTCGGTGTGAATGTCGGCGTGTGCGTGAGGGTAGGCGTTGGCGTATGCGTCGCTGAGAACGTGGCCGTCAGGGTCGGCGTGCGCGTCGGCGTTGAGGTGGCGGTTGGCGTGCGCGTCGGCGTTGACGTAAACGATGGCGTGGCCGTCGGGCTTGGGGTTGGCGTGGGCGTTGGGCCGGATGGACATTCCTGCAGCCAGCGCTGAGCGCCGGCCGTGATATCGAGCACATCCACGTCGCCGTCGCGGTCCAGGTCGCGATGGTAATCGAAGTCGGGCTGGCTGAGGTCCAGGCCGAAGCTGGCCGCCACCCGCTGCACATCCACGATGCTGACCCGGCAATCGCCGTCCAGGTCGAAGAAGGAGGCGCTGTGAGTCACCGTGACGACCACGGGCGCCACCACGCTGCCCACCAGGGAGGCGCTGGTAAAGGTCACATGCCCGCTGTGAACGCCATCCTCCAGCTCATAGGCCTGCACCAGGATGGTGACGCCGGACACAGTGACGCCGGTGACGACCGTGGAGGCCAGCCAGTCCACGTCGGCCGCCACGGTGAAGGTGGCCGGCCGGCGGCTGACTACCTGCAGCGCCTGCTGCGGCAGCGGGGTGTCCAGGGCAAGGTCGGCCGTGAAGCTGAGGCTGGGCGGATAGACCGCCAACTGGTCGGGCGGCAGGGGTGGGTCGTTGGTGGCCGGGTCGGTGCCAGCCAGCAGCTCGTCGCCGTCGGAGCGGCCATCACCATCGCTGTCAGGGTCGCCAGGGTCGGTGTGGCGCCTGATCTCCACCAGCCGGGAAAGGCCATCGCCATCGGCGTCGCTGAATAACTCCTGCGCGTTCAGCGGGCTGAGGCCCATCCCAGATTCCTCGGCGTCCGGGAGGGTGTCGAGGTCGTAGTCTCCCTGCACGGTCACGCTGATCGCGATGGTATCGGTCAGCCCTACGCTGTTTTGCGCCTGCAGGACCAGGGTATGGGCGCCCACGCTGAGGATCACCGCGAAATCTGCACCGCTGCCCAGCGCGCCGTCCCGGCTGCTCCACCAGGTCAGATTGGCGCCGGCCACGCGGCGATCCTGGTTGTCATAGGCGCCGCCGCGAAGGTCAATCCGCCGTCCTTCCAGGAAACTGTCGCCCGCCTGGGGAAAGCCGATGTAGGGCAGGGGCGGCTGACCGGCCACCGTGAAGGCGGGCGAAGTGGCGCTGCCCTCGGTGAAGCCATCGCTGGCCGTGACCCGGAAGCGGGCATTGCCGCTGCCGGCCAGGCGGGCGACCGGTACCTGCACCGTACCGCTGCCGCTGCTGAAGGCCAGGGGCAGCCAGGAAGCGCCGCCGTCGGCCGAATAGTCAATCGCAATCACCAGCGGGTCGGCGTCGGCGTCGCTGGCGATCCAGGTAACGGGGATGTTGCCGCTGCTGTAGGAGCCGCCGCTCGGGCTGCTGATGCTCACCGTGGGCGCGGCGCCGCCGGCCGTGAAGCTGTCGAGCAGGGTGTCGCCGTGCCGCAGTTCCAGACGGGCCACGCCGGTCTGACGCAGGATGGTGGCGGCAAAGAAACCGCTGGCGTTGAGGCCGGTTTCCGGGGTGCGAAAGGCCGGAAAGACGCCGTTGCGGGCCAGTTCAGCGCCGCCGCCATCGAGCTGCACCAGCCAGTAATTACTGACAAAGTCCACGCTGAGCGGCGCGTCCTCGCCCAGGGTTTCGACGCGGCGCAAGACGCCAGCTTCCACCGTCCGGCTGACCAGGCCGGAGACGTAGAGCCGCGGGCCTGGCACAGGGGATGTCACCGGGATGCTTGCCGGCCCGGTTGGCGCGGTGCGGTTGGCGCTGTCATTCGCTCCCGCCAGGCGCAGCCCGCCGAACGGCCGCAGGTCCTCGAAGCCGAGCCGCGTCGAGATCATGCCATATTCAGCCCGAACTGCCTGCTCGTCCACCGGCTCGAAGAAGACGTTATCGTCGTCCCGGCCGCAGGCATAGCTCATCAGGGCCTTGCCGCGGCGGGTGTTTTCATCGGCCGGATCGCCGTCGTCTTCTACAATCCATTGCGCGCGGTATTGGCGGCCGGACATCGGGTTGACCACCGGTTCCTCCACCCCCGGTTGGAGATAGATCGTCTTGGACACGTCGTAGCTGGCGCCGCCATCGTTGCATTCTCCGTTGTCCAATTCGTCGTTGACCGAATGGCTGAGGTTGTCGGTGTAGGAGCCGTTGGCCGCGGTGGGGCCAACCAGCCCCATGATATGGCCGATCTCATGCCCCAGGCGCCGGCTGTACTCGGTGTTGTCGGCGCCATCCGTGACGCTGCCCACAGCCCAGCCGACATAGAGCGGCACTTCGACCTCGCAACTGCCAAAATCGGCCAGACCCAGGGTAGCCACGGTCAGCGCGGCGTCGGTCAACTCGCAGAAGGCATCCAGTCCGTCCAGGAAGATGATGTTGATCAGGTCGCTGACATCGGCCCACAGTCCGTAGCCGTTCTTGTCGCCGGTTTTCAGCCGCTCATCCACGATGCCGAAGGCGATGATCGCGTCAGGATCATGAAGATCGTTCCAGCGGCGGCGAATGGGATCCATGTCATGGGCGGCTTCGAGCAGCTCGCCCCAGGACCCCAGGGTCAGCGACACGGCGCTCGTCAGGCTGACATCGGCCCATTCGAACTCCAGGCGGCCGGTCGGCATGTAGCGCTGGCGCAGCTCCTCCAACCCGTTGCTGACGTTGACCCGCAGGTGAAACTCATCGGTCTCTCCGGCCTGATCCCACATGATGGGCACCAGCAGCACGCGCAGGGGCAGGTTGCGGCGGAACTCGGCTGTCGTGTCGAAGGCAGCGACGGTGAAGCCGCGGCGGCGCAGCACGGCATGAACCTGTACGGTCGTGCCCTCGTCGCTGACGAAGTCGTTGAGCAGCGGCGTCAGCGACACTTCGACGCTCTGCGCGATGTCACGCAGGGCCTGCGGCGGCAGCGGCTCCGGGTTGTAAGGAATCACATGCAGCGCGTCCTGGGTCTCGCTGTAGCTCTGGCCGCTGCCCGGCTCGGTCAGGCTGATCTCGATGCTGTCCACCTCCAGCACATCATCGTCGTTCGGCCACAGGGCGTGCGTCAGATAGAACTGGATCATCGTCGGCCGGTCCGCCACCAGGTCGTAGGCGCTCAGGCCCTGGTTGAGGACGATGGCGTCCGCGTGCAGCTCCACCACGCGCAAGAAGTCGGCGCTGGTGGTGCTGTAGGTGGGGCCGCCCGGGCAGGCGTTACGCACATGCACCGGGCCGGACTCGTCGCCGGGCTGCACGATCATCTGCAGATGGCGAGGGCCGATGTAGGTCGGGCTGCGATAGGGGCCATCGCCCACGGCCACCATCGCGCCAGGATCGAAGTTCGAGCCAGTGATGTCCACGAACAAGCCCACGTTGCCCCCTTCCGGGCTGACCGTCAGGATACTCGGCTCCGCGCAGAAGGCCGGCCGGCCCACGCCGGTGAGGGTGGCGCGACGCCGGCCCACGCTGACGGAGACATCGCCGTTGACGTTGTCGCGATTCAGGCGCACCTCGATCTCGGTCTCGCTGATGCTCTCGATCTCCACGACCGCACCGCCGATGACCACCGTGACATCGGCCGGGTTGGAGCCGAAGCCGGTGCCGCTGATCGTGATGTGATCGGGCGAATGGCCGTGGTCCGGCGAAATGCTGTTGATGGCAGGGATGACATCGGCCAGGGGCGGCAGGAACGCGCCGCGCACGCTGACCCCGTTGGCCGGCGCGTGGCCGAACCAGACCCGGTCCGCGCCGTCGGCCGCCACGTCGCTGATGGTGCTGCTGCGCAGGCCGGAGTTGGTCCACCAGTAGCCCTGCCAGCCGTTGACCGTGCGCACCGCGGCGCCGGCCCACAAACGGCCCAGTTCATCCACCGCCAGGGGCAGGCTGTAGGCCGCAATGGGCGGGGTTTCGTTGGCAAATCCGTTGCCGTCGAAGAGGCTGAGGCCGTTCGCGGTGCTGATGGCAATGTCGCCATCGCCGGTCTGCGCCAGGTCGCGAATCTGATTGGAAGGCAGGCCGGAGGCCGTGGTGAACACGATCAAGGTGTTGCCCTGCAAACGGGCCAGCCCCTGGTTGGTGCCCACCCACAACCGCTGCTCACGGTCGGCCAGCAGGGCGCGCACGGTCGTGGCCGGCAGGCCGGAATTGCCCGCGTCGAAGGTAGTCACGAAGCGCTCCCGGTCGAAGAGGGTCAGGCCGCCCGCGCCGCCGATCCAGATGCGGCCGTTCATGTCCTGGGCCAGGGCCTCGATGGGGCCGGCGGGCGGCGTTCCCTCGGCCCAGGCCAGCAGGTCCCAGCCGCCGGCCGTGTAGAGGCGCACATCGGTTGCGGTGCCCACCCAGATGCGGCCGCGGCTGTCGCCCAGGACGCTCAGCGCCTGCACGTCATTGCGGTTGTCCCAGGTCTGGCCGTCGGGCTGCAGCACGTGCAGGCTGGAAGCGGTCGCCAGGAAGGCCCGGCCCCGCACTGTCCAGACGTGCGCGATGGCCTTGCTGTCCAGGCTGTTGCTCTCATCCAACTGCTGCCAGCGCTGGGCCACCGTCACCAGGCGACCGTTCTCTTTGCCGGCCCACACGCGCTCATCGGCCGCGCCGACCGCGCTGACGCCGCTGTCCCAGACAGTTGCGGGGCCTGACGAGTCGGCCGTGCGGCTGCCCAGCGGCGCGGCCGTCCAGTTGTACTCTTCGGTGTACAGGGTGGCCTGATTGGGCGGCGCGCCCACCGCCTGGTAGGCCACCAGGCCCCCGCTCTCGCCCGGCTGCGCTTCGACAGCCGTCCAGATGCGGCCGTCTGCGTCCACATCCACGGCCGCAGCCGCCACGCCCAGCAGCGGTTCCAACAGGTTGCCTGCGCCGGGCGTCACCGCGCCGGGAATGCGGCAAACGCCCTGGCCGTCTACATCTGGCCGCGCGCCCAGCACGAAGTAGTTGGGCGAGACGACCCACCAATCGCTGTTCGGTCCCAGGGCCAGATCGTCCGGCTCGAACAGGTTGCACTGGCTGCCGCTGTAGTTGGTCTCGGTGTAGAACGGATCGAACTGCATACGCCGCAAGCCGCCGTCAGCGATCACCCACACATCCTGCACAGGCTCGGCGCGCAGGGCGATGGCGTCGAGGCGGCTGCCCACGAAGTTGGTATGCCACTGATAGCCGGGAAAGGGCCAGAGGATGCGGTCGCGCCAGCGCAGCCCCTGGCCGTCCGTGCCGAAGAAGGGAATACTGTCAGCGCTGGTCGCGCCGGGCTGCACCGCCACGGCCAGCACGCGGTTGGCGCCGAGCACCCCGGCATCGAAGGTGGTCACCGCGCCGGCGCTGGTGATTTGCTTGCCGCCCGCGTCATCGGTCGCCAGCCAGGTCTCGTCGTTGACCGCGTCGTAGCGCACATCGTTGATGATGCCGCTGGCGCTGCCCAAGTCGGCCGGGGTGTAACGGGTGCGGCCGCTGTTGGCGTTGTAGCGATAGGCGCCGCTGCCATACGTAGCCACCACCACCCGCGTCTCATCGCCATCAATGGCGTTGACCGCATCGCCCACTGTCATGGGGAAATCCCAGCGGCCCAGGGGAATGGCCGGCCCGTCGCCCAACGGCGCCCGCCAGATGCTGGCTGTGGCCCCGCCGCCCCCGCTCGTCCAACCGCCCATCAGCAGCGCGTGGCGGTTGCGGCTGCTGTAGATCACGCTGGCGTAGAGGCGATCTTTCGGCAGCGGAATGAGCGTCGGCCAGAGCTGGGCAGTCGCCGGGTCGAAGACCAGCACGCGGTCCACATCAACCCCGCCCAGCAGGTAGATCAGCCGGCTGACCGGGTCCTCCACCGCGGCGAAGGCGTAGGTCTCGACCGGCAGGGCGACGCCGGCCACCAGGCTGACCGAGCCGCCCAGACCGTCGTCATCCAGCGCCAGCTCGTAAATCGTGCTGGTGGGGTCGAGACTGCCGTCGAGGCCGCCAAAGAGATAGATCTTGCCGGTAGCGCCGGCATAGGCCGCGGCCAGGTTGTAGCGCGGCGCGGGCAGGGTCAAGCCGGGCGGGCTGCTGAGCGTTTCCGTGTCTGGGTCGAACACACTGATGCGGCTCTGCACGCTGCCGCTGTAGCCGCCGATGATGGTGATCAGGTGCAGGTCGGGATGATAGACCGCGGCCGCGCTGCGCACAGAAACGGGCAGCGTCGCGGCCAATGTGCGCACCGCGCCGGTGGCGCGGCTGACCGCGTAGATCGTGTTCTGATAGTTGACGCCCGCCTGCCCGCCAAAGACGTAGATGGTGTCGTTGTCCGGCGCATAGGCGGCCGCGGCGTAATTCAGGGCCAACGGCAGGTTGCCAACGGCGCTGGTCGCACCGGTGGCCGCGTCCACCGCCTCGATCTGATCGCTGACCGCGCCGCCGCGGCTGCCGCCCAACAGCCAGGCCTGATTGGTTCCGGGGATGTAGACAGTGGCCGCGCCGGAGCGCGTGGTCGGCAGCGTGTTGAAGGACTCATCCAGGGGAACCAGGGCCGGCTGCGGCGGCGCGGCCGGGCCGCTCAGATCAGCCTGACCGCGCGGCGCGCCATGATGCCCACCGATGCTGTCATTGTAGTCATCGGCCAGGCGCCAGACGGCCACCAGGCCCGGCCGCGGCTCATCCAGGGCGATGTGCATGGTGCGACGAATCTCGTCCTGGCTGCGGGCCACCGTCCACAGCCGCACCTCGGCGATGTTGCCGGCGAAAAGAGAGAGATCAGCCGAGGGGCCGGGGTCGGCGCCGATGGCGACCGGATAGGCGTTGACCGCGGGCGTCGGGCCAGCGTCGCCCGTGTACTCCAGCTCGCCGTTCAGATAGTAGTGGCGCTGGTCGCCATGCTCCCAAACCACCGCAATGTGCGTCCAGACGTGGGCGGGGATGACCGTGCTGCCGTCCTGCCAATCGCCATTAGAATAGTAGCGAATGTGCTGATTGCAGATGCCCAGCCAGTACGAGTCAAGCAGGTCCTTGCTGATGACGGTATTGCAGGCGTCGAGGTTGAGGGGGTAGAGGCTCACCCAGGCTTCGAGGGTGATGGCGTCGCTGTAGGGCACCAGGGCGGAGTCGTGTGGAATCTCAACGTAGTCATCGGTGAGTTGCAGAGGCGAATCGTTGAGCGCCAGGGAATGCTCGAAGGCGGCGGGGACCAGACGTGTCATGGCTGCTTCTCCCGTCAAACTGCCGAAGAGGAGGGCGCAGAGCAGCACAAAAATAACAACCAGCGGTGGGGCACATTTGCAGCGCAGCGTACGCATGGCAACACCTCGCACGTGGGGTATCTGGTTCTCGTCAGTGGGCACCATCAACCATACATCAGGATCGCGCAAAAGTCAAGACCAAATACGCGCAATTTCCTGACCCAAAAAACAGCCCTGTACCGCAATCCTCCGGGTTGCAGCCCCAAACCCATGCAAGCGCCCACAACACAAACGAGTAACAAATTATAAAAAATGGGATCAAAGTATTGACTTTTATAACAAAAAGTTCTATAATGCTCTCGTAGACTCCCGATGAGCATTCCCCCTTCTGGGCGAAAGGCGAGCGAGACAATCATGCCTGACAAACTGCTCACGACCCGTGAATTGCAGGATCACCTGCAATTGGACCGCGTCACCATCTACCGGATGGTCAAAGAAGGCGAGCTGCCGGCGCTGCGCGTGGGCGGCCAGTGGCGCTTCTCGGCCGACGCCATCGAATCCTGGCTGGGGGACCGCGACACTGCACGCTTGCCAGCCGTCGTTCCCGCTCCCGCTCCTGCAGCCGCCCTTCCGCAAAACCTGCGCCTTTCTGATCTGATCCCGCTCAAGATCCTGCAAGGCATTCAGGACCAGTTTGCGGCCGTGCTGGGCATGTCCTCCTTCATCACCGACCTGGACGGCCTGCCATTGGTGCCATGCAGTCGCTGCAGCCGCTTCTGCCGGTTGATCCATACCACCGGGGCCGGCATGGCAGGCTGTCAAGGCTCGTGGCGGTCCGTGGCCCGCTCGGCCAAAGAAGGCGCCAACGTTCACACCTGCCATGCCGGCATCCGCTACGCCAGCGCGCCGGTCGTGGTTGCCGGCCAACGCGTGGGCATGGTGACGGCCGGTCAGTTCCTCACCGAGGCGGCCGATCCGGCCGCGTTCGAGAAGCAGGCGCTGGTCACGGGCGCCCGCATCGGGGTGGATGGCGACGCTCTGGCTGCAGCCCAAGACTCGCTGGTCATCGTCAGTGCGGAGCAAGCCTTGCGCATCACCGAGCTGCTGGCGGTCATTGCCAATGCCCTGTCTGGCATCGGCTATCAGGCCTATCTGGCGCGCCTGACGCTGACCAGGATCGCCCAACTCAGCGGCGCGGTAGCGCCAGAACTCATTAGCTGAGGGTTCGCAGGGGAATTAGTTCCTGTATTTTGCCGAGAAAACGCTGAGAAACACAGGAAGTTATATTTTTACGAACCCTGAGCGCCGGGGATTGCCGGCGTCATCCTAATTTTCAGGAGCCTTTCATGCACCTTCCCGCCTTCATCAAGAAAAACGCCGCCTGGGCCATCGGCCTGACCGTCACCCTGGCGGTGATCCTCGTGCCGCTCATCTTGCTGCGACCGCAGACCACCACCGCGCCCGACGCGCCCAAATCAGCCCTGCTCACGCGCGTCCCTGAGACCGATCACTCGCATCTACTCACCGGCCCGTATGCCAACGGCCCGGAAGTGACCGCAGCCTGCCTGACGTGTCATCCCGATTCCTCCTCGCAACTCATGGCCACCACGCATTGGACCTGGGAGAGCCAGCCGATGACCGCTACCTGGCGCACAGACCTGGTGACGATCGGCAAAAAGAATCAGATCAACAACTTCTGCATCAGCGCGCAGGGCAACGAAAAGAAGTGCATGAGCTGTCACACCGGCTACGGCTGGGAGAACGATGGGTTCGACTTCAGCAACCAGCTCAATGTGGACTGCCTGATCTGTCACGCCGATCTCTCCACCTACGGCAAGGGCGATTTCGGCTATCCGGCCGAAGGCGTGGATTTGACGGCTGCGGCCCAAAGCGTGGGCAGACCCGCCCGTGAAAACTGCGGCGCCTGCCACTACGATGGCGGCGGCGGCAACAACGTCAAACATGGCGACCTGGACACCAGCCTCAACTTCCCGGCGGCCAATCTCGATGTCCACATGAGCAGCCTGAACTTGCAGTGCATTGACTGCCACCGCACGCAGGACCACGTCATCCAGGGCCGTCTGCTGGCCGACAACATCGCCATCGAGCCTGCTGAGCAGGTGCAGTGTACCGATTGCCACGCCAGCACCCCGCATGAGGACGAACGCCTCGATGCCCACACGGGAGCGGTGGCCTGTCAGTCCTGCCACATCCCCGCGGTCGCACTCAAGAACCCCACCAAAGTCTACTGGGACTGGTCCGCGGCCGGGCAGGACATTCCGGAGGATCACTACACCTATCTGAAGATCAAGGGCGAGTTTCATTACGAAGAAGACGTGGCCCCCTCCTACCACTGGTTCAACGGCAGCAACGCCTACCGCTACCTGCTGGGCGACACGATCACGCCCACACAGCCGACGATGATCAACCTGCCGGCCGGCGACATCAACGACCCCAACGCCAAAATCTTCCCCTTTAAGATCCATATCGCCAAACAGCCCTACGACACCGCGACCAACACGCTGTTGGCCCCGCGCACAGCCGGCGAAAACGGCTACTGGACCACCTTCGACTGGCCCTCGGCCCTCGCCCTGGGCGCGCAGGATGCCGGCATCACCTTCTCCGGCCAGTACGGCTTTGCCGAAACCTGGATGTACTATCCGACCACGCACATGGTGCAGCCTGCCGAGAACGCGCTGCAGTGCGAATCGTGCCACGGCGCGGACGGCCGCATGGACTGGCAGGCCCTGGGCTATCCCGGCGACCCCATCACCTGGGGCGGGCGCTCGCAGGCGAAGTGAGGGAGCATCATGAAAATTCCACGCCACTCCGCGCTGTTGACCATCCTCGGGCTGTTGCTGCTGGCCGCGTTGACCGGCCTGCCCTGGGTCGCGGCTCAGCCCGCCGCCGCGCCGGTCTCACAGCCGCCGCCGATTCACCCGCAGTTCGCGCTGCTCGATGAGGCAGGCGCGCCCGTGCTGATCTCCGGCAATCCGGTCTCCACCCTGAAAACCTGCGGCGCGTGCCACGACACCGCCTTCATTCAGAGTCACAGCTACCATGCCACCCTGGGCCTGGATGAATTCAACCCATCCGGCCAGACCGCCGGCGCCCGCGCCTGGGACAGCAGCGCCGGCGCCTTTGGTCGTTGGGACGCCCTGCGCTACCGCTACCTCTCCCTGGCCGGCGACCCCTTGCTTGACCTGGGCACGCCTGAATGGGTCATGGACTTTGGCGATCGGCACGTGGGCGGCGGCCCGGCCCTGATCACGCGTGACGGCGGGTCGCTCAGCGCCCTGCCCGCCGACGCCAGCAACCCGGAGACGGCCGTGCTCGATCCCGTCAGCGGCCAGGCCACCGCCTGGGACTGGGCCGCATCGGGCGTGGTGGAAATGAACTGTTTCCTGTGCCACCTGCCCAATCCCAACAACGCCGCCCGCATTGCCGCCCTGCAGAGCGGTCAGTTCCGTTGGGCCAACACCGCCACCCTGCTCGGCACCGGCCTGGTGGAGGCTGACGGCAACGGCTTCCGCTGGAATGCCGCCGCGTTCGAGGCTGACGGCCAGCTCAGGACCGAATTCATCACCGTGCAGGACCCCAGCAACGCCAACTGCGGCCAGTGCCACGGCCTGGTGCAGACCGGCATCAGCACCCCCGTTTCCCTGACCCAGGCGACAACCACACTGTGGAGCACGCTGACCACCGGCCAAATCATCTCCGGGCAGCGCATCTCTGCCTCGGGCCTCAACCTGGCCGACAAGGCAGAATTGAACCGGCCCTGGGACGTTCACGCCGCGCGGCAGCTTCAGTGTACCGATTGTCACTTTGCCCTCAACAACCCCATCTACTTCCGTGAAAGCGCCGCAACCCGGCCCGCGCACCTGGCCTTCGATCCGCGCCGTCTCGACTTCGGCGAGTATCTGCAGCGCCCAGTGCATGACTTTGCCAAAGGCATCACCGCCCAGCACGCCATCGCGCCGGAACTGACCGACACCATGCGCCGCTGTGATAGCTGCCACAACGCCGCCAGCACTCACCAATGGCTGCCCTACACCGACCGCCACCTGGCAACCGTCGCCTGCGAAACCTGCCACATCCCGCAGGTCTACGCGCCCGCGCTGCAGAGCGTGGACTGGACCGTCCTCACGGCAGACGGCGAGCCGCGGCGTGAGTACCGCGGCGTGGCTGGCGACCCACAGGCCGCGGCGTCCCTCATCAGCGGCTTCCAGCCTGCGCTGCTCCTGCGCCAGGATGTGGATGGCAAGACGCGCCTGGCCCCGCACAACCTGGTGACAGCCTGGTACTGGGTCTACGGCGATCCGGCGCAGCCGGTGCGCCTGCTCGACCTGCAGGCCGCCTGGTTCGATGGTCAGAGCTATGCGGCCGCAGTGATGGCCGGCCTGGACGCCGATGGCAACGGCGCCTTGAGCGAAACCGAGCTGGTGCTCGACACCCCCGCCGGTCAAGCCATCATCGCCGACCGCCTGGCGGCCCTGGGCCTGGCCAATCCCCGCATCGCTGGCGACGTGCAGCCCTACACCATCAGCCACGATGTAGCCAACGGTGAGTGGGTGACCCGCGAATGTACCGCCTGCCACAGCGCAGATTCACGCTTGGCCCAGTCGTTCACGATCGCCAGCGCCGGTCCGACCGGGATTACGCCGGCCCTGCTGGCAAACGGCAGCACGGTCATGGACGGCAGCCTGGTCAACACCGCGGATGGCGCCTGGCGCTACGAGGCAAACGCCGCCAGCGCCGACCTCTACATCTTCGGCAAATCGAGCGTGTCCTGGATTGACTGGTTCGGCATGATCGCCTTTCTTGGCACGCTGCTGGCCGTTGGGGCGCACGGCGGGCTGCGCTTTGCCTCCGCGCTGCGCCTGCCCAAACACACCCCGCAGCTCAAGCAGGTGTACGTGTACACCGTCTACGAGCGTTTCTGGCACTGGCTGCAGACATTCACCATTCTGGGGTTGATCTTCACCGGGCTGGTCATCCACAAGCCGGATCTGTTCGGCCTCTTCGCCTTCAAGTCCATGGTGCAGGTGCATAATATACTGGCCGCCATCGTCGTCATCAACGCCGCCCTCTCGCTCTTCTACCACCTGGCGAGCGGCGAGATCAAGCAGTTCATCCCGCGGCCGGCCGGCTTCTACGACCAGGCCATCGTGCAGGCCAAATTCTACCTGCAGGGTATCTTCAAGAACGAGCCGCACCCGTTCGAAAAGGGTCCCGAACGCAAGCTGAACCCGCTGCAGCAGCTTACCTATTTTGGCTTGCTCAACGTGCTCCTGCCCGGACAGGTCATCACCGGCGCGCTGATGTGGGGCGCGCAGCGCTGGCCTGACCTGGCCCTGAGCGTGGGCGGCCTCCCCCTGCTGGCCCCCGTGCATTCGCTGATCGCCTGGCTGCTCGCCACCTTCGTCGTCCTGCACGTCTATTTGACCACCACCGGTCACACCCCGCTGGCCAACATCCAGGCGATGATGAACGGATGGGATATGGTGGAAACGCATGAAGCACTCCCCGCGCCCGTTGGCGCGGACCCAATCATTCTAGCCCAGGAGGCGCCATCTCATGGCAACTAATACCGAATCTCTCGCTCCCCGGCCCTCGCTCAGGGCTGCGGTCGGCCGCGTCTTGTTTGCACGCCCGGCCAAAGACTACATTCACCCCTATCTGGCCGCGGTGCTGCTCGGCCTGGTGCTCTTCCTGGCCTTCTTCCTCACCGGTAATGGGCTGGGCGCGTCTGGCGGCTTGAACAGCATCATCGCCTTCATCGAAGACCTGGTCGCGCCCGGCCACATGGACCGCCTGCCCTACCTGGTCAAGCTGGCCGGCGGCAACAAGAACCCGCTCGACTCCTACCTGGTCTACATGGTCATCGGCACCCTGATTGGTGGGTTTCTGTCCGGCTGGCGCAACGGCCGCCTAAAAGTAGAAACGGTGCGCGGCCCGCAGATCACCCCGCGCACCCGCTGGTTCATGGCCTTCCTGGGCGGCGCGATCATGGGCTACGGCGCCCGCCTTGCCCGCGGCTGCACCTCCGGCCAGGCGCTCTCCGGCGGCTCCGTGCTCTCGGTTGGCTCGTGGGCTTTCATGTTCGCCATCTTCGGCGGCGGCTACGCGGTGGCCTACTTCGTACGCAAACTCTGGAACTAGATTCAGGCACCCAAAGGAGACATCATGGCGCCTTTTCCGCTTTCGTTGGCAACCCTACTCGGCCATTGGGGCCAATATGTAGTTTATCTGTTGATCGGCGTGGGCTTCGGCTACGTGCTGGAGAGCGCCGGCTTCGGCAACTCGCTCAAGCTGGCGCGGCAGTTCTACTTCCAAGACCTGACGGTGCTCAAGGTGATGTTTGGGGCCATCATCACCGCGATGCTGCTCATCTTCACCGCCTCCGGCCTGGGCCTGCTCGACTATAACCTGGTTTGGGTCAACCCCACCTACCTGTGGCCCGGCATTGTGGGCGGTCTCATCATGGGCGTGGGCTTCATCATCGGCGGCTTCTGCCCCGGCACCTCGCTGGTGTCGCTCGCCACCTTCAAGCTCGATGGCCTCTTCTTCGTCCTGGGCGGGCTGTTCGGCATCTTCCTCTTCGGTGAAACGGTGGACTCCTTCGCGGTCTTCTGGAATTCGTCCTACATGGGCCGTTTCACCATCCAGGACTGGTTGGGGCTGCCCGTCGGCGTGGTCGTCCTGCTCGTCATCCTGATGGCGCTCTTCATGTTCTGGGGCGGCGAGCAGTTGGAGCGCCTCGTGGGCGGCAAGAATCTTAAATTGGAACCGAAGATGCGCTACGCCGGCGCCGGCCTGATGGTTCTCGGCGCGGTGATCCTGATCATCATCGGTCAGCCTACCGCGGCAGACAAGTGGCAGGCGCTGGCCCCCGCCAAAGATCCGCTGCTGGCTGAACGCAGCGTGCAGATTCCGCCGGCTGAACTGCTGGACACGCTGCATAACGACGCGCTGAAGGTCATCCTGCTCGACGTGCGCAGCGAAGGAGATTACAACCTGTTTCACATTGCCGGAGCAGAACGGGTGACCCTGGCGGCCCTGCCAACCCTCATTCCTGATCTGCTGCTGGAGCCGGCCAACACCATTTTCGTCGCCATGAGCAACGATGAAACGGCTGCGACAGAGGCCTGGAAAATGCTGACCGCCGAAAGCGTACCCAACGCCTACATCCTGGAGGGCGGCCTCAACCACTGGCTGGAAACCTACGCCAGCGCCGATCCCGCACTGCCGCCGGCCACGCCGTCTCCGGGCGACGACCGTCTGCGCTACGAATTCGCTCTGGCCCTCGGCGCCCAATCGCCGGCCGCCACGCCCGACCCGCATGAGTTCGCGGTAGATTACACCCCCAAGATCCAGCTCAAACTCAAGCGCGGCCCCAGCGGCGGAGGCTGTGGGTAATTCAGGAAATCAACAAACTGCGCAGGTGGCGGCGGACTTCGGGCTGGCGCACCTGACGCAGGGCGATTTGCGCTTCGTGCAGGTCGTCCAGGCGGCGCGAGTCGGCCCAGCGCCCCAGGCGCAGGCCAAACTCACGCAAGCTGTCCAGATCGGCCGTGGGTACCTGCCCCAGCAGACCGGCGCCCACGGCCGCGGCCGCGCACAGGATGGCATTGGACGACCACGCGCTGGCGGGCGCGCTGCCCAACTGCTGGCGCACCTGCGCCTGACTGATGGCCTGCAGCGTCTGCGCAAACAGCGCCACCACGGCCGGCAGTTCGGCCTGCGCGGCAAAAACAGCCGACTGCGCAAAAAGATGATCGCCCAGCAGGACCAGGCCGCCCAGCAGTTTGCTGTTGGCGGCCTTGCCGTTGGTGGGCAGGGCCTCGTGCGCCTGGCTGGCGGTGAAGAGCGCTTCCAGGGCCGCGGCCAGGGCCTGGCGCCGCGCCGGCGCCACATGCAGCGCGCGGCCCACCGTCAGCACCACGCGGGCGCGCAGGCGATCCGCATTAGCCGCCAGGGCCGCGCTCAGCGGGTCAGCCAGGGGCGCAAAGGGCACCACCGCGGCCTGCGCCAGCATGGCCTCGATGCGCACCAGCTCGCTCGGATCGTAGGGAAGCGCCGTCTCCGTCACTTCTGTCAACAAAGGCTGAGGCTTGCCCCACAGCGTGGGCAAAGTCAGCCGTGCCGTTGCCGTCGTCATCAATCTATGTCCTTAACCCGGGCATGCCGGAACCAAACAGGGAGACAGGAACCGCGGCATTATCGCGCCAATCTGCCGGCGTGTCGTGAGGCGAACGGCCCGGCGAACACAACAATCGTCCCAACCTTATTTTCAGGCAATCAACCCGCGACGGTAGCCCTCGGCCACGGCCTGGCTGCTGTTGCGCACATCCAGCTTGCGGTAGATCGTGCTCAGGTGATTCTTGACGGTCTTTTCCGCCATGAACAACTGCTCGCCGATCGCGCGCGCGGTGAGACCGCTGGCGACAAGTTGCAAGACCTGCTGTTCCGCGGTGGTCAAACCAAAACGGCCGCCCGCCTCCCGATTGGCGCGGCGGTAATCGCCCAGAACGTGCTGCGTGACGTCCGGATCGAGCCAGCCCTTGCCGCCATGCACGTTGCGAATGGCCTCTGCAATCCGTTCGGCCTTCGAATTCTTGAGGACATAGCCCTTGGCCCCCGCCAGGGTGACGGCGCGCACATCGTTCTCGTCGTCAGACTCGGTCAGGGCAATCACCTTGACGCGTGGGTGATTCAGCGCCAATTGCTGTGTGGCCCGAATTCCCCCCTTCGGGTCATGCCGCGGCATGCGCAGGTCCATCAACACCACGTCCGGCTCGCGTTCCGCCACCCGCTGCAGCACCTCTTCGGGCGAACAGGCTTCACCGATGACCTCGATATCGCTCTGGCGCTCCAACAGGCGCCGCAACAGTTCGCGGTGCAGCCCCATGTCGTCGGCAATCAAAACCCGAATAGGCGCCATACATCCTCCCACACGCTTGGATTCCGCCCGGCATCGCCCGGCTCAGC
The DNA here is from genome assembly GCF_016704685.1 of Candidatus Amarolinea dominans. Classification (NCBI taxonomy): domain Bacteria; kingdom Bacillati; phylum Chloroflexota; class Caldilineae; order Caldilineales; family Candidatus Amarolineaceae; genus Candidatus Amarolinea; species Candidatus Amarolinea dominans. The sequence goes on from NZ_JADIZS010000004.1 coordinate 21,788, forward strand.
CTGCAGCGGAATCTGGATCAACACACGCGTACCCTGGCCGGGCGCAGATTCGATCTGACACCGACCGCCAACCTGCTGCGCCCGCTCGCGGATATTCTCCAGGCCCCAGCCTTTGCTCCCCTCTGGCCAGGCGGCCACTGCGGCCGGGTCAAAACCTTCGCCGTCGTCGCCGATGATGACTTCGATCTGCTCGGGCTGCGTCTCGATGGCCACCCAGGCCGCCTGGCAGTTGGCATGCTTCCAGACATTGACCAGCGCCTCTTCCACGATATAGCCCAGGTGGCGCAGCGTGTCGAAAGGCAGCGCCGGCTCCTGCTCCGGCAAACGCACCTCCACCGGCAAATTGGTGTTGCGCTCGAAACGTTCTACAATACTGCGCACCACGGGGAAGAGACGCATCTGCGTGGGATCGTCGCGCAGCGCACGCACGGTCCAGCGAATGTCAGCATGGATGTCGGATGCCATCGCGGCCACGTGATTCAGCTCATCGCGCATCGCTTCCGGTTCTTCGGTCGCCAGCAGTTCGGCGAACTCCACCCGGCGGCTGAGCGCAGTCAGCCGGCTGAGCACGCTGTCATGAATGTCCATGGCGATGCGGCGGCGCTCCGCTTCGATGCCGGCGTCGGCCTGCAGCGCGTTCATGCGCTCCAGGCTGCGCTGCCAGAGCACCATCAGCAGGGCGATGAAGCCTAAGACGAGCGCCAGGACGGGGTAGGTGCTGGTGCGCAGGATCACTTCATCCACCGCGCGCTGCTCGATGACCGAGGCGAAGGTGTAACCGTTGAGCCACAGCGACAGGGCAAAGCCGAAGGTGCCAACGCCGCCGACGAAGATCAGGAGCAGGCCGCGGCGCCAGAGCGTGGGCGAGGCGGGGATCGAGAAGGCGGTCGTCAGCACCGGAATGGCTGAGTGCAGTGCAAAGACGTTGCGATAGCCGCCGTCCGTGGGGATCAGAATGGCGCTGCAGATCAGGGTGTCCAACAGCAAGAAAAATGGTGCGCGCAGAATCGCATCGCGCACGAACAGAAGAACGATCAGGCCGGCGGTGTAGGCGGCCATCGCCCACCAAACGGTCATGATGATTTCCTGACGCGCTTCGATGACCGGATGCGGGTGAAAACGCGTCAGCACCAGGGCATAGGTCAGGGCCAAAATCCGACACAGCATGGCAAATGCACTCAACCAGCGGTTGATGCGCCGGCTGTCCAGGTCAAACACAATCATGGGATCATCTTACAATGTCTATTTTCGATCTGCAAATCACCCTGTACAGCACCGCACTCTACACCACCTGGATCTTCATTGACCAGTGGAAACTGCTGTTCGATGCCGGTGATGGTGTGACGGCGGGACTGTTGCACAAGTCACGCAAGGTGCAGACCGTGGCCCTGACGCACGCTGACCGCGATCACCTGGCCGGGCTGCTGCAATTCCTGCAGCTCAACGGCCGGCCGGGCGCGCCGCGGCTGCTCTATCCGCGCGATTCCAATTCCTTCCGCAGCCTGGCCGCGTTCACTGCGCAGTTCGACCCCACCACCAGCGCAGGGGCCGTCTGGCAGGCGGTTGCGCCCGGCGATGTGATTCCCTTGCAGAAACAACTGCAACTGCTGGTACGCCCCAGTCTGCATTGGCGCGATGTGCCGCCCGAACAGGTGAAGGTCGTCGCGTACACCGTGCAGCACGCGGCATCGAGCCTGCGCCCCGAACTGCAGGGGCTGCCCCAGGCCGAGTTGGACGCCATCCGCCTGCGCGACGGTCGCGACAGCCTGATGACCACGCGCACGCACGATCTGCTAACGTTTAGCGGGGACACGCCGCTCATGCCCGCGGACGCCTGGGGCCAGCCGCAGCTCCTGATTCACGAAGCCACCTTCCTGGACGACGAAACCGCGGCTGACGCGGCTGCCACGCGTTACAACCGGCACAGCGGGCTGCCCGGCGTGCTGGACATGGCGCTGGCGCTGGCGCCGCAGGGCCTGATCCTGACCCATTTCTCCCTGCGCTACCCGCCCGAGGAGATCGTCGCGACCATTCAACGCGAGGCGCAGCAGCGCCAGCTTCCGTTCCCGGTCTGGGCTGTCCTGCCCGGCGAGATCCAGCGCGACATCCTGCACACCCCGCCCGTGTGGGGGTGAGGCCCCCTGGCCCCCAAGTATGGGGGGATTGGGCCTCCACACCCCGCCCGTGTGGGGGTGAGGGTTGGCGATTGACAAACCGCTCAATTTAGTATGAATTAGGGGAGTCGTCCCACCTGATTAAGGAGAATTTCATGATTCAATACGTTCGCGCCATCCAGCCCGCCGTTGAAGCTGCCTTGTTCAGTCAACCGCACCAACTACCTGGATTTCGTGACGGCCTGAACCTAAACGTGATTCTCCGAATCCGCTTGCGCGCCGGATGTAATCAGACCAGAGATGCTCGCCACGAGCGCGTCGCGCTCCCAGCCTACTTCGAGTGCAAACGCGGGGTGGCGCGCCAATAGGGTGTGCGCGTGGTGCAGCACGGTTTCCAGGAAGGGCAGGCTGTCCCACCAGCCGAGCGCAGGAATGGCCCGCTCGAGCGCCTGGCCGGCCGTCAGCGGGGTGATGTGCGTGGCCAGGCGCTGTCCCACTGAAACGAACAGAGGCAGCAGACGCGTGACCCGCGGCGACGCGCTGGTGTAGCGCCCCGGAAACACCTGCGCCAGGTCGAGGCGGTATTTCTCCCCTTCCCAGGTGTTGAGCGCCACCGCCTGCTGGCGCAGATGAGGGAAAAAGTCGAACGCGCCCGACCGCACCCGTAATTCGCCCACCGGGCTGGCCAGTACCTCCACGCCCGCGGCATCCAGCCGTGTGTAGATCAGCCCATCGGCCAGCAGCGTGAAGCCCGCGTGCAGCAGCGTCAACGCGGTGGTGGATTTGCCGCTGTTGTCGTGGCCGATGAGCAGCAGCACAGTATCCTCATGCACCAACGCCACCGCATGCCACTGCAGCAGTCCGGCGCGGCGTGTGAGCAGATTGTAGAGGACGGTGCCGAAGATGAACTTGCTGACCAGCGCGGTTTGCGCCGCCAGAGACGGCGCGACGAAACCGATTGCCTCCTGCTTCCGCAGATCGGCCAGCACATGCCCATCCCTCCCGGCGCTGATCGCAATCCAATCGCCATGCCCATCGTAGGTAAACGGCGATTCACCCTCCAGGTTGACCGCGTCCCACTCTGCCGTCTCCGCCCGGCCACGCGATCGGTCAGCAGCCTGGCGCTCGAACAGACTGATCTGCATCGGCGCCTCCGCCGCGGCCAGGGGCGCTGTGCTGAACTTCGCTACCCACGCCGCACAAGCCGCGACCAGCCGCTGACTGTTGGTCGTCAGCAGCAACGGGTAGCCGAACACATTGAACTGCTGCGTCGTTGCCCCCTCCGTCGCCCGACGCTGCCAGAAATCAGGCATGCGCTGGCGTAAAACTTCCATATCCAATCTCCCTCAATAATGCGCCAGACTGCCATCCTGACGAGCGCGATGCGTGGCATAGCGGAAGAGCGCGAGGCTGACAGGCAGCAGCACCACCGTGAAGGCAAGCAGGGCCAGCAGCGGGCGTCCCAGTTGCCCCAGGGAAAGGCCTTGCAAGAGCGCGCCGCGGATCGCTTCCAGCGCATGCGTGACCGGCAGCGCGTAGGCTACGACCTGCAGCCAGCGCGGCAGGATCGAAACCGGGAAATAGACGCCGCCAAAAATATAAGTCGTGCCCGACACCAGCCAGGCGATGGGATCGCCTTTCTTGAAGATGAGCACGAACGCCGCCGAAGCAATGCCCCAGGCGCTCAGGCAGACCAGCGACAGAGCGATGGTGATGACCAACGTCGGCCAGTTGGCGCCGAGAAAACGTGCCCCCAGCAGCCAGCCCGCCAGCAGTTGCAGCGCCAGGATGACCAATCCTTCGAGCAAGGCCCAGAAGGCGCCGCCCAGCAGCGCCAGCGACGGGTGTGTAACCGTGACCAGCAGCGGCTCGATGGTGCCGGTCAGCATTTCCTCGCGCAGGCCCAGGGCAAACTGGCGCAAGACGGTGTTCAGGTACTGGGAAAAGACGGTGCCGACCAGCGCGAAGGTGAAATAGTCAACCCCGTACGCGGCCACGGCCGCGGGCGGTGTGCTGAACAAGCGGCCCAGGAAATAGACAAAGACCAACCCCGTGAATGCTTCGATGTAGCGTGCCCAAAAATTGGGACGATAGCTGCGTTCCAGCGTGTAGCCCTTCAGCACGAAGGCCAGAAATTTCTGCCAGCTCAGCCCGCCGGCGATACCGATGAGGCTTCTCATGCGGCCGTGACCTCTTTGACGACATCGCGCAGGCTGCGCCGGCGCACCTGCTCACAGCGGCGCAGTTGCGCGCCGTGCAGCATGACGGCCTGCCAGACCTGGGGCCATACCTCGCCGCCATCCTCATTCAAGGTCAACTCCCAGGCCACCAGGCCCGCGGCTGCACCGCCGTTGATCGGCCTTAGCTCCTGCACGCCGGGCACGGCCTGCAGGCTGACGCCCAGCGCCGCGCCCTCGTCGGTCGCTACCTCCAGCAGGTAGGTGGAGAGGCCCGGCAACGCCTGCAAGACCGCGGCCGGGGTGCCTTCGAGCACAATTTCGCCCATGCGAATCAGGGCCACGCGGTCGCACAGGTCCTCGACGCCGTGCAGCTCATGCGTGGTGTAAAACACGGTCTTGCCCTGGCGTCCCACCAATTCCTGGCGAATCAGATCGCGCAACTGATCCGCGCTGGTCACGTCGAGGCTCTTCGTCGGCTCATCCAGGAAAAGCAGCGGCGGATCGTGCAACAGGGCGCGTGCCACATTGAGCTTCTGGCGCATGCCGGTGGAGAAGAACTGCACCGGCAGGTCGCCCGCCCGCTGCAGATCGAACCAGGCCAGCAGTTCTTCGATACGCGGGCGCAGCCGGCGCCACGGCACTTCCTGCAAAGCGCCGTAGAAGGTGAGGTTTTGGCGGGCGCTCAGGCGCGCGTAAAAGCTGCGGTCTTCACTGGAACAAAAACCGATGGAAGCGCGCACCGCGGGCGCCTGCGTCCGCGTGTCGAAGCCGTTGACCCAGGCCTGGCCCGCGCTCGGTTCCAGCAGCGTGGTGAGCAGGCGAATCAGAGTGCTCTTGCCCGCGCCATTATTGCCAAACAGCCCAAACAAAATGCCCCGCGGCACCTGCAAACTGACCCCCCGCAACGCCTCCACCCGCCGCTTCTCGCTCGTGTACGTCTTACCCAAACCCCGCGTCTCGATCGCCTGCACGCCTCTCTGGGGTGGGGAGAGAAAAAGGGGAGGAGGGGAGAGGAGAGAGGGGGGGTTGGGGGGGGGGGAAAAGGGGGGGGGGGGTTCCCCCTCCCCGGGTTGGGGCGCGGGCCCCCCCCCCCGCCCCGCCCCCCCCCCTCCTTTTTTCCAGATCTCAGTCATGACGCCTCTCCAAAGCGCGTGCGCAACAGCCGCGCCAGTTCGCGCAGGCCGGCGACGGCGTAAGGGCCATAGGCTAAAAACCACCAGCGTGAGGCGGCCAGGGTGGGGTAATGATCGGCCAGGCGCCAGCGGTGCGGAAAGCCTTCGTACCAGGCCAGGCGCAGCCGCTCGCCGTTCGTGTTGCACCAGCGCAGGCGCTCACGCACCGGGCGCCAGGTGGCAAAATCGCTCAACGGCGCCGGCTCCCGTTGGGTAGCCAGCCAGGCCTGCAGCAGCGGCGACAGACGACCGACCAGCCGCGCCAGATCGGCGGCCGGCACGCAGTCTGGAAAGAGTTCGGCTGCCATCGTCAGCGCGGGCGCGGTCAGACGGGCGTCCAGGCGGTCGAGCCAGGCTTGCGCGTCTGACCACAGGCCGGTCGCCTGCACTTGGCGCGCCAGGTAGGCGGTGTCCTGCAGCCAGATCAGCCGCGGCGGCCCCTGGATGATGTGCGCGGCGGCATGGGCCAGCGAGTAGATGAAATGCGTCACGAGGTCGGGCAGCAGGGTGTTGACGCCGAGCAGCACGCCGGGCCGCGCACCGCGCCAAAGGGCCTCGGTAAAATCCACTGCCAGCCACTCCATGCCCTCCTGCGCCTCGAGGTTGATGTCAACCAGGCGGGCGTTGTCAGGGTGCCAGGTCCAGGGCACTTTTTGCGACCAACCGGGCCGGGTGAAGGTGCGATTCTTCCAATTCTGCTCGCGTTCGACATAGCCCAGGCTGTGCAGGCCGGCGCTGAGCCCCGGCCAGTCGTCCGGATGCGCCAACAGATCAAGGTCTGCCATCTGGCGTTGGTCCGGCGAGGCGTAGAGGGTCTGCGCGGTGACCGCGCCTTTGAGCGGCAGTACGGCAATGCCCGCCCGCTCCGCGCTGCGCAGAATCGCCGCCAGCTCGTCCTGTTGAAGCCGGCTGCGCTCCTGCCCCCACGCGTGCAGCGTCGCCAGGTGCTGGTGCAACCACTCCGGAAGCGCCGCGGCCAGGGCCGGCTGCTGCGCCAGAATGGGCACAATCCAGGGCGTCAGCGTATGCAGATAGAGCACGCGCGGCGCCTGACGCCAGGTGGCGTCATCCCAGCCCCGCACGCGCGCGGCCGCGGCGTCCCAATCCGTTGTGCGCAGCCAACGGGTCAGTTCGGTGGCTGCCAACGCAAAGCGAACCGGGTCCAGATTCGCGATGTTGTCCACTGTGGCTCTCTCCTTCAGATCATCCTCACCGGCGCGGGATTGTACCGCAAAAGGCACAGGAAGCCAAGCGTGGGGCTGCGCGAGGGCGCACCCAAATGTAACCTGATTGTGTAGCTTACCCTACAAAGATGAAGGGCGGCCCCTGCCATAATGACTTCAGTCACCCCTTCATTGCTCGCATTGCTCGCATTGCTCGCATTGCTCGCATTGCTCGCATTGCTCGCATTGCTCGCAGCCAATGGCACGTCATCATCCCCCGGTGTTTTAGAGGAAAAAAATGAATCGGTCATTACAATATACCCTATACGCAGGTGTTGCCGCGCTCATTGGTCTGCTCGTGGTGCAGCCGTTGGTACATGCCGGCGCGCCACGGAGTGCAGGCGTCATGTGGGCGGCGCGGGCACAGGACCAGCAATCTGCTGCCCAAGCGCCGCAGGTGACGCGCACGGTCTGTCCGTCCGGCTGTCCGTACAGCGTGATCCAGACGGCCATTACGGCTGCTAGCAGCGGCGATGTGGTGCGGGTGCTGGCCGGCGTCTATCAGGAGAACATCACGCTCAAGGCAGGCGTGTCGGTCATCGGCAGCGGCCCAGGTCAGAGCATCATTGACGGGCGTGCGCTCAACGCCACCGTGTTGGCAACCACCAGCACAATCGGAAACAGCACGGTGGTGTCCGGCTTCACGATCCGCAACGGCTCGGCCACTGCGGGGGGCGGTGTACGCCTGGACGGCGGCGCCTCGCCCACGATCCGGGACAACATCATCGAGAACAATGTGGCAACCACTTTCTTTGGCGGCGGCATGTCGCTATCGGGCGGCTCCAGTGCGCGCATCGAGTACAACCTGATTCGCAACAACAGCGTCAGCGCTGCCACCGGCTCCGGCGGCGGCGTCTTCATCCGTGAAAGCTCCAACGCCACCTTGATCGGCAATCGCATCGAGGGTAACACGGCGAACAACGGCGGCGGGGTGTACGTGCAAGGTTCAGCGCCCATCCTGACCGCGAATCGGCTGGCCAACAACCAGGCCGCCAACCTGGGCGGCGGCCTGATCCTGACGCAGAGCAGCCACGCAACGCTTTTGAACAACGTCCTGGAGTCCAACACGAGCGGCCTGGACGGCGGCGGCGCCATCGTTCAGAACAGCAGCAACGCCATCTTGCGCAGCAACGTGCTGCGCAACAACACGGCCAACAACAACGGTACGGCCGGCGGCATCAAATTTTACGGCGCCGGCACGCCCACCTTCGATGGCAACTGGCTGGAGGGCAATGAGGGCAAGGACGGCGGCGGGGCGTATCTGGAGTTGGGCAACAACGTGCTCTTTGCCAACAATGTGCTCGTCGCCAACCGCGCCCGCAACTTCGGCGGAGCAATGGTCGCCAATGGCGTACCCGCGATCATTCGCAACAACCTGATCCGCGAGAATCAGGCGGCGCAGAATGGCGGCGGGGTTTATCTGCAGGCAGGGACGCCGCAATTCAGCAACAACACGGTGGACAATAATGATGCGCAGGGGCCAGGCGATGGCCTGGTGGTGCAGGGCGGCGCCGTTGCCACGGTGCGCGAGAACATCATCACCAACAACGCCAGGGGCATCAATGTGCAGGGCGCCACCGTCACCCCGATCGCCAACGATGTCTGGAACAACACGACGAACTACATCAACCTGGCCCCGGATACCGCCAGCATCTCGCAGAATCCGTATTTCACCAGCGGGCCGTTGGGCGCATTCTATCTGAGTCAAACCGCAGCCGGGCAGACCGTCAACAGCCCGGCCGTGAACGCCGGCGCGCGCACGGCCGTCGCGGCCAGTGTGGACACCCGCACCACGCGTACCGATGAGGTGTTGGACAGCGGGGTCGTTGATATGGGCTTTCACTACCCGCCGCAGGCGCCTCAACTGCGAGTCGAACCGTCCGAACTGGTCTTCCATGCCGACAGCGCGGGCGTCACGCTGCCGAGCCGCTGGCTGCTGCTGCTGAGCGACAACGCCTTTCCCCTCACCTGGGGCCTGACCGAAGAAGTGGCGTGGCTGCGCTTGAACGTCAGCACCGGCGCGACTCCTGCTGTGGTCGAAGCCACCGCGCTTTCCGCCAATCTGGCCGAGGGGGTTTACGACGTGTGCGTGTTGGTCGAGGCCGGCGGCGTCAGCGCCGACTGCCTGCCGGTGCGCCTGGAAATCGCCCGCACCTGCAGTCTGCCCACCGACCTGGATTGTGATGGCAGCCTGGCGGCCGCGGATCTGGTTCTACTGGCCGGGCATTGGGGCGAAGCGAGCGGTTCGCTGCCGTTCGTGCCGCGCTTCGACCTGAACAGCGATGGTCGAATCTCCGTGGCCGATTTCATTCTGGCGACGGCCAATTGGGCGCTGGCGCAGTAGAATTGACAGGCATTTCCGGCAAGGCTATAATCGTTCGTAGATTCTGGCACAAATCAGGACGCAGCAGGGGGGGAACGATGCCTGTGAAGGGAACGCTCTACATCACCGGACAGAAGAAGCCGGTGGCCGATCTCACGTGCGATGTCTTCGAATACACGGATAATCATCGTCCAGGGGACCGCTACCGCATCAACTACGAGTATGTGAAACGCCATCAGAAAGTGCGGATCGAGTTGATCCGGGAAACACCGATGCGCCTGGAGCTGGAGGATGGTCGCAGGGCCGATGTGACCGTGCAGTGTGAAAGCACCGCGCCCAACGGCGGTCAGTTAGGCGTCCTGCGCGTCAAGGGCGATTTTACGCACTGACCTGTATTTTCTGCCACGAATTTCACGAATTTTCACGAATTGGTTTCGTGTGTATTCGTGGCATTCGTGGCCCTCGAAAGAAGACCGTTGTATTTTCTGCCACGAATTTCACGAATTTTCACGAATTGGTTTCGTGTGTATTCGTGGCATTCGTGGCCCTCGAAAGAAGACCGTTGTATTTTCTGCCACGAATTTCACGAATTTTCACGAATTGGTTTCGTGTGTATTCGTGGCATTCGTGGCCCTCGAAAGAAGACCGTTGTATTTTCTGCCACGAATTTCACGAATTTTCACGAATTGGTTTCGTGTGTATTCGTGGCATTCGTGGCCCTCGAAAGAAGACTGTTGTATTTTCTGCCACGAATTTCACGAATTTTCACGAATTGGTTTCGTGTGCATTCGTGGCATTCGTGGCCCTCGAAAGAAGACCGTTGCTCCTGGCGCGATAGAAGACACTCGCCATTTTGCGGATTCCACCAGCGGAGAGTGCCGTCACTGCCCGCGCTGACCAATTGTTTGCCGTCCGCACTCCAATCATACGTAAGATAGAAATTGGTGGTCAACAAACCGCTAGTCTACAGTCAATTTGACTGGACTGACAGTTGCTTCATTGGTGGCATAGATGCGCCAACCTGTCTCAAACTCAGCGGTTTTGATTGCCGGTTGATTGCGACTGACCGTCACCTGATAACGCACCTGGCGCTCCATGTGCGCCGGTTTGTCTTTGTAGGCGCGTACTCGGCGCTCGGTCACCTCTTCTTTGAGGTCGTGCTGGAAGAATCCTTGCACCCGGTTTGATTCCGACCGCTACTGAGGGGCTTCACAGAATCTTCACAGTGTGTACATCACGCCAGCACAACTCGCACCTATACTGAGGGCTGTGTTACCCAGGGCGCGATTGCAAGCGCCCTGCGCGGCAACTGAAAACCCAAAGCACGCGTATCGGAGGAGTTCATGAAGCAGGTCGGGAAGAAGAAGCGTCGGTTGAGTTGGCTGTTTATCGTTTTGCCGTTGGTCGTGGTTGCATTGGCCGCCGGTGGTTGGTACTATTTCGGCCAGCGCGCGGCCGCGACCAAAACGCCGGCCACCCCCGCGCTGCAAACTGCCAAAGTGCGCACCGGCGATATCACCATCACTGCCAGCGGCGCTGGCAACCTGTTGCCCGCCAGCGAAACGGCGTTGGCCTTCCGCACCAGCGGCCTCCTGGCCCAGGCGGCTGTCAAAGTGGGGGATCGCGTGGAAGCCGGACAGGTATTGGCGCGGCTGGATGACGCGGATGCACGTGCCCAGGTCGCCCAGGCCGAGGCCAATTTGCGGCTGGCCGAGCTTAAGCTGGCCGATCTGATGGCCGGGGCGGATCCGGCCGCAGTGGCAGCCGCGCGGGCCAGCCTGGCCGCGGCCCAGGCGGATCTTAGCCGGCTCATTACGCCCGCCACCGCGTCCGAGCTGTTGGGGGCGCAGGAAAACCTGCGCAGTACACAGGAGGCTTTGGCTCTCCTGCTGGCCGGCCCTGATCCGGCGAAACTCACGGCCGCCAGAGCCACCTTGACCCTGGCCGAGATCAACGTGCGGGCCGCGCAAGCCGCCTACGACAAGATCGCCGACCGTGCTGACGCTGGCGCGACGGCGCAGGCCGCCGCACTGTGGCAGGCGACGACCAACTATGAGAAGGCCGCGGCGGACTATGAGACGGTGCAGGCTGGCCCGGCCGCGGATGTCATCACCGCGGCGCGCGCTAAGGTGGCCGTGGCGAAGTCCCAGCTTGATGCTGCGAAAGCTGCCCCCGATGCCGCGGCGCTTAAGGCGGCCGAGGCCAAGGTGGCGCAGACCCAGGCGCAGCTGGACGCGCTGCTGGCCGGGCCTAACGCGAACGACAGCGAGGCCGCCAGACTCAGCGTGACCCTGACGCGCTACAGCCTGGAGAATGCCCAGCGGGCGTTGAACAACACGCAGTTGCGCGCGCCGATCTCCGGGACGGTGCTGGCGGTGAACGCCGAGGCCGGCGAGACGGTCGGGACAGCGCCAATCATCACGGTGGCCGATCTCTCCGCTTCGCAGCTGCGCTTCTGGGTCGAAGAAAGCGACCTGATGAGTGTCGCGCCGGGCAACCCCGTACAGATCGTCTTCGATGCGCTGCCCGACCTGGTCTTCGCGGGCAAGGTCTTGCGCGTGGATCCGTCGCTCGTCACGGTGGAGGGCACGTCCGCGGTGCAGGCCTGGGCCAGCATTGATCTGGCGCAGCATCCGGTCAAGCTGCTCTCCGGCCTGACCGCGGAGGTGGAGATCATCGCGGGCGAGGCCAAGGGCGCTGCTCGTGCCGGTGCAGGCGCTGCGCGAGCTGGCCCCCGGCTCCTATGCGGTGTTCGTTGTGAAGGCCGACGGCCAGTTGGAGATGCGGCCGGTGACGGTGGGCCTGCGTGATTTCGCCAACGCCCAGATCACCAGCGGCCTGGCGAAGGGCGATGTGGTCAGCACGGGAACCGTGGAGACCAAGTAGCGGCGGCCAGAGCGAGGTGAGTCGAGATGGAACCGAATGCGAATGTGATCGAAATCCGTGGCTTGACCCGGGTCTACGGCATGGAAGACGCGATGGTGTATGCGTTGGCCGGCGTGGATCTGCAAGTCAAGCGCGGTGAGTTTGTGGCAATCATGGGGCCGTCCGGGTCGGGCAAGTCCACCCTGATGAACATCCTGGGCTGCCTGGATCGGCCGACGGACGGCGAATATCACCTGGATGGCGAGGATGTCAGCCAACTGGACCGCAACGACCTGGCGATCGTCCGCAACCTGAAAATTGGCTTTGTCTTCCAGTCATATAATTTGCTGCCGCGGTTGAGCGCGGTGAAGAACGTGATGCTGCCGCTGCTTTACAACATCGAAGAGCGCCTGACCGAGGCGGAACGCTACGAGCGCGGCGTCGCTGCGCTGGCAGCGGTGGGGCTGGGCGACCGGCTGCATCACCGGCCCAACCAAATGTCGGGCGGTCAGCAGCAGCGAGTGGCGATCGCGCGGGCGCTCATCAACAAACCGGCGATCATCCTGGCCGACGAGCCGACCGGCAACCTGGACACCAGGTCCAGCGTGGAGATCATGGATCTGTTGAACAAGGTGCATGGCAATGGCGGCACCATCGTCATGGTGACGCACGAGCCGGACATCGCGGGCCATGCGCAGCGCGTGGTCTGCGTGCGCGATGGGAAGATTGTCTCGGACGGCCGCGACGGCGCGGGCCATTGCCTGGAACGGGGAGGGCGTGATGACGCTTAATGAAACACTGCGGGTGGCCTGGGAAGGGCTGAAGCTCAACCGGGTGCGCTCCTTTCTGACAACGTTGGGTGTGATCATCGGCGTGGCGTCGGTCATCATCATGTTGGCGGTCAGTGCGGGGGCCGAGGCGGCCATCGCCGATCAGATCAACGCTCTGGGCGCCAACCTGATCATCGTCAACCCGGTGCGCGGGGTGCCGGGCGCATCGCAGACCCTCACCTACGACGACGCGCTGGCAATCAAGGAGGCGGTGAGCAACAGCGAAGGCGTGTCCGCCGAATTCCAGGTGGTGCAGGATACGAGCACCGCACGCGCCAGGCTGGAAGGGATCACCGTGCTCGGCGTCACAGCCGACTTCCCGATCGTGCGCGATTATGCAGTCGGGGAAGGCCGGTTCTTCACCGCCGACGAGAACGAACGCAAGCTGAAGGTGGTCGTCCTCGGCTATGGCATGGCGCAGGATCTGTTCGGCAGTGACAGCGCCATCGGGCAGGTAGTTACCGTCGGTTCAACCAGGCTGACGGTGGTGGGCGTGATGGAGGAGAAGGGCGTGGTGGCCGATGTGGATTACGACGGCCGGCTGTACATCCCGCTGCAACTGCTATATCAGAAGTTCAGCCCATCCGTCCTCGCCGCGGATCGGGTGCGCACCATCTACATCAAGGCGGAGAGCCAAGAGGCGATGACCAGCGTCACCAACCAGATCAAGGCGCTGCTGGTCGAGCGCCACGATGTGGATCCGGCCAAACCCGACTTCGTCCTGCAAACACAGCAGGACATCATCAGCACGCAGCAGGCCACGACCGAGGCGTTCCGCGATCTGCTGGCGTGGGTGGCGGCGATCTCGCTGCTGGTGGGCGGCATCGGCATCATGAACATCATGCTCGTGTCGGTGACGGAGCGCACGCGTGAGATCGGCCTGCGCCAGGCGTTGGGCGCCCGGCCGCGCGATGTGCTGCTGCAATTCCTGATCGAGGCGGTCACGCTCAGCCTGGTCGGCGGCCTGGCAGGCGTCATTCTGGGGATCGGCGGCGCGGAGCTGTTCGGCCGGCTGGGTGACATGCAGACGCAGATCGTCCCGGTCTCGGTCCCGCTGGCGTTCGGCGCGGCCGCGGCCGTGGGCATCTTCTTCGGCTATTATCCCGCCACGAAGGCGGCGCAACTCGACCCCATCGTGGCGTTGAGGCACGAATGATAGGAGAAAATATGAAACGATTCGTTTTGGTTATCAGCCTGATGACCCTGGCCGCCCTGCTGTTGGCGGCGTGTGGCGGCGCAACGGCGCCGCAGGCGGCCCCGGCGAGCGCCAGCGCACCTTCCGGGGCTGCGACGAGCCTGGACACCAGTTATCCCAACGCGCTGCCCATCCGCAATCAGCTCCTGCTAGGCATGCTGAAACTCGAGGAGAGCGCACATCCGCTCAGCGCGCCGCAAGCGGCCGCGCTGCTGCCCTTGTGGCAGGGCATTCGCGGCACGATGAACAGCGGCGCGGCGGCCCAGGCCGAAACCGATGCGCTGCTCCAGCAGATCGAGGCGGGCCTGAGCGCCGAGCAGCGGGCAGCGATCCGCGGTTGGAAGCTGACCCAGGCTGATCTGCAGGAGTGGGCGCGCAGTCAGGGAATCACAACGGGGAGCGGCGATACGGCCGGCAGCGGCATGGGGTCGGGCGAGCCAGGCGGCGGTCAGGCGCTCTCCGCCGAGGCGCGCGCCACACGGCAAGCCGAACGCGGCGGCAGCGCCGAAAGCGGCGGGTTGAGCAAGGCGTTGGTGGATGCTATGATCAAGTTACTCGAAAGCAAGAAAGCAAACTGAGGCACAAACCATGAAAATCCTGAAGACATTCGTGATCGTACTGAGCCTGGCCGTGATGGTGGCAGGCTGTGGTGGGGCGCCGGCCCCTGCACAGCCGGCAGCGGCGCCTGCGGCGGCGAGCAGCGGCGGCCTGGTTGAGGATTATCCCGACGCGCTGAGCGTTCGGAATCAGTTGGCCTTCGGCACGCTCCGCCTGGAGGGGACGGCCAATGCGGTCACCGCGGCGGAGGCAGCCAAGCTGGCGCCGCTGTGGCAGGCGCTCAAGACACTGGCTGCCAGCTCGACCAGCGCGACCGAAGAGGTGATCGCGGTGCAGAACCAGATCAGCGCAGCCATGACCCCCGCACAGATCAGCGCCATCGCCGGCCTGAAGTTGACCAACGCCATGCTCCAGGCGTACTACGTGGAGATCGGTGTGAGCGTCGCGAGCACACCGGAGCCGGGCGTCACGCCGCAGAGCGGCAGCCTCAAGGATTTGCCGCCCGAACAGCGGGAAGCCGCCAAAGCGACCGCCCAGGCGCAAGGCACGCCGGTGGGCGGCGGCAGCTCCAGCGCCAAGAAGGATGCCCTGCTCGACAATGTCATCCTGTTGCTCACGAACCGGGCGAAGTAGGCAACCACCGCCGCCGTGGGCAGCCCTGATGGACCGTTCCTGGGATGTCACGATGCTCCGGCCGCGTACGGCCGGAGCATCGTTTTTTTTACAACCGTAAAATCTGCTTTGTCACCCTTCACTACCGTACAGAACACCTGTTCATCAATCCACTGCGTTGATCTACCCCGGGGGGGGGGCCGGGGTGGGGCAAGGGCGCCCGGAATGGGCATATCCAGCACGGGAGGGGCCCGGCGCGGATTCGGGCGGGAAAAGACCGGCCCACTCATGAAGGTGAGCATACTGAAAGTAAGCTTCCCGGCCCGCATGAGCAGGCCGGGAAGCCGTGGCTCGCCCTGTAGAATGTCCTCCCTACTCGTAGCGGAGCGCGTCCGCCGGATAGATGCGCGAGGCCTGGATCGCGGGTACGATGGTGGTAAGCAGCGAGAAAAGGTACGCGCCAAGGACGATGATCCCGATCTGGCTCCACGGCACGGCCAGGGTGCGCCCGGCCGTGATGACGCTGAATAGTTGGCCGATGATGGCCTGTCCCAGCAGGATGCCCGCAGCCGTGCCCAGGCCGATGCCCACCAGGGCGATGAAGCTGGCCTCCAGCACAAAGGAGAGCGCGACCATTTCAGGCTGGTAGCCGATGGCCCGCAGCATGCCCACCTGCTGCCGTCGCTCCACCACCGTGCGGGCGCTGATCACGCCCAGGGCGGCGATGCCCACCAGCAGCCCGAGGGCCAGGAAACCCTGGAACAGTTGCAGGATGCCGCGGGTCAATGCCTGGCCCTGGGCGGAGCTGTCCGCGATGACCGTGGCGTCCAGCGCGGAGCTCAGGAAGACCCGCTCCACCTCCTGGGCTACTTCCCGCACGTTCGCGCCCTCGGTCACCTTGATGAAGAAGGCGTCCGGCTTCACGTCCTCGCCGGTGACGGCGGCGATGGCCCGGCTGTTGACGTGGACCGAGCTCATGCTGACCGTGGTGATGTCCGACAGCACGCCGATCACTTGCACCCGGTGGATGCGCACCTGTCCGCCCGACTCATCCCGCAGCTCCAGCCACACCTCCGGCAGATCATCCGCCCGCGTGAAGCCGGTCAGCCGGAATCTGAACTCCCCCTGTGTGGCCGGCGTGTCAGCCTGAGAGCCGGCCTCCTCGGCGAGCCCGCCGAGGGTTGCCATCAAGTCGTTGCCACCGCCGCCTCTGGAGCTTTCGTAGCTGCTGTCGGGATTGGCCACCAGGAACGGGGTGACGATCGCCACGTCGTCCCGCTCCAGCAGCGCCTGCCAGACCGCGGCGTCGTCCTCGAACCCCGCCGCTCGCTGTTGGAAGGTGTAGATCCCCCGGGCCTGGGCCATGAAGCGTTCGTCCATGCCCGTCAGCGTGAGAGAATGCCACTGCCCGGGCGTGCCGGGGCCCGCCTGGCGCACGTCCACCATGGGGTTGACAATGGCCCCCACTGCCGCCACATCGTCGTGGGGAAAGTCCTCCATCCCGGCTAAGTCCGCTTCCAGATCCGTCACCCGGTCAAAGAAGCTGAGCAGGCCAAACGACGTGCTGATCTCAAAGCCGGCGCTGCCCTTGGCGTCCGGCGCGATGACGCTTTCCGTGGCCTGGATCACCACGGCCATGAGCACCACGGTGGTGATGATCATGGCGAACATGACCATGGCCACGCCGGTGCGGAAACGACTGGTCAGTGGATAGGCGATGGCGGTCTTGAGCACCGGTGTCAGCGGGCCGATGCCGCCCAGCACCCGGCTCACCGTCTGCAGCAGGATGTCCGCGCTGAACATGATGACCAGGATGCCGCCCAGGATCAGCGCCGGACCCTTTACCACCAGCGAGAGGACGGTCCATCGGGGATCTTGCTGCAGCAAGCCGAAGCCCCTGCCGGGCGCCAAGGTCTCCCAGGGCAGCCCCCAAATGAGCACCAGACCCAGGCCCATGACGGTATAGACCAGCCGTCGCCTGCGTTCCGTGCGCATGGACGTCGCCGAGAGCGCCCAGCTCACGCTCAGCAGCCCGCCCACCAGCACCATGGAGAGCGCGATCAGCAGTAGAACGCCCGACCCTCCGCCCGCCACGCCGAAGGTGAGCCACACACCCACGGCCACGGTCAGCGGGCCGGTGATCAGCCGCCCGATCAGCTTGCCCGTGCCCCGCTCGCCCCCGTCCGGTTCCGGCGTGTCCAGGATAGCCGAGACGATGTTCAGGCGACTGACCCGCCAGGAGGAGACGGTGACGACGGCAAAGGTCAGGAGCACGCCCAGGGTGTAGGCGATCACCACTGACGTGGGGGCGACGTTGAAGCGGAAGGTGAAGAGGCTGCTGGAAAGTTCGCTGCTGATCTGCTGGGCCGCCGTGTTGAAGATGCCGCCCAGAAAGCCGATCATGGCGTAGGAGATGGCCAGCCCCAGGACGATGCCCAGAGCGGCGGCCACCAGATCGTAGATCATGCCCTCGGAGACGAACATCTGCACCAGGTGGCCCCGCTGCATACCGATGGCTCGGGCCATCCCCATCTCGCTGCGCCTCTCCGCCGCCAACATGACGAAGATCAGGAAGATCAGCAGCACGCCGGCGAAGATGGAGAAGATGCCAAAGATGGTGAAGACCGTGGTAAAGACCGTGCCGCCGATCCCTGCCGCCGCGACCACCGTGTTCTTGCTCAGCACATCCAGCACTTCCAGATCGCTGATCCGGCCCAGGATCTCGTCCAGCTTGTCTCCGGTCTCGCCTGGGAGGGGCAGTCTCCGCAGCCAACTCTGCATGTCCGGCTGGGCCAGGATCACCCGCAGCTCCGGGGAGACGCCAGGTCCCGCCAGTTCCGCGACCAGAAGGGGCGTGCGCTCGGCCAGAGCCACGTTGCCCGTCCCCCCGCCGAAGAAGGCCATGAAGTCGGCCATGTCCTCTTCCTCTCGACTCAGGGTGGACGGGGCGGAGCCGTCCGCGCCGGCCGCGATGGCAGCCAGCACGTCCGGTTCCCGGAGCAGGGCGACCAACTCTGTTAGGGCGGCCTCGTTCAGGGCCAATGCTCGCAGTTGCCGGGCCGCGGCCGCCGTGTTCGCCATGCCCGTGTAGGCATCCCCGGTGTTGGAGACGAGCACATTGTTCACCCGCCCCGGCATGAAGAGCAGTTCCTGGGCTTCATCCAGCCGCAGCATGACCACCGGCTTGAGCGCACCCAAGGGGCCGGCCTGCTCCACAACGGCTCGCACCCGGAAGGGCACGGGGATGGGGCCGATAAAGACGTCCAGCACATCTCCCGGCTTAGCGTTGAGCTGCTCCGCGCCCAGTCGGTTGAGGTAAACATCCCCCTGGCGCAGTTCCAGCCCCACCTGCTCCAGGACGCGGTCAATCTCCATGCCCAGGGTGTTCAGGTTCACCGCGCTGAGGATCGCGTCCGTGTTCAAGCCCAACGCCGCTCCCGCCGCGGCCAGGTCGAGATTGCCCCCCGACAAGGCCCTGCCCAGGGCGGCGATATCCGGCTGGCCTGTGTCCGGCGCCGAGGGCCCAGGGTCTCAGTCAAGGGCAGAGTGGGTCCGGGGGGGGCGGCTCGGCTGTGGGTCGCTACCGGGCGAGTTCATTCAGCAGTCCCTGACCCTGGGTGATCAGCGCGCCGGCCTGGGCCACGCCGGCGGCCACGCTTTCCACGTTGATGCCGATGCTGTCCGCCCAGCGAAAGAGGTTGCTGGCCTGGGCAAAGATGTTCCCCACGCCCGTGCGCAGGTCCTCCATCTGCACCGGCTCCCCATCCACCGTCGTGAGACCGAACTGCTCGTCGTATTCGTTGTTCACGGCCACGATGAAACCCAGCGGGATGCCCTGGCCGCTTGTCCGGTCACGGATAATGGTCGGGAAGGCGATGGAGGGCGCCAGCCCATCCACCACGGCGGCGGTGGCCGGGTCTGCCTGGGCCTGATCCCGGAGTTGGGCGTAGCGCGCCTTCGCTGATGCCCGGCAACCCCTTCTGGAGCAAGCCCAGGATGCTGAGCAGGTCCCCCTCCAGCAAGCCGGACAGCTCGGAGCCGGCCAGGGCGTCGGTTGGATTATCCCCCTCCGCGGCATTCGTGGCGAGTCCGGCCAGCACTGAGAGCAAGGGCGGCGAGATCACCTGATCGATGGTGCCGTAAGCGGTGATGGCGTGGCGGCGCACCGAGTAGCTGAGCGTGTCGCCGATACTGAGCGCGCTGACGATGATGATGGTGCTCAACGTCAGACCCAGGATGATGAGGGCCGACTGGGAGCGTCGACGGGGAATGTTGCGCACACCCAGTTTGGCAATGGTGCGGTTGCGCAGCCCCATCACGACCAGATAGAGCAGGACCAGCGCCACGGCGACAAGGAGTCCGATGGCCCATGTTTGGGCCGAGCCTGATCCAAGTTGAGGTGCCATGGTTGCCCCTATTCCCCTGCCGCCACGGCGCCGGACGTCCCGGTGCGGGGATCGGCACCTCCATCTACCCCATCGGGCCGATCGCCTGCGGTGATGCCGATTGGGGGCGCCTCATCGCGCACATCTGCCACGATCTCGCCATCCTGCATGCGGATGACGCGGTCGCACAGGTCACCGATTTTGGGGTCATGGGTGACGATCACGAAGGTTTGACCCTGTTCCCGGTTCAAGTCGCGCATGAGCGTGAGCACATCCGCGGCCGACTTGGTGTCCAGGTTGCCGGTAGGCTCGTCGGCCCAGACGATCGCGGGTTGGCTGGCCAGCGCCCGCGCAATGGTCACCCGTTGGCGCTCGCCGCCGGAGAGTTCCGCCGGGCGATGCTCCGCGCGATCGGCCAGTCCCACTTGGGTCAGGCCACGCAGGGCACGTTGCCGGGCCTCCCGCGGGCGGACGCCGCTGAGCAAGAGGGGAAGTTCGACGTTCTCCACCGCCGTGATGACGGGGAGCAGGTTGAAGGTTTGGAACACGAAGCCCATGCGTCTGGCCCGATAGCTGGTGCGCGCCCGGTCGCTCATCGCCCGCAGGGAGGTGCCTTCGATTTCTACCTCTCCCTCATCGAAGCTGTCCAGGCCGGAAAGGCAGTTGATCAATGTCGTCTTGCCGCACCCCGATGGCCCCATCACGGCCACCATCTCGCCGGCCGCGATGGACAGATCCACGCCGCGCAGGGCATGCACCTCGATCTTGCCGTTGCGGAAGGTTTTGTGTATGTTTCGAGCCAGGATGATTGGTTCCGGGGCCCCCCCTTCGCCCCCCCCCCCCCCCCCCGCGGGGGAACGGGGGAGCGTTTGTTTCCGGGGGGGGGGGTCCCCCCCCCCCCCCCCCGCGCCCCCCCCCCCCCCCCCCCCCCCCCCCCCGCGCGCCCCCCCCCCCGCCCCCCCGAATCTCCCCCCCCCCCCCCCCCCGGCCCCCCCGGCCCCCCCCGCCCCCCTTTCCCCTGGGCCCGTTTCCCGCCCCCCCCCCCCCCCCGCGCCCCCGGGGGTCGCCCCCCGGGGCCCGCCCCCCCCCCCCCCCCCCCCCGGCCCCCCCCCCGCCCGGCCCCGGCCCCCCCCCCCCCCCCCCCCCCCCCCCCCCCCCCCCGCTCCCCCCCGCCCGCGCCCCACCCCCCCCCCCCCCCCCCCCGGCCCCCCCGATTCCCCCCCGGGGCCCCCCGGGCCCCCCCCCCCCCCGCCGGTTCTGGTTGCCGCCCTGAGGCATTTCCTCCTGGGCCACCGCTTGCTGTTGGAGTTGCCTCAACGGTCATGGCAGGTGTCGGGCCGCACTCTCCCCGGAAATAGGCCCACTCGTCACAGGCGCTGCCATCCGGAAAAACACAGATCCCGGATTGACTGCCATCGGCAGCAGTGCGAATTTCGAGTTTATTGCCACCCTGCGTGCAATAGACCGAGGCAGGATTGGGCATACCCGCCTGAGGCATGTCTGTCGCCGCAGGTTCAGGCGCCACCTGAGTCGGGGGCGCCGCCGTGCAGGCTGCCAGTGCTGTCAGAATGAGTATGAATGTAACGATCCTTTTCATTTTTTCCTTCCTTTCTGTTATTCCAGTCCTGCCGGTCTGCGCCACTTGCTCAATGCACAAGTAGAATATCTGCAATACGGTGTTAGTGTATAGACACTTTGGTGTTGATTGGAGGTGTTGTCTTGGATTAGCCCAAGGGGAGAACCCAACATGATGACATCAGTCTGGAGGGATAGAGGGGCTTCTTGTCTAGTCCTTGGCCGTGGCCCAAGTGCCCAAGTGTTTTGGGTTTTCTGACGCACTACGTTTATGATATAATACTTGGAGCGTATAGCGAAGGAAATTCCCGTATGCTCAGCATTTGGGACGCCGAATTCCAGTCCGTGCATATCGCTCTATAGTTGTAAACCGGCGGAGATCATCTGTCCATACGATGTTGGGCGGGAGGGCAACAATCCGCTTTTTGCGCCCCACCGGGGGATTAGGTGGAATGGTTTCCGCATAATAACAAGTTGAACTAAGCGCTTTGCGCAGGTAGTCATCCCGACGTTTCGTGCGCAAAGGGTTTCCATATTCTCCTCGCCAGTTTTTGCTTCTGCGAACGATCTCCATTTTCATCTTCGTGTAAATGAGCTATGCTTTCTGTGCGGGTAACAGCCCGTAAACAAGCACAGGAGGGATGGCGATGGGTGAGTTACGCCAACGGATGTTGGAAGAGATGCAGTTGCGCGGCATGTCGGTGCGGACGCAGGAGACGTACCTGCATGCGGTGACGCAGCTGGTGCGGCGCGTGGGTAAGGCGCCGGATCAGATTACGGTGGAGGAGTTGCGGTCGTATTTTCTGTACCTGACGAACGAGAAGAAGGCCGCGCGCGCCAGCGTGACGATTGCGCTGTGCGGGATCAAGTTCTTGTATGAGCAAGTGCTGCACCAGGCGTGGCAGCGGTTTGGGTTAGTGCGGCCGCAGAAAGAGCACAAGCTGCCCGTGGTGTTGAGTGTGGAGGAGGTGCGGCGGGCACTGGCGGTGGTGGAGCGGGCACCTTATCGAGTCTACTTAAGCACGCTGTACGCCTGTGGGTTGCGGTTGCAGGAGGGACTGCACCTGCAAGTCAGGGATATTGACAGCGGTCGTATGCAAGTTCACGTGCGGGGCGGCAAAGGGAGCAAGGATCGGTATGTGCCGCTGCCGGAACGCACGTTGGCGATGTTACGCCAGCACTGGTTGACGCACCGCGATCCAGTTTGGCTATTTCCGGCGCGCGGCGGGTACATTCTTGGCGAGAGCGCGGCGCGGCAACCGTTGTGTGATAGTACGGTGCAGCGGGCGTGGCAGGCTGCGATGAAGGCAAGTGGACTGCACAAGCATGCCACGGTGCATACGCTGCGCCATTCATGGGCGACGCATCTGCTGGAGGAAGGTGTGAGCCTGCGCCTGATCCAGATCTGGCTGGGCCACAGTTCGCTCAAGACCACGGCCATCTACACCCATCTGACGACGAAAACTGAGATCGCGGCCACGACTGTCATCAATCACTTAATGGCCGATTTGCCATGAGCGAACTGGCCGACATCTTTCGTCAGTTCGGCCCCGCCTACCGAGACAAATACAGCCAGCACATGTTGCCCAGCCACTTGGCGGTGATGCGGGCGATTGAGGCGTGCCGGACGGAGGCGTTGGGCGGGCAGGTGTACCATTGTGCTACGTGCGATGAGACATGGTACTGCTATCACTCGTGCAAGAATCGTCATTGCCCCAAGTGCCAGCAACAGGCGGGCCAGGTTTGGTTGGAACAACAACAGAGCCTGCTCCTACCTGTGCCCTACTTCCTGGTGACCTTCACGTTGCCGGCATCGCTGCGGGACCTGGCGCGGCGCAAGCAGGAGTTGGTGTACAACCTGTTCTTTCGCGCCTCGGCCGCAGCTTTGCAGGAACTGGCCGCCGATCCACGCTTTGTAGGCGGGCAGATTGGTTGCATGGGGGTGCTGCAAACCTGGACACGCGATTTGCGCTATCATCCTCACATCCACTACTTGGTGCCAGGCGGTGGATTGGCCGCCGATGGGCAACGCTGGCTGGCATCAGATCGGAAGTTCCTGGTACGGGTAGAACCGCTGGGGCGTCTATTTCGGGGCAAGATGCGAGCCGGACTACGCAAGGCTGGTCTGCTTGACCAGGTTCCGCCGGCGGCCTGGCGCCAAGACTGGGTGGTGGACTGCCGTTCGGTGGGGCGAGGGCAGACGGCGCTCAAGTATCTGGCGCCATACATCTTCCGTGTGGCGCTGAGCAATAAGCGCATTGTCAAAGTGGAGGATGGCAAGGTGACGTTCACTTATCGGGAAGGCGACACAGGGCGCCGGCGCATCAGTACCGTGACGGCTGAGGAGTTCATTCGACGTTTCCTGCAACACGTTCTGCCCAAGGGCTTCGTGAAAGTGCGCTACTACGGTCTCCTGGCGCCAGGGAATCGCCATCGGTTGCGGCAGGTGCAGGCGCTGTTGGGGGCGCAGGCTCAGCCAGGGTTGTCGTCAGCGACTTCAGAACAGAGCGCGGAGCAGATCGCCCAAGACCACACCGTGCTTTGTCCACGCTGCGGTCAGCCCATGCAGGTTGTGCAGAGCATCCGTCCAACCGCCCAGCGACCGGCCATGCCCGTGCCAGCAAGCGCCAGGCCCGCGCAGAGCTCCTCACCCTAACCGTACAACAGCGCCTGGTTGCGCAAACGCAGCGTTGATGTATGTGGTGGCCTGCATGTGCGAGCGCCTGCGCTGGTGCATCTTGTTCGACGCGCCCATCAGGCGCACCTATGCGCTCGCCGAGGCCGACACCTAGGCTGCTGGTGCTCGCAACCGGCCCTGCCAGATTGTCAAAGTTGCCAAGAAAGGGGCTTGATATTTCTCTCGCTGTGGTGTAGAATCGTGTCAGGCGTGTTTGCCGCTTCGTTGTGCATCGGGTAGGCACGCAAGTCGGCTCTCAAATTCCATATCCCACGTTTTCCGGACGGCTCAGTTCAACTCAGGTTATGCGGCGGCTCAACCGTTACGGAAAGCGCGATGCTGTCTTATTGGCCACCGCATAACCCATATTCCGTTAGGCCATCCCATGCGACACTGTGGTCAATCACCAGGATGACGAGCGGCTCGCCATTAAAGCTCACGCTAAACTCTGTGAGGTAATCGAGTTGTGATGCTACGCTCCAAACTTGAGACCTTCCGCACCAGCTATGATTGGGAGACCACCCAGAATCGATACTTCCGGGATCTGGCTTTTTTAGATGTTGCTGAGTCACTCCCGAATCTTGGCCGCCAGCGAGAAATCTCCGAGAAAGAAGCCAAGTCGGGCACTTATTGCTCTAAAGCGTATTTTGATGCACAAGGAAGACTGCTCAGACTTGACCAGGTAGGTTCTGGAACGATCCCTAGCGAGGTATACGTCGAATACACGGACGGGGTTCCAATACGAGCCGCGAAATTTCGACTTGGTATTGGTTTTTACGGGAAGTTTGTTTCGGAGAGTCCAGAAATATCTGACGAGTGGACATACAAGTACGACGAAAACGGTTGTTTGACTGAGTTGATTTGGCATTCATTCCCCAGTCTGAATTTCAAGTACGGATACCACTACAACGAGAGTTTTACTCATGAGTATTTTGAGTATGATGCGGAGGGATTGCTGCGTATCTCACAACAGCACAAAGGGCTAACCGTAGACGGTCGCCCCTTTTGCCTTGACAAAGTAGTGACCTACGACCGCATAAGACGAAAACTTCTATCGAGGCACACAGTTTCCAAAACCGCTTGGGTTCCCATATTGAAACAGAGGAAGAATCAAATTCCGTTCGTTTTTGGCGGGTCTCCACGCTGGTTGGGTGTAGAATCGCCTACTTGTTGTCGATGCGGCCAATTGCTTACTTTTATTTGTGAGGTAAGACTTGATCAACCACTCAAAAATCGCTCCTTGTTGACCACAGCACCCATTTTCTATTGTTTCGACTGTTTGGAAGGGACTACCAGTACCAAGTTCCAGACAGATGTTGATAACTCGGAAGCTGCAAACAGGGCCGACGGCGTCTTTTCAGAAATACATCTGCGATTAGGCAAGTCCACTGATTCAAATCCAGAAACGGAAATGCTCATAAAGCTGGGAGGACTTCCCGACTGGATACAAGATGAGGAATACCCGAAATGTGCAGAATGCGGACAGGTGATGATGTTTGTCTGCCAAATCAATTCAGATGAGAGCATTGCTGGCAGCAATCGGGTGCTAATGTTTGGAGACATGGGCAAACTATACACGTTTGTCTGTTGTCATACGGTAACTTCTGTGATGCAATGTTATTGACAATCATCCCGGTTGACGGTTTCTTACGACGGTAGTCGGGCAGTTCCGTTCGCCATTATGGGTGACGGGTCTCGTTTTAGTGGGGGGCGGGGGCAGGGGTGGGGCCTAACCCTGCGTCCACCTGACTCGCCACCGTGGCGAGGTTGGGGGTACCCCGGTCACGGGGGGGGGGGGGGGGAGGGGAGCTGTTACCGGGTGGCCCCCAAAAAGGCACGGGGCAAAAGGAAGCCAATTGCGCCATGGAAAGTAAGTCGCTGAACCAAGGCCTGGGCGCCGCGAAGGCGGCCAAGCAGGACGAGTTCTACACCCAGTATGTAGACATCCAGAAAGAGGTCGAGGCCTACCTGGAGTTCGACCCCGACACCTTCCGCGGCAAGGTCGTCTACTGCAACTGCGACGACCCCTTCGAGAGCAACTTCTTCAAGTACTTCGCCGCCAACTTCAACAAGCTCGGCCTCAAAAAGCTCATCACCACCAGCTACGACGGCTCCCCCATCGCCGGCCAGCTCACCTTATTCCCGGAATACAACGAGGGGAATGGCAAGCGCCAGAAGCCCAAGGCGCTCGCCGTCATCCTCGACCAGGTGAAAGACGAGGACGGCGACGGCGCTGCGAACGTGACCGACGTCGAGCTTTTCCTCAAGCGCAACAAGGCCGCCCGGATAGCGTTGAAAGGCAATGACAAGTACCCCGGCGGCGACTTCCGCAGCCCCGAGTGCGTCGCGCTCCTGAAAGAGGCGGACATCGTGGTCACCAACCCGCCCTTCTCCCTCTTCCGTGAGTACGTCGCCCAACTCGTGGAGCACGGGAAGAAGTTTCTGATCATCGGTAACAAGAACGCGATCACCTACAAGGAGACCTTCCCGCTCATCAAGGACAACAAGTTGTGGCTGGGCGTGATCAACGGCGGCGATGGTGGCCCAGTTCAGCATTCACTACGACATCAAGGTCCGAGTCGCGGACGAAGATCGTGAACGGCATAAAGGACTCGTCAGTTTCGGAAGCGTCGGCTGGTTCACAAACCTGGACCATGGCCGCCGCCACCAGAAGCTGCCCCTCATGACCATGACGGACAACTTGAAGTTCAGCAAGCACAAGGAGATCCAAGGGAAGGCGGCCTACGACCGGTACGACAACTACGACGCGATCGAAGTGCCGTTCACCGACGCGATCCCCAGCGATTACGACGGAATGATGGGCGTCCCCATCACCTTCCTCGACAAGTACAACCCCGAACAGTTCGAGATTCTGGGCTACGAGCAGTGACACTGGATGGCGTACGAGATGCTCCCAAGTCGCAGGCGGGAAAGCAATTCGGCAAGCTGAACGCGCGGGTTATCCGAATCGGCCCACGACGAAACCTATACAGTGGCGGCGAGTTACGCAGCAACAGCGAATCTTCATCCGCCACCGCCGCACCCGGCCCGCAGGAGGGACGAATAAGTGAAGACCACCCTGAGAACCGACATCACCGTCGCCGACATCTGCGCCGGGTTTGTGTACAACCAGTTGGAGGGCAAGGGGCTGTTCGGGCTGGGCGGAAAGCTCACCATCCAGCCGGAGTACCAGCGCAACTACATCTATGCGGACGGCGGCGGCAAAAAGGAGCAGGCGGTCATCCATTCGCTGCTCAAGGGGTATCCGCTGGGACTGATCTATTTCAACACCGTCGCGAGGACAAGTTCGAGGTGCTGGACGGCCAGCAACGGATCACCAGTATCGGACGGTTCGTTACCAACAAGTTCGCGATCATGGATAACGGCAATCCAAAGAACTTCGACAGCCTGCCCGCCGACCAACAAGCCAAGATTCGAGACTCGAAATTGCTGATCTACGAGTGCGAGGGCACGGAGAGCGAGATCAAGCAGTGGTTTGAGACGATCAACATCGCCGGGGTGCCGCTCAATCCCCAGGAGCTTTTGAACGCCATCTACTCAGGGCCGTTCGTGACGCTGGCGAAGGCCGAGTTCAGCAACAGCCAGAACGCGAACATCCAGAAGTGGAGCGCGTACGTCAAGGGCAGCGCAAACCGGCAGGAGTTCCTGGAGCGGGCGCTGGACTGGGTGAGCAAGGGCGATATCGGCGGCTACATGAGCGCGCATCGCCACGACCACAACATCAATGAGCTGAAGACCTACTTCAACAGCGTGATCGACTGGGTTTCAACCGTGTTTATCGACGTTCTCCCGGAAATGAAGGGTTAGAGTGGGGCAGGCTGTACGAGGCGTACCACGGCAAGTCCTACGATCCGAAGAAGCTGTCCGGCGAAGTGAAAAGGCTCGCCGCCGATTCGTATGTGACGAGTCGCAAAGGCATCTTTGAGTATCTCTTGGGCGGTTCGGTAGACAAGAAGTTGTTGGCGGTTCGGGTGTTCGATGACAAGGTAAAGCAAGTCGCATACGCTCAGCAGACGCAAGCGGCCCAGGCCAAGGGCGAGTCCAACTGTCCGCTCTGCGCGCTTGGGGACACCACGAACAAGAGCAGAATCTATAAGTTCAACGAAATGGACGCCGACCACGTTTCCGCGTGGAGCAAAGGCGGCGAAAGTTCGGCCATGAACTGCCAGATGCTCTGCATTACCCACAATCGGGCCAAAGGTAATCGATAATTTGGACGTGCCGCGTTAGGCGGCGTCTGTAGCGGAAAAAACAGTGTTGGTTGTATAAAAGACGCGGCCATTCGCAACCACAGGTGAAGTCGGTTCTTCATTCTCGCTTGTCCGGTGTTGTAAGGATTATAGCGAGACACCCAATTGGGATCGAGCGTCAAAGCCCCCTGCTCGATTCGTAAACGGAAGGTATCCGTGTGTTGAGAAGGGATGCCCGGTAACCGGGTTGGGTGTTCGCATTTCCCGGGTTGGTGATGGCGGGATGACCGACATCCTGTGTGGAGATGATGATTTGGCCGGCAGCATGGTCTGGCGTGGTAAGCCATCTCGCCAGCCAAAGGCTGCCGGTCAGCAGCACACCAGAAACAAGCACCCAGAAGGCAAACCGCCAGTGCGATGCGACCGCTTCTTTTTCTTTCATCATTCATTGTCCTGTGCTTGTGGATTGCGTTTTGCCCGGGTTCGATTCGCATCCTCGATCACGGTTTGGCCAACCAGACCGATCACACCGGCAATGATGCCCAAACCGATCAAGACGTAGAACGTTGTGAAGATCTTTGTAAGTGGGGTTGTGGGACTAAAATCGCCATAGCCAATCGTGGTGAGGGTGATGGCCGTGAAATAGTAGGCATCCACCCAGGTAGTGATGGTAGGCTCGAACTGATGATAGAACCATGTCCCAGAAAGAATGGTGATAAAGGCGATCAGAAGCAGGCCGCGCGTCCCTTCTTTACGCCACAAGGCGGCCGCGATCCGAAAGAAAAATCTCCCAATGGCGAATAACCCTACGATAGGCATGGCGTCTCCAATCAATCCTCTGCTGCTGCAAATTCGGCGCTATGGGGCGCGGACTTTGGTCGGTGCGCTGAAGTTCATCTGCCGTTTCGCTGGCTTGGTCCTGGTTGTTGATGATCGTGCGGCGGAGGGCTCCCTCAGCGCCGTTGCTCTGCAGAAAGAGTAGGCCCGATGGCAAGAACGGGAACGAGGACAACTGCGCCGCCGATAATGAGGTTTCGTTTATTCATGATATTTTCCTTATCGAGGTTCCTAGGGCGCGGCCCGATCAACCCGCATGGGGTTATCCAACGCAATGATCACCGGCTCCATATCTGCCGGGCCGGGGGCGGTGTAACGAACACCTTCAAACGGCTCCGGTCCAGGTCCACCGGGGACATAGAATGCACGATAGCCGCCTTCCAAGGAAGGGATCTCTACAAACGTGATATTCCGGGCCGCTTCTTCATCGCCTACAAGAATGATGTCAATGTAATTATCGCGGTCTTCCGAATAGCAGCCGTCGTAGTAGATGCCTGCCTCTGGATTCTCTTTGCCCAGGTCTGATAAACCGACAACGCGCAAGGTCACCCGCCACAGAATACTCCACACCGACTTTTCAAGGAGAATCGTTTCACCATCTGCCCCTTTAACGTAGATACGGAAGAAATCTTCGTACATGTCGGGGGTTACTCCGGTGACGCCGTCGGGCGAAAACCCGCCGGTCGTCAGAATACGAATGCGGAAATCACCTTCATCGTAGAGGGCAAATTCATCATTGGGCAGTAAGCCACTGCCGCTGTCCAATAACGGAACACCCCCTTCTCCCGGCGCTACTGAGCCTACATAATTGAGCTTGGCACCCACAAGAAAGGGCCCTCTGTCGTAGGCCGTCGTGTCCGTTGCCCAGGTGAGACCGACGGCGTTGAACTCCTGACCGCCCGGTCCGATCAGCAGCAGCGGGGTTTCATCCGCCACAATTTCTAGCTGGACGGGAAAGATCACGTCAGCCTCGCTGCGCTTGCCACGATTGCCAAAATCGCCGAAGACCACAACTACGTTCCGCTCATTTAGTTCCCAATTGGGCACCATCCCTGCGGAGTGGGGGAAGACGACCTCCCCCGTGTTGAGCGTGAATTTAAAATCGGTCACGTCAACCGTTTCGGAGGCAACCGGCCAACTGAAGACAATTGGCAAACCATCATCGTAATCGGCGTAGCCTTTGTAGTACCGTTCGACGATATTCGAGAGGGTCGTGCTGGTGCGGTGTCCAAGACTGGGCGCTTCGCCATTGGCGCAGGTCAGTGATCCATACCAACTGCCACCCGCGGCGCGCACCGTCTCTTCGGTCAATTCAGGTAAGCCAATGATGTTATCGGAAACCCATGCCTGCGCTAAGGATCATCGGCTCATCACGCCAGTAGTCGGCTCCTTCCAGAGCACCATCGTGGAGTTGATTCAAAATGATTGGCAGGGTAGCTGGTGGCCCGCTCAGCGTAATGATACCGACGCCAACCAGCGCGGCAACGAGCGCCATCCACCAGCGATAGTAGAAGTTACGGGCAACACCCTTTGCAAGGATCACTTGTGTCCAGCGGAGCAGCAAAAAGAGGGTGAACCCAATGAATACCAGCATGGGAATACCAAATCCATGCGCTGCCGCATGAAGCGCATTGACAACGATGACAACGACGGCTGCACCGCCTAGAATATGGGGCGCATACGGATTGGCAATTCCTAGCAACACCATGAGCGCCGCCGCGATGCCAACGATGTTACCAGTAATGCGTAATGGTTCGGCCATGTTTAGGGCTACATGTGACCACGATGTCGATCAGATTCCATACAATGAGCAACGTGGGTAACCATTGAATCTTTCTGTTTTCCATTTTCGTTTTTTCTCCTTGGTTTCTTCAATTGAGCAGGTAAATGTTGCGCTGTTTCTGGATAAAGTCTTGTTCATGAGATTATCCCTTCTTGTGAGCTTGCTTGAATCACTGGCCTGAGCATAGCAGGATGCGCATTTGCGGAATAGTGGGCTGTGTCAGGAAGCCGTGTGAGCAGGTTCATGGCGCCATGTGAGCCGACTCACGGATGCCTATGAGTGGTCGGGGTGGTCTCAGTCCCCCGCTTCCGCTATACTCAGGATGTGAAGACTGCCAAACCGTGGTATACTGGCCGCATGGCCGAATCTATTGCTTCCATCCTGGACGATCTGCGACACTCAGAGACCACCAGCCTGGAACCGGGCTTGCTGTCGGTGTTCCGAATAGTGACCGGCATGCAGCTAATCCTGATGTTGCTGGGGTTCATTGGCATGATCCTGGGGAGAGACTCCCTGCCCATTCCGGTGTTGGGCACAGGACTTGTGTGGCTGAGCATCCTCTTGCTTTACTTGAACTGGCCGGGGCTACAGGATCGGATGGGCCGTTGGTTTCTGCCGCTGGCGTTGATCGTCAGCGGCTTCATGCCGGCGGTCGACCGCCCTGGGTATATCTGCAGTCCATCGCCGATAACGGCAACATCCTCCTGTCATTCGACCGGGTCGAGGATAGCGCCTGGCGCCTGCTGTTCTTTGTGCTCTTCCCCCTGGTGCTGATCGCCTGGCAGTATGGCATGGCCCACGCCCTTCTTTACTCCATCGGGATCACCGCACTCAGCGTCGCTATGAACGCATGGGTCATCGGTTGGGCCTCCCCAACCGCCGTTGGTGCGGTCCCGCTGGCCGTCGGCGGGAGCATAACGTTGGCCCTGGTGGGCTATGTGGTGGCGCGATTGGTCACGGCCCAGCGAGAACAGCGGGGAAACTGGCCGAGGCCAATGAAAAGCTGGCCAACTATGCGGCGACGATGGACCAACTGGCAACCAGCAGAGCGCAACCGGTTGGCGCGAGCTGCACGATACCTCTCCCACACCCCTCAGTTCCCTGGCCGTGCAACTGGAGGCGGTGGACAGCGTTTGGACCGAGGCGCCGGACCGGGCCCACTCGCTGTTGATCAAGTCCATTGCCAACACTGGGCGGCCTGGCGGAGACCGTCAGAGCGCTTCACGCCTTGCGCTTCGCCGCTGGAAGACTTGGGGCTGGGATTGGCCCTGCGCAACCTGGCCGAATCCGCGGCCAAGCGGGCCGGACTCGCGCTTACGGCGGACCTTCCCAAACAGATAAGGGCCTCTCGCCCGAAGCGGAGCAGTGCATCTTCCGGGTTGCCCAGGAAGCGCCCGAAAACGTATGAGACCACGCATGCCCAGGGGATCCAGGTAGCGTTGTGCCAGCAGACTGCTGGCAATGGCAGTTGGTGGTTGAGGATAGCGGGCGGGGCTTTGATGCCTCCAAAGTGATGGAAGAGGGATACTATGGGCTGAAAGGGCTGCGGGAGCGAGCGGCTATGTTGGATGGACGTCTGGAAATCGACAGCCAGCCGGCATCAAGTACACGAATCCGTCTGATTCTGTGAAATGCCCTGGGTATTGAGCTTTCGTCCGTGGGCGGGCCAACCGGAGGCACGACATTCGACCAAACGAACCCGACTCCGGGAGTGTTCTAGGCATAGGAGTTAGAATGATTCGCATCGTGTTGTGCGATGACCAGGATATCGTCACCGAAGGGATGCAGGTGATCCTGAGCACGGTGAGGAGTTTCCGAGGTGATAGGGGTGGCCCATGATGGGGCCAGGGCCGTGGATTTGGTGGCGGAACTGAATCCAGATCTGGTGCTGATGGACCCGCGCATGCCCATCATGAACGGCATCAGGCCACCCGGAGAAATCCACCGGACCTACCCGGCGGTCAAAGTGCTGATCCTGACCACCTATGACGATGACGTCTGGGTTTTCGATGCCATCGAGCCGGCGCAGCCGGGTGTTTGCTCAAGAAGGATACGCCTGGGGAGCAACTGATTGCGGCCATTCGCGGCACCGTGAGCGGGGATACGCATGTGGACCCTAAGGTAGCCGGCAAAACTGTTCGGGCAGATCGCCCGTTCCGCTTCCGGGCCTATGGGGACACCACCTTTGGGGAAGATCTCAGCGACCAGGGCGAGAAGTGTTGAAATTGATCGCCAAGGCTTATATCCAATGCAGACATTGCCGACGCTCTGTATCTCTCCAAAGGGACGGTTCAGGAACTACGTATCCAGTATCTTCATGAAACTGGAAGTCACTGACCGCCCTCAGGCCGCGGTGCTGGCCCTGAAGCACGGACTGGGCCAGGCTTGGGGATAATAATCCTGGCGACCTCTCTGTTCTCATACCCCAACAACAGGCTCAGCTTTCACGGGCGGGCGACGGCTTCGCTACATCGCCGCACACCTTGCACAGGCGTGGTGGATTCGCCCGTTCCTATGCCAGACCGGAATCACGGGCGCAAGGCCGCCTGCGCCCGGTCGGCCACTTGCAGCTTGTTGAGGATGTTGGAGACGTGGTTGCGCACCGTCTTGACGCTGATGGTCAGTGCCGAGGCGATGTCGGCGTTGGTGTTGCCACAGGCGATCAGGTGGATGCTGCGTACCACAAGGGTGATCTGCGCCGCCACGGGGTCGAGTTCGTGTCAGCGACCCAGAAGGTGCCCGAGAATTTCGCCGTCCTGTACGAGGCGGTGCTCGACACCGTCGCCCGTATTCAGATCGACCAGATGGCGATTGACGTGAGACGTGGCCTGCGCGCCCACCTGGTGGGAGGCTTTGCGCCCTCGGGCACGGCGCCCACAGGCTACATCACACGCAGAAGGTCTTTGCCCAGGGGCAAGATGCCCGCACCAGCCAGAACCAGTGGCAGCCAGATCAGCCAGGACCAACCGAACGCAACCACGAAAAACTGATAGGGGAATCTTGCTTGTCTTGCCATTTCCTCTAAATCCTAACCGGGGGTGGCTAAAGCTTCGATAATTTTCGCGCAGCCGCCCTGGCGCAGCAAACCGCTGGGTCGGCGACATCCGCAAACTTGCGCCCAACGATGCTGGCGCACTCGAACTCATAATCGGCGCTCGCCAGGCGGCAGTATGACTTATACTGCGCCTTCGCCGGTACCCACCTGTCACACCGGCAGCCAGGCAGACCAGCATCGCCACAAGTCCACCCAGCCAAATCCGCCCCACGCCAGGAGCACCGGCGTTAGCAGCAGCTCTGGCACGGCTCCCACAAGCAGACTGCTAACCAGTTGTCTTTGCTCGCTCCCTTTCACCTAACCCAAGCACGCCACACCACCAGCAGGCCAACAACGACGATCAGCCCCACTTGCGGTAACCAACTGCCTGCATACAGGGTGGCTATCTTCTGGCTGATTTGTTGGCTGATAGCGGCTGGCCTTGCTTCTGGGTCCTTTCAAGGCCAGGAAGGCAACGACAAACGCGGGAAGCATATAGAGTGCAAAACCGAGGTGAACCAAGCCGGTAGTCCATTCAGCCTGCCTTGCCGCGAAAGGTGTTCATTCTGATCTTCTCCTTTTGTGTTTCTATGTTCTGTTCTGGATTCGGTTCTTAGGTACGCCACTTGCCTGAGACCGCCGACAACATCAGCCACGGTTCGATGACGATGTTTATCAGTACGTGGGCAAATATGCAGGGTCCCAGATTGCGTCCGCCCGCGAGATAGATGATAGCCAGGGAGATCCCTAGAATTGACGTTGACATGATCGCCGGAAGCGTAGCCTTGAAGTCGCGCTTTGCGAGTAGTGTCCAACTGGCATGTGCCAAACCAAATGCGACCCCGGAAATAACGACCTGGAGGATGGGATTGAATCCACCCGACATGAAATTATCCATGATCCAACGTCGAAAGAAGACCTCCTCGACGATGCCGCCGACCACTGCAGAGAGAATCCCCAGGAGTTTGAACAGCGAGACTTCGCGCTGCATACTTGCAATGAAAGGGATGGCTCTCATCGTGTATAACGCATATACGATTCCGACAATGGTAGCGAGAATCCACGCTATCGGAGGAGCCATTGTTCCTCTCGCAAAGCCGAGATTTTGGAACATGGGGATTGGATACCCTGCCAGGACCATCGCCAGCGGGCTGAACATAGTTAATGTTGCCCCACCCAAGACCCACGCAGTTTTGCTTCGATCAGTCATGGTTTTTCCCTCTCACTTCCTTCCGGTCTGCGCCACTTGCTCAATGCACAAGTAGAATATCTGCAATACGGTGTTAGTGTACAGACACTTTGGTGTTGGTCGGAGGTGTTGTCTTGCGCCGTTCGTGTGCAAGCGGTGATTAGATCGTGTTATGTTAGATCCTGAAACATTTCAATACCAAAAATCCCGCTGTGCAGCTTACCTCTGCCAGGATGCTGCGTATCCAAAGCGGGCCAGCACATCGGCTGCCTGGCGCTTCCACTCGTCAATGAGCAAGCTCATCAGCCCTTGTAATTCGTCCGGAGTCCGGCCTAGCACGATTGACAGCGCCTCGTAGATGCGCCGTGGAAAGTCTGCCGCCGAGGGGGGACGCCAGCCCAACTGACACTTGAAATCAATGGACTGGGCCCAGAATGCCTGGCTGAACCTGAGCAGATCGGCATTGGTGAGGTGGATGCCGTAGCGACTCAAGAGACGCACCAGCAGATCGTCTTCGCGCAATGCCTGGCCCTTGCCATCCTGGCTGAATATGATAAAGGTGAAAGCGCAATGAGAAAAAGCGTTGCATAGCAGCCAAAAGAACTCCCGCTGGAGCATGCTTTCGACAACCTGCTCAAAAAAAGTTCGCAGAGTCTCCCCGTCGGAACCAGGCGGAGGCAACGCGCCAGCGATTTTGTAGGTCTGACCGGAGTAATGACTAAAGAAGCGGGAGAAAGGCATCATAAAAGTCCACAGGGCGTTGCAGTGACCGGCATTTCCCAACGTTTGTTTTCCGCAGGTAAAGACAATATCCTGCATTTCAGGATACCGGTCGCCCAACCCCTGGGGCCCGTCTCCCACTGCCCGCAACGCTGGAAACCGGACCGCTTTGGGAGAACGGAGGAGCGCTACTGCCTGCACCGCTGCTTCCAGGCGCTGCTGCGAGTTGCGGAGCGAACTTGTCGAAGGAGCGCCAAAGCTGGCGCCATTGGAGATGCAGTCCGGCACGTCGTCTGTGGGGATGATCCCTCGTTCGACCCCTTCGAAAAGCGCCGACAATCCCACGCCAGTGTCAATGACGTCCAATCCCATCTGCTCGATAGGCTGCATCAGGCGCGCGTCCACATCGGCGATCAGGTCAAGTCGGGACTCAACGGTGTCCTCAGCCGGGATCAAGCCCAGCATGGCGTCTATGGCATAGGCAGGTTCAAAGTCATCCAGGAACAGGTCAGCGCCATCGGGGGCATAATCGGCGGGGAGCGAGTGATAGTGACGGCAATGCACCTGACACCAATGGCAGCCGGTCTGCCCTGCGCGGGTTGCACTGAGCATGTGCGCAGCGCCCGCATCGGCCATCGCGTAGCCGAGGGCCTGCGCGTTCCAGGCGGGGAGCGTGTTCTTTCCCGCCGGGCGGGCCCCGGTTTCGTATAGCTTGATAATCGTCCCGCCGGTTCTACTGGATAACCGGTGGCAGTACTGGTCAATGAGGGGGGTGATCTCGCGATTCGGGTTGCGGGCAAATCTGCACCGGCGTCTCCAAAGAACTCGAACGGCCCCAACGACTCCCCACGCAGAACCATCGCTGCGGCAAAGCGAGCAAACACCGCACCTGCGCCGCCTCGCCCAGCATGATAGAGACCCTCAGCAGCCAGATTGGCCGACCGATAACCCAGGTGCGCACCGTCTCCGAGCGTGAGGACACTGCCAGATTGGGCATCGCCGTTCAACTCTTTCTCGACCAGCCAGTAGAACGCGCTGCGCTGACCAGTCGGCAGACCATCTGGGGCTTTGAATTCCAGCGTCAGCGACGGCGCACGGCCACTCATGATGACGATTGGCAGGTTGGGAGATGGGAAATGGGGAGATTGGAAAGCAATGGCATCGAGGCCGAGGTTGAATAGCTGCGCCGCCACGCGTCCGCCGAAGTAACTGTAGTGTGGAAGACCAGTCAGGGGGGAAACGTAGCCAACCGTTGCCTTGTTGCCGGTGAGGAAAGGCGTGGGGCCTCGCGCGACGATCAAGGCGCCCGGATCGCGGCGGAGGAGATACTGGCACAGTGGCTCACCGCTGAGCACGAGATACTCCTCGCGCAGGTCTTTTCCAACGACTCTACCGCAAGTGTTTCCAACTGCCAGCGCTGGACGGCTGGTTCGATCAGCAGAATCTGTCTCTCCATTGCTTTCTCTCTGCCTCCTGTAGATCCGTCACTTGGCCTCATCGCGGCCCTCCTGAAGTTGCCTGACCAGATTCAACAGCGGAATGACGGTGGGCGAACAGTTCTGGCCGTGAGAATTGGAAACCGTTGCTGCTCGAAGTACACGACGTCAGACAGTCACTACAAACCGTACATTCGCCCGGATCGCTTACGAAACCTCGCCGTGGATCAAACGCGTTCATCGGGCAGGCGCCCACACAGACCGAACAATGGTTACAGCGAACGCGCACGATTCGGCGCATGGGGGCGATCTTCGATAACAGCGCCACTGCCCCTCCCAAAGGACACAGATAGCGGCACCAGAAAAGGTCGGTGATGAGATTCAGCCCCACGCTGGCAGCCAACACAAGGATGATGACGATGCCGCTCGCAGCCGGGTTCTTGCCCATCCAATCTGCCGCAGGGCGCACAAGGCCCAGCAGCGCCGCTGCCAGGATCAGGGACAGCAGGACGTACTTGACCGTCCGCCAGCGGTTCGACAGACGCACTCCCCGTTCTGTGACTCCCTTGAAACGCGTCCAATAGAGGACTGTGCCCCAGCGGGCACACCCAGCCGCACCACACACGCCCAAGAACCAGCGTCAGAATCGCGGTCGTCAGTGTCATTATTAGCAGCGGTACCCAGCTCCCCGGAACCCGTCCGAACAAGGCCTTGACCAGCAGAAAGGCAAAGACCAGCAGAAAGACAATCTGAACGATTTGACGCAACCGCCGCAGTTTAGATGGATCGCGTCGTTTTTTGATCATATCTATTCTCCATATCCCCTTGCAGCCTGTCGGAGAGGCACCCTGGAGTCAAGGCTTCAGCCGGTTCTAGCTGGAAATCGCAGTGATTTTACCGGCTAAAGCCTCGATTCCGGCCCGTTGGGGGTTCTCTCCGACAGGCTGCTAATGACCGTGGTGACCACCACCGATTTCTGGGTTCAACTGGCGCATGATGCTCAGCGTGTTGCGCGCCTCCCAGATTTCTGCGATCCTGCCGTTTTCAATCCGGTACATTGACGAGCCTGCGTACTCGACTGGATTGCCAGTCGGTGGCAGCATCAGGAAATTGCCTTTTGATGTTGCTGTCCAGTGTACTGCGACGATGTCGCCCTGCGCGACCATCAAGGTGTCGGTAACGATCAGGTCGGAGAAGGTTTCCACTGCCCGCCCAACCAGCCGCCCGCACCGTTGATGTGAGAAACTGGCTTCACAGGGCATTGCCGTTGGATGGATGAGGATGTTCGGTGAAGCGATCTCGGCCAGCACATCCAGGTCGTGTCCGCTCAACACTTGCTCGAAGAAGCGCTTGACCACCGCGCGGCTGAGCTCGGTATCGGCAGACGGATCGCCGGCATACGGCGGATTGGTCGTGAACTCGAGGGAGTGGGCCAATTCAAGCGAGTCCTGGGCTGCGCGGTAGATCTCGACCTTGCGCGTGGTGGTATCGCTTGCGTGCTGAGGAGGTCCCAACGCCACCACCACGTCGCCAAAGGCGGTCAGGGTGTCGAATTCCAGGCCGGCGGGGTTGATGGTCTGCTGGAACAGCTCGATGTTTGCCTTTTCGGTTGCGTTGAGCTGGCGCGGCGGCAGTGACGGTGCAGCCCCCATCTGCTGCCTTTCTGCCAGCGGGTCCATACCGAACCAGTTTTCCGCCAACTTGCCGTCTTCGAAGCGCACGATGTTCACCATGCCGTATTCCAACCATTTGCCAGTGGGTGGAGCGCCGTGATAGGGTTTGCCAGTGAAATGGCCGTAGGTGGGCAACAGCACCGCCAGGTAATCGCCCTCCGCGATCATCACCGGGATCGGGTGCCACGAGTCTGGCAGCGCGGCTTTGAAGTCCGACCACGCTGCGACCATGCCTTCTGGTCCCGCCTGAACGGTACCGCCAACCGGATGGTGGAACACATAGTTTGGAGCAACCACCGCGCGGACGGTATCCCAATCCGCGGCATTGAAGGCCTCGATGAAGCGGATTGCATTCGCTTTGTTTGTCTCAATTGTGCTGTTCATAATAAAATCTCCTGTTTTCAGTTTCCCGCTATAGACTGGAGCGCTCATCATCCCTGTCCTGTCCGATGTTCGCCGGCTGAGCCGCTTGCTCAAGGCACAGGTAATATACCGGCGCGGCGGTGTTGTTGTATAGACACTTTGGTGTTGGTGGGAGGTGTTGTTTTGGGTTATGGAAGGAGGAGAATGTCGGGAAAACGCATACTTGCGGTTATATGAAGTTTGGATAATCTTCTGACTCGAGTGAAAACGCGCCACTACAATAACCAGTAGCACACCATCCACTTACTTCGTGTCAGCAAGGCTATTCGTCCCTGCCAGAACGTCCTCCTGTAAGATATGTCCCATTTTTTCAGGTTCTTCAAACAATGGGCTGTGAGCAGATTGTTCAAAGGTGTAAAACCCTTTTACTGGCGCCTTGAGTTTCTCAAAATAGGATTTTGCCTCGGTGTAGGAGCAAGTGTAATCGTAGATGCCTTCAAAGAAATAGACGGGCAGGTCAAGCTCAAGCACCTGTTTGGACAAGTCTGTGCTGATGATCTTGTTCCATAGTATGCTAATGCCGGAGCGGGATTTGCCGCGCCATATATTGACCTTTCGCCCAACGTGTATCTCTCGGCTTGTCAGCGACGGCAAGAAGATACCCGTGATGACTGAGTTCATATCATGTGTCGTGCCAATGCCGAGGCTGTGCATTGCGGGGTCACGCAATGCACGGTATGCATCCGGCGTGCCGTCCGTCATCGTGACTGGTGCTTCTTCGAGTTTGCGTACCATTTTTGTGTTTCCGCTTTCTTGAACCTCTGGAGCATATACTCATACGCCAGTCTTTCAGATTTGAGTTGATTTGACATCTGAGCCACGCCAATGTAAGCGTAGTACAACCTCGGCGCCCGTCCCGCCGCCTGGATGCCGATAAAGGTGCCCCCCGAATGTCCCATGAGGTAGATCTTGTCCTGACCGAAGCGGTGGCGCAAGGTGTTCGTCAGCTCCAACGTGTCGGCTATCATTTGCTCCAGAGTCATCGTCTCCGGTGGAATGTCGGCATTGTAGGATATTCCTGAACCGCGCTGTTCCCACCAAACAACGGTGAAATAGTCTTCAAGACCTGTCGGGTAGCTCTTTGTAAGAAAGGTGTCAGGCATACCGCCATGCAGGTAAAGCAGCACTGGATGCGTTGCATCTTTGCTCTTGATAAACATCCCCTGCTCCACACCGTTGATGTTAACAAACACTTTCTCCGAAATGCTGCCCGCCAGCGGACTCCCGTTTTCATCCACGAAGGGGGTTGGTTTTCCGTGGCTCCATAGCTGCAGCACGCCCACAAGAATGAGTAGGCAAGCCAACAAGATAGCAAGTACGATCAACATAATATGCCCTGCTTTTTGTGCGAATGATTGAATGGAAAGTCGCTTTACTTTATTGTCTGTCATTTACTTTATCCAACTCGAAAATGCCGCAGAATCCCCAGCGTCCAGGGCATGCCTTGTTAGGCGGCGTTTACCAGTAACACGCCGAGATGCTTGATGGGTCACACATAATCTTATGATTTCCATTCCCTCTGTAGCAAGGCAAAAAGGTAATGGTCGTAAAACTTCCCGTCCAAACAAAAATAATCACGAAGAACACCTTCTTGCTTGAAGCCCAGTCTCCGCAATAGTTGAATCGAGCGATCATTCTCGATATACACCAGAGCCTCAATCCGATTTAGCCTCATGTGCTCGAACCCACTGGCGATAACTGCCCGCAGAGCTTCCATCATGTAGCCCTGTCCCCAAAAACTGGGGCTTACATCATAGCCGATTTCAGCGCGAAAATAGCGTTTGTCCCATTTATGAAAACCACATGTGCCAATAGAACGATGGTCGGATTTTCGAACCATTAGCCAGCGATTGTGCGTCCCCTCTTCTGGCTCTAAATAGAATTGAATGATCTCTTGGGCTTGAGCATACTCTGTCACAGGCGGTTCGTCCATGAGATATCAGGACACGGCCGAATCACTGAAGTGCTGGAAAACAAAGTCGGTGTCTTCAAGTGTCATTTGCCGCAAGATCAAACGCTCGGTTTCTAAGGTAGGAAAAGTAACTATGTTTAGTGATTTGAGTCATTGTCATTCACCACTTTGAAATCACTTGATTGGAGCCGAGTCCCCGAAAGGGCCATCGTCATCACCTAATCACAAAGGTCAAGCTGACCCATATCAATAACGGGGCTGTGCAGCCCCCGCAACCATCACTACCGTAGGGAACAGGGAACAAACGCATTGGCCCACCCGTGAGAAATCAACCCAGCCCAGATGTACGTTTTCCAGAAGCTTGGCGCACATAGGCGTGGAACCAAGAATACCCACTTGTCAATTTAACAAAAACCCGCAAAAGGCATAAACGTCTGGTCGATCCCTGGATAAAATATAGCGGCAAAATGCCAACAGGCCCATATCACTCCCAGCACCAAGTTCCCAACCACGCCCCGAGGCGTGCTTCCTGGGATCAAAATATAGCCGCGCCACCCCAGTTCTTCCTGCCCGCCGCCTAATAGAATCGTGAACAAAACATACGGAGGAAAAGCCCATAGGGAGGGCAAGAGCATATCCACACGCGGCTCACCCCAAAGCTCCGGCAGCATCCACGCGATCCAAGTGCTCCCGCCTAGCACGAGTATAGGAAGAGCCACGCCCGCCAGCCCAAACGGAAATCCAGCAAACCACGTAGATATTGGCGAATAGCACCTTTAGCATGGTATGTCTTGAGACAGTAAAGGTTCCGGCCGCTGGACCAAAGGCTCCACAATAATGGCGGGTACGGTCAAAGCACTCAGAAAGGTCTTTTGCCTATGGGTAAGATACCAACACTAGCCAAAACCAGTGGTAGCCAGACCAGCCAAGACCAGGCCGAACGCAACCACGAAAAACTGATAGGAAATCTTGCCTGTTTCCATTTTCTTCTAAATCCTAGCCAGGGGTGGCCAACGCTTCGATGATTTTCGCGCAGCCGCCCTCATGCACATAAGCCGCGTGGTCGGCGGCATCCGCGAACTTGCGCCCAACGATGCTGGCGCATTCAAATTCATAATCGGCGCTCGCCGGAAGCGCTCCATCTCCGGCGAACTGGCGCCGAGATCGAAACTCAGCTTGCCGCCATCCTTGAGCGTGTTGATGCCCCTGAACCAGATCGCGGCGCCCAATACGCCGCAGGCGCCGCCGCTCAGCCCGATGCCCCCGGCAAGCCCCGCCGCCATCACCACGTGCATCTCGAGACGCCCATCTTCTGCGCCAGCAGCGCCAGTACAGCTCACCGGCTGAGCCGGCGTGCTGAGCTGCTGTTCGTCAAGCGCGTTGTTGATCGTATCGAACGCAATCTGCGCGTAATCCGCCGCCAAACGAAAACAACCAATCGGTCCGCCCCTGGCGAGGAACTTGACCACCTGACCACCGGACGGTTTCTTCCATTCAAGCTCGGTGATTTCAGCGCAATTGATTTCTTTGGCGCGCGCCCGGAACGTCTCCACCAGTTTCTGCGACGCCAGCAATGCCTCGACCTCTGCGCGGGCGCCTGCGCCATGGTGCCGATAGGCTTGTGCGCCCGCAGCCAGCGCCCCCGCCCAAAGCATGCCACATTGATAGCCGTTGCCCATGATGCCGCCGGCGAGCGGCATGGCGGCGTGCTCCTCGATTTTCAACGGATGATCGAATAGGTCGTCAACGACGCTCATAATCGTTTCCGATCAGGTCCCCTCGCGAAGAAATGTGCGTATTGTTCCCAGTGCTGAGATGGTGCTTTTTCCTTTGGTGGACATCGTTTTCTCCTTAATGCTAACCCGAATAACCCGCTCGGGCCGGTCTCTGACCCCCGGCTCGGTCGGAGACCGGCCTTAGCAGGTGTTCGGATAGGTTCTTGCGGGTTTAGTTGCTATGTTCCACAGTGATGACAACCTTCCCACGGGCGTGCCCTGTGCCAAGATACCGGAGCCCCTCAGCAGCCTCACTCAGCGAGTAGCGTTTATCAATAACCGGTACGACCTTACCCGCTTCCACAAGCTCTTTGAGCATGACCAAATCCTTCTGGTTCGCTTTCGCCGTGAAGCCTCCCAGCTTCTTCCCCCCTTTTTCCGACATCCAGCTTCCCAGGAGCATGGCTTGGAACATCTGCCCTGGCTTGCCTCCAGCCATGACGTAGATGCCCTGGGGGGTCAAGGCGCGCTTGTAGGCTGACAGCGGATGGTAGCCGTTCGCGGCGAAAATCAGGTCATAGGCCTGCCCATTGCGGGTAAAATCCTCTTGGGTGTAGTCAATGACCCGGTCGGCCCCAAGCGTGCGCGCCAGATCCAGGTTCCGTGTACTGCACACGGCCGTGACTTCAGCGCCGAACGCTACGGCGATCTGCACCGCAAACGTCCCCACCCCGCCGGACGCCCCGTTGATCAAGACCTTCTGCCCCGCCTGAATCCGCCCGTGATCCCGCAAACCCTGCAGGGCCGTGACGGCAGCCATGGGCACAGCCGCGGCTTGCTCGAACGATAGCGTGGTCGGTTTCGGCGCCAGCGCACTCTCAGGCACAGCGACATACTCGGCGAAACCGCCCCTGTCACATGCGGAGATATCCCCGAAGACCTCATCACCTGGCCGGAACAGCTTGACGTTACTGCCGGCCGCTTCAATCCGCCCGGCGATGTCCACGCCGGGTATCGCCACCTTGGGTCTAAGCAGCCCCCCGCCCATCAGGCGCACCAGGGGGATGTCAGCGGTCAACAGATGCCAGTCATACATATTGACGGAGGCCGCATGAATCTTCACCAGCACTTCATCCGCCGTGGGCGCAGGTTTTGCCACCTCTTGGAACTGAAGTGCGTCAGGGGCCGTATTTGGTGCAGATAATCGCTTTCATGGTGCGTGTTCCTTTCTTGTTCTTGAAGATACTGATAGAGTGAAATCATGCGGGCCTGGCTGAATGAATGCCTTTGGCGATCAGCCAGACCGCGAAAACAATCTCTTGCAGGGCAAGTGGAAAATCCATATAGACGGATGTCATCAGATTGATAGAGCGGAACATAAACAAGCAGCTTGCTACGATGGTCACGCAGTTCCAACCAGACCCCAACCCGCCAACCAACGCGGACAAGTTTTATTTGATACAGCAAATAATAAAACATCAGGCTGCCCATACTCATAACCAGAATCACGCCTACATGATTGACCAAATCGCGCCCCGTCCGCAATAGTTCACCGATGGTTTGAAAATGGGATGAAACAGGAGTCCCAGCTTTGACAAACTCCTGGCTTAAAGTCAAGAGCAAGAGCAAGATGACGACTCCAATCACATTAAACGCCGCAGCAATCAGCCTGGACCCAACATATCCCAGCGCCAGGCTTTCATTGTGTTTTTTCAAGATCGGATATAGCGTAATCGCCATGCCCACATGCGCCGCTGTCATCAGGAATTGGAAAAAAGCCCCTGAATTAACCTGGCCCGCATTGGCCGAAATTTGAACCAGG
The DNA here is from genome assembly GCF_016704685.1 of Candidatus Amarolinea dominans. Lineage (NCBI taxonomy): Bacteria > Bacillati > Chloroflexota > Caldilineae > Caldilineales > Candidatus Amarolineaceae > Candidatus Amarolinea > Candidatus Amarolinea dominans. The sequence goes on from NZ_JADIZS010000004.1 coordinate 66,252, forward strand.
TAATCGGGAATGTCTATGACAGGAACCATGCTAAACACCCCAGCGATGATCCCCAGAAAATACAGCACGCCAGCCAAGATGGCGATCTTTCTATCTGCATTCATATTTTCTCTCCTTGTTTTTTGTCGGTAGTTCCTACCGTGATAACGACGTTGCCCTTTTTATGCCCTTGCTCAACATAGCGGTGCGCCTCGGCCATCTGTTCCAACGGATAGCATCTATCAATGACCGGTTTTATCTTCCCTGCCTCGATCAACTCTGTGAGAAAGACAAGGTCCTTGCTCTTCGCACTTGCTGGCCGCAAACCCGTAGCCGCAAACTTGACCTTTTTGCGGCCGCCTTTTGCAGACCATAACGCTTGAAGCATCATTACCGGCGTAGGAACCGTCGCAAGATAGATGCCTTTATCGGTCAGCGAGCCTTTGCACTCTGAAAACGAACGCTTGCCGACCGTGTCAAAAATGATGTCGTAGGTCTTGCCGTTTTCGGTAAAATCTTCCTGGGTGTAATCAATCACCCGATCGGCGCCCAAAGAGCTGACCCATTCCAAATTCGCAGTACTGCATACCCCGGTTACCTCCGCCCCGTAGTACTTGGCCAACTGTACCGCCGCAGCACCAACCGATCCGGAAGCGCCATAGATCAGCACGGTTTGTCCGCTCTGGATCTTGCCCTTATCTCTCAGGAAAGGCAGCGCGGTTAATGCTCCGTTCGGAACGCTGGCCGCCTCCTCATAGCTCAGATTGGCCGGTTTTATCGCCAGCGCCCCGTTTTCAGGCATGCACTTGTATTCAGCATACGCGCCAAACGAATCTATGCCAAATACCTGGTCGCCTGGCTTAAATCGGGTTACGCCTCTGCCGATAGCTTCAACCTCTCCGGCCAGCTCTTGCCCCAGGATCGGGTTTCTGGGTTTCAGAAAACCGTTAAAACCTGGGGAAGCTCGCATGTCTGGGTCTTCTTTGGTGACTGCTGTCGCATAAATCTTTATCAGCACCTCATTCGCTTTTGGGGTGGGCTTTTCCACCTCTTGAAGCTGAAGTACCTCGGGCGGGCCAAATTTTGTGTATACAATCGCTTTCATGTCATCCTCCAGGATTACTTTTCAGAATCGGAGTGTTGGGTCAGGCGTGAGCTACCCTCTCCAATACTCCTACTTGCCGTTGAGCCTTGAAGGTGAAGCTCAAGACCATGCCCACCACCAGGGCTGTTGCGTGACCCAGTGCGGCAATGCCGCCCATCTTCTGTAAATTCTTCATTAGCTATCTCTTTTTCTGATTACGATTTGACGTCTGACTGATCCGCCTGGCCTGTCCCGAGCGTAGTCGAGGGGCCGGGTTCGACAGGACTGACCGAGACCAATGGCATGCCTAAATCACGCACTTTTTCAACAAGCCGTGCAGCGCAGACTGGTCGGCCACCGGGCCGGCGAGGAGTGTATCGCCGTCCTCTTCCAGCGTGATGGTCAGGCCGCCAAACCACCCGGCCCAATCGGCGCCCAGATGGCCCTTGAGCCTGATCTGATAGACCACGGGCTGGCCAGGATCAGTTGTTGGTTCGAGTTCGTTCGCCATGACCTTGCACCTGTCCTGTCCGATGTTCGCCGGTTGAGTTGCTCGCTCAAGACACAGGTAATATATAGGCGCGACGGTGTTGTTGTATAGACACTTTGGTGTTGGTGGGAGGTGTTGTTTTGGAGTGACTATTCAGCCGTAGCGGAGCATCCTAAGAGTGGCGGTGTGGTTTCCGCCCCGCAGTCGAAGAGCCTGTCCTGAGCGAAGCCGAAGGAATGCGGAGCGGCTGCGACATGGAGGAGAGTGTCGAGGAATACGGACCCTGCTGTTACAGCAAGCCCAGCTCGCGGGCGCGGGCGATGGCTTCGGTGCGGCTTTGAACCTGCAGTTTGTCGAAGATCCGGCGGTTGTGCCCTTTCACCGTGTCCAGGGCGAGGAAAAGCCGCTCGCCGATCTCACGGTTCGAGAGTCCCTGGGTGATCAGCTTCAGGATTTCCAACTCGCGTTGGCTCAATGGCTCAAGCATTTGCGATTTGCGATTTGCGATTTGCGATTGTCGAAGATCCCCGATAGGGGGCGGCTGGGCCGTCGGTTGTTCAAAAGCAGCCAGGAGTTTATCTGCGTAACCAAGCAGTCTCTGATCCTGGCCGCGCGGTTGCTTTTCAATCCACAATCTAAAATCCAAAATCAACAATCGCATTGGCTCGCCTTCGTCCACAAAGACCCGGATGAAGCCGCCCGGCTCCGCCAGCGCCAGGGCCTCACCCAGCAGTTGTACAGCCTGATCCTCCTCGCCATGGGCACGCAGAGCGACCGCCTGAAGAATCATCGCTTTAAAACGTTCGTCTGCCAAACCCTGGGCTTCCATTTGTTGACGCAATGGCCTCAGCACCGCCAACGCTGCGGACGGGTCTCCCTGGGCCAGGAGTACCCTGGCCCGGATGAGGGGCAGCTCGTACTTCCCGGCCAGATCAGCGGCGGCCGTTATATTCCCCTGTCTTAGCAGCACCTTTACCTGGACAGCAGCGACATCAGGCATGCGCTCCACGAAATTATTCTGGCGCACGGACTGCTCGGTCTCCGCTAACATGGCGGCCGCGCCGGCCACATCTCCCCGGGCCAGTTTCTGTCGGGCAAGATATATCTCACAGAGAACGAATCTATCAATACTTTTATCATACTGCCGCGCCAACTGAAGGCTCTGTTGGAAGTACTGCTCCGCGGCATCCAGATCGTTCCATTCGTAGAATATGCGGCCCATGCCAAGATACGCTTCGTTGGCACTCAGAGGGGGCTGATCACCAAGCAACTGCAGATAACGCCGATAGGTATCCAGGGCGCGCGACTGGGCATCTATCTGGTGATCATTGAGAGCCAACGTAGCCCTGTGGGCGGCAATTTGCCCAATCAGAGCGCGGGTCTTGTCGTCCGGCTCGGCGCCTTGCAGGGCGACAGCTAAAGCTGCCTCAGCCGCACCTAGTTTCTCTTCGACACCGGTCGTTTGGCCGCCCACCAGTAATGCCGAGGCATGCCTCACCCACAACGCGGGCCTGGCATCCAGCACCGTTGTCGGCAGTGACGCCAGCCAGTCCAGTATCGCAGCCACGCCACGAGAGTGCAGGTGCAGACCCTTTTCATCTATCAGGTGCTCGGCGCGCCCCACATCATTGGCGGCTGCCGCATGCTGAAAAGCTTCAAGCTCCAATCCATGGTCTTCATACCACTGGCTGGCACGGCTGTGCAATTCGGCCACACCCCGCCCCTCGCCCCGTGCCGACGTGGCTGTGCTCTGGTGCAGTCTCTGGCGCAGCAGATCGGCAAAGAGATGGTGATAGCGGTACCAACGCCGCTCGTCGTCCAGGGGGACGAGGAACAGGTTGGCATGTTCGAGATATTCCAGGGTTTCTTGCCCGGAAGCAGATGGATCAAGCAGAACAGCATCACACAGCGGGCCGCACAGGCGGTCGAGGATGGAGGTGCGCAGCAAGAAAGTCTGGACGCTTGCGGATTGCTGTCCCAGGACTTCTTCAACCAGATAGTCCAGCACGAAATGGTGGCTGCCGGTGAAAGATTTGATGAAGCCGGCGGTGTCCTGCTGTCCCTGCATGGAGAGCGCGGCCAATTGCAGACCGGCGATCCAGCCTTCGGTGCGGGTTTCCAGCGCAGCAATATCCCCGGCCGAGAGGTTGAGGCCCATCACCCGATTGAGAAACTCGGCGGCTTCGGCGGGCGTAAACCGCAGGTCGGCCGCGCGCAGCTCGGTCATTTGCCCTCGGGCGCGCAAGCGGGCCAGGGGAAACTGCGGATCCTCACGGGTGGCGATGACCAGGCGCATCTGCGGCGGCTGATGTTCGACCAAAAAGGTGAGGGCCTGATCCACCGGTTTGGAGTCAATCGTGTGGTAGTCGTCAAGGACGAGGATGAAATCAGCCGGGATGGCGGCGATTTGGTTGAGCAGGATCGTCAGGAGCGGCTCGATGGGCGGCGGCTGGGGGGATTCGAGCGCGGCCATCACCCCGGCGCCGATGCCGGCAAAGAGAGTCTGCAAAGCCGCCACGAGGTAAGCCAGAAAGCGCGTGGGGTCGCTATCCCCGGCGTCCAGTGACAGCCAGGCAACTCGATTTGCGATTTGCGATTTTAGATTTACGATTTCGCCTCCGTTTGCAGCATCCAATCGAAAATCGTCACTCGTAAATCGCAAATTGTTCACCCATTCGCTGACCAGCGTGGTTTTGCCAAAGCCGGCGGGTGCAGAGATGAGGGTCAGCTTGCCGTGCAGACCCTCGTTCAGCCGCGCGATCAGGCGGGGGCGGAGGACGACTTTAGGCCGCGGTGGGGGGATATAAAGTTTAGTGGCTAAAACTGTCGTAGACATAGATCCATTATAAGGTACACGCCCCAGATTCAAAAAAGCGGAAGCGGCAAAACCTAATCAGGGTTTGTATCGGACGGCTCTAGCGCCAAAGCGCTTTCAGGAACAGAAACATATTCGGCAAAACTGCCACTGCCAAGCCCAAAAATATCTCCAAAGACCGCATCCCCTGGCCGAAACAGTTTGACGTTTCTGCCAACTGCTTCAACGCACCCCGCAATGTCAGCGCCGAGGATTGTGTTTTTGGGTTTGAACAGCCCAACGCCCATCAGACGCATTGGGAAGGATGTCAGCAGTCAGCAGATGCCAGTCCCCCGCATTGATGGATGCTGCATAGACTTTTACCAGCACTTTTTCTTCATTGAGGGCAGGCTTTTTCACCTCTTCGAGATGAAGAACATCTGGCGGTCCATATCTTGTGTATACAATCGCTTTCACTTTGTCTCCTTGAGTAACACAATACCTTCGCCAATCCATTCCTGAGCGAAGGTATTGTGCTTGCTAGATTCGATTAGGAGGGCTGAACTTCAGGGTTAGTCCATTTCCAAGCGTACCAAACAACCAGTAGGCCAAACACAACTTGTGCTGTTGACCAGACTATCTCATAACCAGCGGATCGCCACACAAGAAGATGCAAAACCCAAAAGGTAAGATTGATCATGGCATAGAGTATGCCTATGATGCGGTTTGCCCAACGACTCACGGCAGACTTCAACGTCAGGGTCAAGACACTCATAAGAACCGAACCCACGAGCAATGTTGCCATTACCAACAAGAATTCGGGGGGTACTCCGAGAGGTTCGGTAGCCGCAGATAAGCGGTACGTATCTCCATTTAAACTACTTAACATTCCAGCTACCCATAACACTGCAAGGATTATCCTCACATCTAGCAGATTCCTTGCGGTCTTGTTGATGATATTCATTGTCTATCTCCTTTTTTGCCTGATATTGATGAGTTCCATTGAATTGAACTTGCAGAAAACTGTGGTCGCCATCCTGTTCCTGGGGGCTGAATTAGGCTGGTAATGTTATCAAAGGCAAACCTCCTTTCCAAATAGCTTGTCTCCATTTACGGTTTGACATCTGACGCGTCCGCCTGGCCTGTCCCGAACGTAGCTGAGAGGCCGCGTTCGACAGGAGTGACCGAGACCAACGGCATGCCTAGATCACGCACCTTCTTCAGCAAGCCATGCAACGCGGCCTGATCGACCACAGGCCCGGTCAAAAGCGTATCGCCGTTGTCTTCCAAGGTGATGGTCAGTCCCTCAAACCAGTCGGCCCACCGGTCATCCAGGTGTCCCTTGAGGCGGATTTCGTAGCACTGATGCTGGTTATGTTTTTGGTCGAATGTTTGTCTGTCACTCATCATGCGCCTCGCGTTTTTCCTTTCGTTGTTTATCTGCCCAAAGGATACCGCCCGATGTGGTGAGGCGTCATCACCACATGATGTGATTGAGGTTGTGATTGTTGGTGAAAACAAAAAGCCCCGGCAGATGGTTTGAGGACACCTGTCGGGGTCGGAGTTGGGGCTCTTGGGTCAGTTAGAACAAATCGAGTTCCTCGGCCCGGCGGACAGCCGCCCGGCGATTATTGACCCCCAGTTTGTCGAAAATGTTTTTGGTGTGGGTACGAAAGGTGTTGAGCGAGACGATCAATTGGCCGGCAATTTCGGGGCCGCTTAATTCGGTGCGGAGCAGCTTGAGCACTTCCAGTTCGCGTTCACTCAAAGGCTCTATCATGTCTGATTTTTGATGGATGATTGCTGATTTTGGCGCCGCCACCGGTTGTGTAAAGGCAGCCAGGAGTTCATCCACATAATCGCTCAGCGGATGGTCTCGATTGCGCGATTGTTTTTCAATCAACAATCGCATCGCTTCGCCTTCATCCACAAAGATGCGAACATAGCCTTCCGGCTCGGCCAGGGCCAGGGCGCGTTCCAGCGCGGCGAGAGCCTGGGGGCGATTGCCCTGCGCCTCGTGGGCCAGCGCCTGCACCAGTAGGATGTCGAGCGCGCTGCCCGGCGCTTTTGCGCTTCGGCGGCTTGCAACAGGCGTGCAAGCAGGGCGTTGACCAGCGGGTTGGCGATTTCCAGCCGGGCCAGGGTGAGGTGCTCGAACTCATGCAAGTAGCTGACTTCATCTGCCAGCGAAAGCCCGCGTTCTGCCGCCCACGCCCGGGCTTTATCGGGCCGCCCCTGTTTGAGATAGATGCGCGCTTTCAGGGCCGCAATGGGGCGCAGGTCAGGTATGAGGGTTTGGATATAGACCCGTTTGGCCTCGTCGAGCAGGGCCAGGGCGGTTTCCAGATCGCCTGCGGCCTCTCTCAATTGGGCCTGGGCCACATGCCAGCGGTACAGCCAATCCACCAGGGTGGTTTGCAGACCCAATTCGGCGGCTCGTTTCAAGTGATGAGCGGCGAGGGTGTCATCTCCCCGTTGACGGTAGATCATGGAAAAGCCGAGATGGTGGTGGGTAGTGATGTGTTCAGCCTCCGGGCCGTGTTGGGCGGCCAGTTGCAAGGCATCCTGATAGGTCCGCTCGGCCTCGCTCAGGCGCCCCAGACCCACCAGCAGGTCGGCTACAGCAAAGGCGCTGGCAACCACCATGACGTGATTGCCCAGCTGGGTCAATCTCTCCATCGAATCACCAATCCCCCGGATGACCGACTCCAGGTTGCCGCTGGCCCAGTGGATGACTTCCAATATGGTGGTGGCCCGGGCGCGCCGGTCAAAGTCATCTTCGGGGATGATTTGGAGCGCCAGTTCGGCGTATTTCACCGTTGCGGCGGGATCGCCCTGCACCTGGGCGTTGTAAGCGCGGGTCAAAGCGATCATCGCTGGCAGGGGTTTAAGCTGCGCTTCGTTCGTAAATTCCGAACCATCCAGGCATCGTTCAGCGTCCTGCAGGCGCAACTCGCTGGCCTCCAGCTCGCCGGTATCCGTAAATGCCTGGGCAATCTGGGTACAGAGCACAGGCATGGTGCGGATCAGCTTGTCTGGCAGCTTCTTCACCCAGCCAAGCCAGGCGGCAGACTGGAAACTTTCATTCATCCCCTGCCAGGCCGCTTCAGCCAACCCCGCCGCCCGCACAAAATCCCCGGCTGCGATGGCGTGGTAAAACGCCGCGCCTAAGTCGCCGTTCTCTTCATGCCACTGGCTGGCGTGCAGGTGGAATTCGGCGAATTCTTTGGGTTTTCCCAGGCGCTGGCGCAGCAAATCGCCAAAGAGATGGTGATAGCGGTACCAGCGCCGCTCGTTATCCAAGGGGACGATGAACAGGTTGGCGCGTTCGAGATATTCCAGGGTTTCCTGTCCATAAGCAGAAGGAGAACCCAAAACAGCGTCACAAAGGGGGCCGCACATGCGGTCGAGGATTGATGTGCGCAGCAGAAAAGTCTGGACACTTTCGGATTGCTGTTGCAGGACTTCTTCCATCAGATAGTCCAGCACGAAATGGTGGCTGCCGGTGAAGGACTTGATGAAGCTGGCGGCGTCTTGATAGCCCCGCATGGACAGCGCCGCCAGTTGCAGGCCGGCAATCCAGCCTTCGGTGCGGGTTTCCAGGGCGGCGATGTCTTCCGCTGAGAGGTGAAGGCCCATCACCTGGTTGAGAAAATCGGCGGCTTCGGCGGGGGTAAAACGCAGGTCGGCGGCGCGCAGTTCGGTCAATTGGCCCCGGGCGCGTAACCGGGCCAGGGGCAGATGTGGATCCTCACGGGTGGCGATGACCAGGTGCATCTGGGGCGGCAGGTGCTCGAGCAGGGTGGCAAGAGCCTGGTCAACCGGTATGGCCTCAACCAGGTGGTAATCGTCAAGGACGAGGATGAAGTTGTCCGGGATGGTGGTGATTTCATTGAGCAGAGCCGTCAGAATTGATTCGGTGGGCGGCGGCTGGGGGGATTCAAGCGCAGCCAACACCCCGGCTCCGATATTCCCCGCAATGGTCTGCAAAGCCGCGACAAGGTAAGTCAGAAAACGTGCGGGATCGTTATCCCCTGCGTCCAGCGACAGCCAAGCAACTCGATTTGCGATTTTAGATTTACGATTTACGATTTCGCCTCCGTTTGCAGCATCCAATCGAAAATCGTCACTCGTAAACCGTAAATTGTTCACCCACTCGCTGACCAGCGTAGTTTTACCAAAACCGGCGGGGGCAGAGATGAGGGTCAGTTTGCATCCCGAAGAGAGACCCTCGTTCAGCCGCTCGATCAGGCGGGGGCGGAGGACAATTTTAGGCCGAGGTAGGGGGATATAAAGTTTGGTGGCTAAGATGGGCGTGGACATAGATCAATTATAAGTACACGCCCCCCAGAAATCAAATAGCGTCCCAAACCAGTCACAATCTTCCAGTTGCGTTGCGTATAGACGCCGAGGTTTTCCTTGCGGCGGTCACTCCTCAAACCGGCCTGGTTCCTCCGTCAGTGCTGCAACACTCGATAGGGGTGGGGGGGTAGCCCTTGCCTCACAGGCACTTGCACCCTGTCAGAAACGCCAAACTTCTTGGCGCACAACGGCTCGCGGCTCACCTGCGCCGCACACGACTGTTGATACTGCAGTCGCATAAAGAACTTGGCGCCTTCGAAGCAGCCATTCTATGCGTATGCACCCCGCAACTATCATATGGGCTTTGGGGCTGGATCTGCCGGGTCGATGGCAGGGGTCTTTCGCATTCCCACTAGCTGTCGGACTGCTGAAGATACTCCCGCAATCGCAACGCCCAGCATGAACATGGAGGCCGAGCATATCGCCAGTACGATCAGGAAGCTAGCAAGAGCCACGTAACGGCTCATCTGAATGACATACCCCGTACGCTGATGCAAATAGAGTTTTCCGTGAAGCCCGCGACGAGCGGCTCTATACCCTAAGAGATTGCTCAAATGAGTCGTAATCACAATGAAGTATAATCCCCACACGTAACCGATCAATAGAACACGAAAGCCCTCCGGAATCCAAACCAGTGATAACGCTACAATCGCGCTGAGAATTGCCGCCGGAACAATGTGCCTACGATCAACGATTTGCCGAGCCAGAACTGCCTTCTGATACAGAGGGTTGCCTTCAATGGTGTTAATCGGATAACTTTCATAGTGCTCGGAGTAATGCAGTTGACGCTCGCGCTCCTGGCTGATTGTAAGCAACCAATCACTCCACATCAGAAAGAATGTGACGACGCCTGTTATCCAGGGTTGGACTGCAAACCATTCAATCATCACGACACCTCACTAGTTCAGCGGAGGAGAATTGAAGCAGCCCCTTTCTCACCACCAGCGCCCCCGTGCCGAAAGGCGCGTAGGCCTTGTGGGCAGAGAAGGCGAGATAGTCAATCCCGCAGGCTGCCATTTCGACCTTTCGGTGGGCGATCAATTGGGCCGCGTCCACCAGCAGGCGCGCGCCGTATCGGTGCACGATGCGGCTGATCTCAGCCAGATCGTTGAATACCCCCAGGACGTTCGATGCGCCGCTCACTGCCACCAGGCGAATGCGCTTTCTGCCGTGCCGCCCCTCCTGGTTGTAGGCGCGCAGGAGCGCTTCCAGGGCGTTTAGATCCAGGAATCCTTCGTCGTCGGCCGGGAACCGGATGAGCGCCACGCCGGGGAGTCTGCGCCACGGCAGCTCGTTCGAATTGTGTTCCAGGATCGTGTTCACCACGACCGGCCTGATCCCGTTCTTGGTTTCACCCCCCAGGCTTTCGGCGGCCAGGTTGATGGCCTCGGTGGTGTTGGATGTAAAAATCACGTCGTAGTCTGCCGGAGGCGCGCCCAGCACCCCGGCGCAAATGGACTTGACCTCCCGGACAATCTCCCGCTGCACCTGCTCCGGAAGACGCCAGGCCTGGCAGACCGCGTTCCATATCGGCGTGAATGTAGGAGTGCTGGCGCCATTATCCAGATTGATGAAGGACCTGGTGCCTGCCAGCGTCGGGACGGGAACCCTTTGACCGATCAGGGTCGGCCGGAGTGCATCCAGCAGCTCCCGCCCGGAGAATTTCTCCAGCTCGTCGTGATACAGGATGTCAGCCGCCGTCTGTCTTTCGGTGTTCGCTGCAAGAAATGCGTCCTTGCCGAACTGCCGGATCAACTGCAGCGCCCGGGCAAAGGCAATGACGTTAACAACGGCCGGTGTGCCGGCCTCGAACTTGTCCGCCCCCCTGGCCCAGATGACCCAACCATGGGAGACGAGCCGGGCGGTGCCGCCGCCCGGCTGGAGGGGCGCGCCTGCGGGCAACGCATTTCGTGCGACAGCCACCGCCCGCAGACCCAGGGGCAGGCCGATATCCCGGCTGGACACAGTGTGGCAACGCATCCGCCCGAATCGCGCCTGGAGCAGCTCCGCCCGCCTGGGAGAGCAAAAGATGACGGTGTGTCGGTCCTGATCCAGCCCCAGATCATCCAGGACAATCTCGCGGGCCTGCTCGTACAAGTGCGTGGAGGCCAGCGAGTTATGGCCGCTGCCGCGGTGGACGTTGGCATAGGTCTCCAGCGCCGCCTGCACGCCGCGCCCCAGCTCGGCAAAGGCTTCATTGTGCCTGGCCCGCTCCTCGGGCTGAAGAACTTCCAGCGGTTCGGAGGTTGTGCCTGCCATCGTTTTCATCAGAGGCTCATCCTTTTCGGTTGGCGGTCACCAGGACCTGTTCCGGCCATCAGCCGGCCTCGTTTGCGGCCGGTTTCTGCCCTTTGGCGCCCATGATCAGAAGCCACAACGTCAGCCCAAATTCCGCAATAAAGCCAAGCGGCCAACTGATATAGGTGATTGCCGCGAGGCCTGGGAAGAGGAAAAACTGAAGCGCAGTCATCAGCCAGAAAGCGCAATGCAGCATCAACACAATGCCCAGGATCCTGGGCAGAAAGCCCGACTTGAAAACCAGGTAACCCAGCGGGAAGAGCCAGGCGCCGTAGAAAATCTGGGCGATCGCGAACCCATTTTTGTGCAGAACCAGGGACAACATGGCCAGCGCCGACAGTTGATCGGCCGGGAATACTTTCAAGTATTCAGCGCCGCCCAAGAGCAGCTGGCCGGCAATCAAGAACAGATCGCTGAAACACTGGATGGCGACACCGCCCAGGTTCAACAGCAGGAACAGCAAGGCGATGTTCTCGTTGACCGGCTTCAGCAGCGCGTACAAAGCCCAGGCTGCCAGAAGGAAAAGCGCAGCCGCGACCAGATCGCCCACAACGCCGATACGAAATTGCGATGCAGACGCCGCGATGTTCCTGGCGGTTGTCGCGGCATCTCCGAAGACAATCAGCCTGGAACGCCCAATCACATCTGCGGAGATGTGAAACACCATGTAAATCAGATACAGCAATCCAGCCATTCTTGCGGACTTATTGACGGAATTCATTTTGCTCTCTCCTGAGGGTTGGCAACTGTCGAACAGTTGCCAACCCTGTCACTTTTACGCCGTCCGGCCTGGCTTGCTGCGCAGCAGCACAATCCCCAGCCCGACGAACCAGATGATCTGGCTCAAGCCGAAAATGCCGGTCATCGCCTCGGTCAACCCTGGGATCAGCGAGAGGATGCCCACCGCGCCCACCCACAAGCCGAGGATGTTCAGGCCCTTGGGCAGCCCGCCGGCCCGCAGCGCGGCCAGGCTGACCAGCAGCGCCCACAGGCCGCCCAGGATTTCGCCGTTGGCGTTGCCCAGCCCGCCTGCCACGGTTTCGATGGCCTGCCAGGTCAACGCAGCCTGGGCCGGGTCTGTGGCATAGAGCGCGACGACAGGGGCGATCCCGGCATTGGCGACCATGCCGCTGGCGATCAGCGAGCCGGCCCAGATGATCCCGAGCGCGGTGGCCACCTGCATGAGCGCCGGTGCGCCGGACTTCAACCGGTCGTACAACGCCAGCGACAGGACGATCAGAAAAGCGCCAAAGAACACGTACATGAGCAGGTTGGTTGAGAAGATGACCATCTGTTTCTCGACGAGCAGGGCCACCTTTTGGGCCGGGTCGGTGATGCTGGGGTAGTCCAGAACGACGAGAAAGAGGACCATTCCGATCAGGTAGGCGACTGCCAGGTACAGCGCGGCGATACCGCCAGATTTCTGCAAGGATTTCATGTTTAGCTCCTTTAATGTTGATGGTTTTGCTTTCATATCTTCTTGGGTGGTCTTGTTGTTTGAATTCGTTTTTTCTCCTTGAGTAACACCAGACCTTCGCCAATCCATTCCTGAGCGAAGGTGTGGTGTTTGTTTGGTTTTACCCTCAGGACTGACTTTCAGGGTTAGTCCACTTCCAGGCATACCAGACGATGAACAGATTGCAGGCAACTTCTATCGCGCTATAAAACAGGTAGTGAAGGGTTGGCGGGGTTCCCATACCCATTGTCCCTACTTGAATAGCCGTCATGATTGCCCCTGCGATGATATTTGCCCAGCGGTTGGCTCGATACTTCAATACCCGCGACAGGATAATCATCGCAATCGGGATCTCCATCATGATCGCAGCGGTCAACAAAAAACCTTGCGTGACTTGAATTGAACCTATCGTTCCCGTGATGAGTTCCTTAAGAGCCGCAGGAACCATGTGTGAGAAAACATCACAATAGATATAATTGGCCACTAAGAATATCCACAAGGTTGAAAGTACTGCTTTCCTGTCTTGCACTCCGACGGTCTTACTGTTTGTGTTCATTTCTTGATCTCCTTGTTGTGATTGATTTTGGCGTAAACAAGACGCTCACGCCAATTTACGATTTGACATCTGACGCGTCTGCCTGGCCTGTCCCGCGCGTAGTCGAGGGGCCGTGTTCGAGAGGACAGACCGAGACCAATGGCATGCCCAAATCACGCACTTTTTTGAGCAAGCCATGCAGCGCGGCCTGGTCAACCACGGGGCCGGTGAGGAGCGTATCGCCGTCCTCTGCCAGCGTGATGGTCAGACCGCCAAACCAGTCTGCCCACTCGCGCCCTAGATGGCCCTTGAGCCTGATACGATAGACCGCGGGCTGGCTTGGATCAGTTGTTGGTTCGGGTTCGTTCGACATAACCTTGCACCTGTCCTGTCCGATGTTCGCCGGTTGAGCTGCTTGCTCAAGGCACACGGCGCGACGGTGTTGTTGTATAGACACTTTGGTGTTGGTGGGAGGTGTTGTTTTGAATTTATGGAGGGGGGAGGATGCTGAGGAATACGAACACGTGCAGCCAGGGCACGGTCAGAGACCGGCCCCAGCAGATGAGCACTTGGGGTTACAGCAAGCCCAGCTCGCGGGCGCGGGCAATGGCTTCGGTGCGGCTTTGCACCTGGAGTTTGTCGAAGATCCGGCGGTTGTGCCCTTTAACCGTGTCCAGGGCCAGGAACAGCCGTTCGCCGATCTCCCGGTTCGAGAGTCCCTGGGTGATCAGCTTCAGGATTTCCAACTCGCGGCCGCTCAGTGGCTCGAACGAAGGCTGAGGGATGAGGGATGAAGATTCTTTTCTTCTTTCATCCTTCATCCTTCATCCTTTCAGAGACCCATTCGCTGACCAGCGTGGTTTTGCCAAAGCCGGCGGCGGCAGAGATGAGGGTCAGTTTGCCGTGCAGACCCTCGTTAGGCGGGGGCGGAGGACGACTTTGGGCCGCGGTGGGGGAATATAAAGTTTGGTGGCTAAGATGGGCGTGGACGGTGTGGATGTTTCTGCTCTTGATGAACAGGCCCTGTTCCACACCGTTGATTTCGACGTGGATTTTCTCTGAAAGACTGCCGGCCAGCGGCTCCCCGGTTTCATCGAGGAAGGGCTGCGGCTGACCGGGACTCCAGGCGAACAGGATGCCCAGTAAAACAAGACTGATTGCCAGGAAAGAGCCGAGGACGATCCACATCACGCTTCGTGCCTTTCGTAAGTTGAATGGGAACATGATTCCGTTCAGGGAAACTGGATGGCTTCGCCAACCTTCAGGGTGTGATATGCGCCAGGGAAGGCGCTCTCGAACGCGGACAGGGCTTCCGGTCCGCTGTCGTGCGGCGAGAGGGCGACCAGGCTGACCCGGCGGGATTGCAGGATCTGTATCTGTGGTTGAACATCTTGCGCGGTTGCGTTGGTGTAGTGCAGGCCGCCGACCACACCGACAACCTGCGCGCCGTACAGGGACTCGGCGCGCGCCACCAGCCGTTCCAGGCCGGGATGCCCGCAGCCGGTAATCAACACCAATCCGTGACCGGCGACATGCACCACCAACGCTTGTTCGCCGCCTTTGGCCGCGAACAGCGCCAGCGGCCAGGCTTCCAGATAGGAAATGACGCCGGTCGTGGCGATGTCGGGCGCGGGCAGGGTGGGGATGGTGGCATGAACCGCGCCTTTGTAGGTCGTCACATGCGGGACAAACACCAGCCGCTCGCCCAATCCGCCGGGCAGTTCGCCAAACGAAATTGTGCGCTGGCGCCAGGCCGTCAATCCGCCGACGTGGTCGGGGTGGGGATGGGAAATCACCGCCCGGTAGACTTCATCCCAGGCGATGCCCAGGGCCTGCATATTTTGCGCGAAAGGCGCGACGGTCAGCCCATCGGGATTGTCGCCGACATCCAGCAGGATGGTGGCTGAGTCGGTGCGGATCAGGTATGAGACGCCATGTCCGCTGCTGAAGTCGGGGCTGGCGCTCGCCGCCTCGTACAGCGGGATGATTTCCAGGCTGGAAGTCGTCGCCAGGGCGGGCGCATGGGCGTCGAAATTCGTCCACGCGTCGGCCACTGCCTGCCTCGCCTGCCACCAGCGAAAGCCAATCAGGGCGGCGATGAGCAGGGGGATAAGGATCAGCACTGCGAAGAAGAGTTTAACTTTGTTCATTTCGGATTCCTTTCTACGGAAGTAGTTTGCAGGGTAGTCGTCATGGAATTCTCCATCTATCTGTACGTTTCAGCAAGGACGGTATCCACCATTAGGCTGTGGAACTTGTCAGCCTCCTCCCAAATCATGCCGTGCCCGGAGTTTTCAAAGAAGACCAGTTGCTTGCTCGGCGCTTCGAGCAGGTTGAAGTATTCTTCGGGAATCTGGGATGGATTGTTCATGTCGTGGCGTCCCAGCACGATGTACGCCGGCAGGGCGAGGCGGGTTGCGTCCTGGCGGAAGTCCATCTCCTGCAACTGCGGATAGACCACATTGAAGGTGTTCATTAGGCCCAGCAGGTAGTAGATCCGGTCCAGCCAGCCGTACTCGGGCTGTTTGAGCATCAGCATCAGGATGTCGCCGTCACGGCGGTATTCCGGGTCTTTGATATTGGGGGCTTCGAAAAGGGCATACTCGCGCCCAAACAGAGTGGCATAGGGCTGGATGGGGCTTTTGCCGAAGTAGGGCGGCGGGCCTTGCTTTTCCAGCGTCGCCACGAACTTGGCGTCGCCGCTCTGGCGGGAGTGCTCCAGTACCATGTCGTAGATCATCTGGTCGGTTTCCTGCACATCCACCATTTGCGACGTGCCGACGTAAGCGTGGAACAGGTCGGGGCGCTGTTGGGCGGCGCGCACGCCGATGATGGTGCCCCAGGAATGCCCCACCAGGTAGATTTTCTGCTCATCGAAGCGTCCACGCAGCAGGTCGGTCAGTTCGATGAGGTCTGCAACGTACTGGTCAACGGTCAACGCCGCTTTCGGGTTCAGCGCCGGGTAGGACTTGCCGCAGCCGCGCTGCTCCCAGATGACGACCACGAAATGCTGCTCCAGTTCGCTGTTGAAGCGCAGGACGCGTGCCGCTTCGCTGGCGCCGGGACCGCCGGAGAGGAAGAGCAGGACCGGCTTGTGTACATCCTGTCCGCGGACGATGAGCCACTGATCCACGCCGCCGAGTTTGACCTTCTCCAGCGCGGCGATGCTGCCGGGCAGGGGCTTCCCGTCCGCGCCGGTGATGGCGGGGGTGTGGGCGGTCCACTGCGAACCGATGACGATCGTCGCCAGTAGAACGATGATGACGGCAAGCAGAAGAATCATGCGACCTCCAAATCGCTTCAGTCGTTGAGGAGTGTTCATTCTGGTTTCCTTTCTTGATCTGGTTCGGTCTGCGCCGGGGCGCGCTGGATGGAAATCAACTCCAGCCCCAGGTCGCGCATCCGATTGAGAATGGCATGCAGGGCGGCCTGATCCAGCCCTGCGCCGGTGATGATGGTCTCGCCGGCGGGCGTCAGGCTGAGCGTCAGTCTGTCGAACCAGCGGAACCAGCGCTCATCCAGGTGACCTTGCACGCGGATTTGATAATCGTGGCGGTCCATACGTCAACTCCTTTGGGTCTCACATGGCGCCAAGCGCCGGCTGTTGCTCAGTGGCCGCAGCGCCCTAATGACAGCCCCAGTCTACCGCAACCAAGCGCGGCCTGTCGCCTATCGAAGGATAGGTTGGAGGATAGGTTGCGTGTCAGGTGAGGGGAGGGTGTGGACGAACTAAGGGTTCACAAAAGCATCCGTTCCGCCGCTGGTTCAGTCGGAGACCGGTCAGAGCAGGAAGTAGGAGGGGATGGGGCTGGACGAACTAATGCAAGCCGAGATCGCGTGCCTGCGCGATCGCCTGGCTGCGGCTGCTAACGCCCAATTTCTGCAAGACGTTGTGTACGTGCCACTTGGCTGTGCCCAGGCTGATCACCAGCTCATCGGCGATCTGCTGGTTGGACTTGCCGGCCGCGAGCAGGCGGAGGACGCGCAGTTCCTGTTCGCTGAGAGGCTCCGGCAATTGCCCACAGGGTGCGGGGCGCGCGCCGCCGGCGGCCGTGCCCATGCCCAGCAGGGAATCCACCAGTTCGGGCGCGTGGTGGCGCGCTTTGGGCAGCAGGTCGAGCAGGGCCTGGCCTTCATCCAAAAAAATCCGGGCGTAGCCTTCGGACGCGGCCAAGCGCAGCGATTGCCCCAGCAATTCCAGCGCAGCCGGGGTGTCCCCCCTGGCGTGCTGGCACAGGCCCAGCAACATGAGCGTCTCGATGCAGGCCTGGGTGCGGCCGGCCGCGGTGGCCCGTTCCAGGAGCGGGCGCAGGATGGCCGGGATCGCTTCCAGATCGCGTGTCGCCAGCAGCACGCGCGCCAACGTCAGATCCACAAATTCGTACGGCGCGTCAGCCCGTAGCGGCCGAACCTCAGCCGCCCATTGCGCCGCCGCGGGGATCTGCCTCAGGAGCAGTTGCAGGCGGGCCAGATAGGCCGCGACGTGTACATCCATGTGCTGAATGCCATACGCCTGTACGATGGACTTGACTTCCTGCATGGCGGCGAGCGCCCCGCGTGTGTCGCCCTGGCAGCCCCGCAGGCGGGCGAGAGACGCCAGCCCCAGGATCACATCTTCCATCAAGCCGCCCTGCCGGGCCAGCGCCATGCCATCCGCCAGCAGTTTTTCGGCCGCGGCCAGATCGTTGCGCTCCAGGGCAATGCCGCCGAGAATCGTGTACGCCAGCCCCAGCGGCGGCAGGCGGGCGCCTGCGGCCAGTTGAATGGCGGCGCGACAGGTCTGCTCGGCCTGGTGTAAGCGGCCTTGCCGGATTTGCACCTGCGCCGCGGCGCAGAGCGCATGGATGGCCAGGAAGAGCACCCCAGCCGCTTTGGCTTCCGCGCTGGCGTGTGAATAGTTCGCGACGGCCTGCCCGTTCTGATCAGCGATCTCGTACGCCAGCCCCAGGCTGAAAAAGGCGCGGGCATGCGCCAGGTGATTTTTGCGAGGGATTCGGGATTGCGCAAAGGCAATCTGCGCAATGGCTTGCGGGGCATCTCCGCGCATGGCCGCGATCGCGCCGCGATAAAGCGCAGCCAGCGCCTGCACTTGTCCGCGTTCCGCGTCAGGCAGCGCAGGGGCCGCTTCCAGCGCTTGTTCGGCTTGCATAAGGTGGGATTCGGCCAGCTCGAAGCGTCCCGCAAGATACAGGATACGTGAGGCGTCCAGGTTCAACTGCGGACGGCTTTGGAAGGCCGGCGGCGGCAAGGCGTCCAGCCAGGACAGCCATTGCGTCAGGTTGCCGGCCGACCAGGTCGCATCGCGCTGCAAGGCCCGCTCGATGACATCCGCAGCGAAGTTAGTATCGCCGCCGGCCAGCGCATATTGCACCGCCTCGCCCATCAGGTCATTGGCTTCGTGCCATGCAGATGCCTGCTGATACAACCGGCTTTGTTCAGGCCTGGTCAGCAGGGTGCGCAGGTAATCGGCAAACAGGTGGTGGTAGCGATACCAGCTCCGCTCGTCATCCAATGGCACGATGAACAGGTTGGCTTGTTCCAACTGCGCGATGGCCGCCTGGGCATCCCCTCGCCCGGTGAGCGCGCAGCAGACGTCGGCGTTGAAACGCTCCAGGATACTGGTTTGGATCAGGAAGCTGCGCAGCGCCTCGCCCTGCTGGCGGATGACTTCCTCTGCCAGGTAATCCAGCACGTAGCGATGGCTGCCGGTGAAAGATTGGATGAAGCGGGTGACGTCCTGGTGTCCCTGCATAGAAAGCGCGGCCAGTTGCAGACCGGCGATCCAGCCTTCGGTGCGGGCTTCCAGCGCGGCGATGTTTTCTGCCGAGAGGCTCAATCCCATCACCTCGTTGAGAAAATCGGCGGCTTCGGCGGGGGTAAAACGCAAGTCGGCAGCGCGCAGTTCGGTCAACTGGTCCCGGACGCGCAAGCGGGCCAAGGGGAGCTGCGGATCCTCACGCGTGGCGATGACCAGGTGCATCTGCGGCGGCTGGCGCTCGACCAGGAAGGCGAGGATCTCGGCAACCGGTTTGGAGTCAATCGTATGGTAGTCATCAAGGACGAGGATGAAGCCTGTTCCTTCACTGCGTTCAGGACAAGCTTTGAGCGGAGGCGAAGGATCAGCCGGGATGGCGGCGATTTGGTTGAGCAGGATCGTCAGGAGCGGCTCGATGGGCGGCGGCTGCGGAGAATCGAGCGCGGCCATCACCTCGGCGTTTTCGCAGAAAATCGCCCCGGCGCCGATCCCGGACGAGATAGTCTGCAAGGCCGCCACGAAGTAGGCCAGGAAGCGGGCGGGATCGTTTTCGCCAGCGTCCAGCGACAGCCAGGCGACCCTCACCTCTGGCCCCTCTCCCGCTGGGAGAGGGGAAGGGGTGAGGGCGGCGACCCATTCGCTAACCAGCGTGGTTTTGCCGAAGCCAGCGGGGGCAGAGATGAGGGTCAGCTTGCCGTGCAGACCCTTGTTCAGCCGCTCGATCAGGCGGGGGCGGGGGACCACTTTGGGTCGCGGTGGGGGGATATAAAGCTTGGTGGCTAAGATGGGCGTGGACATGGATCAATTATACAGCACGCCTCCCCAAACTCAAACAGCATCCCAAATCAGCCACGATCTTCTATACAACAAACCCAGCTCGCGGGCGCGGGCTATAGCTTCAGTGCGGCGCTGCAACGGTATGGGTTTCGGTCATGCCGATATACTGCAAGCGGGAATAGGCTTCACTTTTCCGCCTAAGGGGTCAGGCGCAATTCATGCCCGCTTGCAGTATAGCTTAACGATCAGTCCTCTGCACGCAGACCCCGCGCCGCCAGCCAGGCTTTGAGCCACGGGACCAGGCCCCACGTCTGGCGGCTGAGTGCATCCACGGCCCACGCCTGCGTCAGCGCATCCACGCGTACGCGCTCGACCTCCTGCTGGGACAGCGACTCGCGGCCCTGCACCGAGGCATCGAGCAGGCCCATCGCCGCGTAGATGTTGCTCAGGGCCGTTGCCACCTCCACCGGGCCGCGCAGGTCCAGCGGGTAGTCACCGCGCACGGTCTGCACGTGCTGAAGCGCGCTGCGCAGCACTGCTCCCAGCGTCAGCAATTGCGCCGCCTGTTCTTGCGCCAGAAAGCCGGCCACGCCTACGACCTGCCCCACGGTATCCCACACAAACTCCGCATCCATTTGCAACGCCAACGCCAGCGCGCGCGCCAGTTGACTGCACGCCTCATCCAGGCGCGCCAGGCGCAGCAGAATCAGCGCCTGGCTGCGATAGGCCACCAGCAGCCCCGGCGCATCACCGGCTTGCAGGAAACGCGCCGCGGCCGCCTCGTTCAGCGCCAGCGCGGCCGCCAAATCGCCACGGTCTTCGGCCGCGCGGCTTTGCTGGCCCAGGCTGCGCGCCTGCGCCGCCAATTCGGTAGGGGTATCCGGCAGCAGGGTCATGCCAGCGTAACCTGGGGGGAGGGCGCGCTGCGGCCGGCCAGGTGGGCACGGCTGGATTTGACGTAGGACTGCGCGATGCGGCGAATCATGGCGGCCTGCTCCGAACTGACCGGCCGCACGATTTTGGCGGGCAGACCGAGCACCAACGAATGGGGCGGCACCACCATGCCTTCAGGCACCAGCGCGCCCGCGCCGATCAGCGAGCCGTGGCCGATCAACGCGCCGCTGAGCACGGTGGCGCGAATGCCGATCAGCACGTCGTCTTCCACCGTACATCCATGCACGATGGCGCCGTGCCCCAGGCTGACACGGTCACCCAGGCGCAGCGGCTTGTCCCCATCCACGTGCAGGATGCAGCCGTCCTGAATGTTGCACTGCGCGCCGATGGTGATCGTGTTGACATCGCCGCGCAACACGCAGCCGAACCACACCGATGACTCCGGCCCCAGCGTCACCTGGCCGGTGATGATGGCGCCGGGCGCGATGAAGACGGAACGATGAATCGTCTCAGGGTGAAAAAAAGGATCGAGCATCAGGTTTCATCGCCTATTCTGGCAGGTCGAGCTCTTCGACCAGCTCGCGCAAGAACAGTTCCGCATCGGTCACGATGCCAACCGCCTGGAACGAACCGCGGTCCGCCAGCTTAGTCACCGTGGCCGGGTTGATGTCCACCGCCACCACCTTGACATGGCTGGCGAGCAGGTTGCCGGTGCCAATCGAATGCAGCATGGTGGCCAGCATGATGCACATCTCCACGCCATGTAGCGCGGCGCGCATCTGGCGCTGCGCCTCGCCCATATCGCCGATGACATCGGGCATGGGGCCGTCATCACGCACGGAGCCGGCCAGCACCATGTCAATGCCACTGCGATAGGCCTCCGCCATCAGGCCGCTGCGCAGGAAACCGCTCTCCACCGCGCGCTTGATCGAACCGATGCGCCGCATAGCATTGATCGCGCGCATGTGATGGCTGTGACCGCCGGGCACGGGCAGCCCGTTGGTCAGGTTGATGCCGAGCGAGGTGCCGAAGAGCTGCGACTCGACATCATGCACGGCGATGGCATTGCCGCCAAAGAGCACCTGCACATAGCCGCTGCGAATCAGGCGCTCCATGTACGGCCCCGCGCCGCTGTGAATGATGGCCGGGCCGATCACAAAGCAGATGCGCTGCCCGGCCTCGCGCACCTGGCGCATGGTGCGCGCAATCTGGGCAATCGCCAGCTTGTTCGGCCGCTCCGATGAGACTTCGTTGCGCATGAAGCTGAAGACTTCCTGCTCACGCTGGCGCTGCGGCGGCAGTACGCGGATACCGCTGTGCCCCACGACGACCAAATCACCCTGTTTGACCTCTGAGATCGGCACGTTGTGCGCCCGGCCCTGGTCCGGGGCCACCACCACCACCAGGTCCATCTCCGTGCCTTCCACAGACTGCCAGCGTCCGCCCAGGCGCACCTCGGTCGGCAGGTTGGTTGTGGAATAGAAGGCATCTGGCAGGGCGCCGTCTGTCGGCGCTGGCGTCACATGCGCGTCGTCGCTGTTGACCAACTGCGCGCCCAATTCCTGCAGCGCAGTGATGATATGATCCATCTGCTCCTGCGTGTCGGCAAGAACCTTCATACGCGCCAGGCTGACCGCGTGCTTATGCGTGCCCACGTCCACTTCGAGCACATCGAAGTTGCCCCCCGCGTCCATGATGACATCCATCACACGCGGCAGGATCAAGGAGTCAATAATATGCCCTTCGAGCCTGATCTCTTCGCTCAGGCGAGAATGAGAATTCGCCACAGGTACCTCGTCCTCAAGTATCGTTTGCTTCAGGCGTGCAGCAGGCGCAGCAGATCATCCAGGCTGATCGTAGGAACGCCCAGGCCGGCCGCCTTCGCCGCCTTACTGCCGGGGTTTGTGCCCAACAGCAGATAATTGGTCTTCTTGCTCATAGAATCGGTCACTTTGCCGCCCTGGGCCTCGATCAGAGCTTTGGCCTCGTCGCGGCTCAGGCCTTCCAACGTGCCGGTGATGACGAACGTCATGCCTGCGAATGTCTGCGGCCCGACCAGGGCCGGTGCGTCTGCGGCCAGGCGCACGCCCGCGGCGCGCAGGCGCTCGATCGTCCGCCGGTTCGGCGCGTGGCTGAACCAATCCACCACGCTGGCGGCCAGCACCGGCCCCACGCCGCTGATCTGGCTGAGGTCATCCGCGGTGGCGGTCAGCAACGCTTCGATACCGCCAAAATGACTGGCGATAGTCTCCGCGCCCACCGCGCCGACGCCGTGAATGCCCAGCGCGTTGAGCAAACGGCTGAAGGGGCGTTCCTTCGACGCCTCGATGGCGCTCAGCAGGTTGCTGACCTTCTTCTCGCCAAAACCTTCCCGGCCCAGCAGCTCAGCCCTGCGCTCATGCAGGTAATAGATGTCGGCCAGATCGGTAATAAAGCCCAGTTGCACGAACAACTCGGCCTGGCGGATGCCAAAGCCCTCGATGTCCATCGCGCCCCGCGACACAAAGTGCTCGATGCCGCGCACCAATTGCGCCGGGCAGGCGCTGTTGACGCAGTGGTAGGCTGCCTCGCCGGCCGTCCGCTGGATCGCCTCGCCGCAGACCGGGCATTTCTCCGGCATCGTCCAGACGCGCTCGGAGCCGTCACGCAGTTCCGGCAAGGAGCGCAGCACCTGCGGAATGACCTCGCCGGCCCGCTTGATGATCACGCGGTCGCCGATGCGCAAGTCCAGTTCCGCGACATAGTCAGCGTTGTGCAGCGTGGCGTTGCGCACCATCACACCGCCCACGGCCGCCGGTTCCAACACGGCAAAGGGGTTGATCGAACCGGTGCGGCCCACGTTGACCTGAATGTCGAGCAGGCGGGTGATCACCTCGTGCGCCGGGTATTTGTAGGCGGTGGCCCAGCGCGGCTCTTTACCCACGAAGCCCAATTCCTCGTGCAGCGCCACCTGGTTGATCTTGATGACCAGGCCGTCAGTTTCATAGGGCAACGCCTGACGCTGATCTTCCCAGGCGACCACGTAATCCACCAACGGCTCGAAGTCGTCGAAGAGGCGAATGTGCTCGCCCAGGGAGATCACCGGGAAGCCCAGGTCGCGCAGAAAAGTCAACGCGTCCCACTGCGTGGACAACGGTGCTGCGCCTTCGAGTACCACCACCTGGTAGGCCCACAGGCGCAAGGGGCGCTGCGCACTGATCGCGGAGTCAAGTTGGCGCAGCGCGCCGGCCGCGAAGTTGCGCGGGTTGGCATAGGTGCGTCCTTCCTGCGCGGCGCTCTGTTCGTTGAAGCGTTGAAAGTCGGCCACGTTGACATACGCCTCGCCGCGCACCACCAGGCGAGCCGGCGCGGGCTGCTTGCCCGTCAGCGGGATGGTCAGCGGCAGGCCGCGCACGGTGCGCAGGTTGGCGGTGATGTCCTCGCCCTCCGTGCCATCACCGCGCGTGGCGCCGAGGACAAAGCGGCCGTTGTCATAGTGCAGCACCACGGTCAGGCCATCAATCTTCGGCTCAACCACATAGCTGAGCGTTTGGCCCACCTCAGGCGACAGCAAGCGCAGGGTGCGCTCACGCCAGGCGCGCAGTTCACCGGGATTGAAGGCATTGCTCAGGCTGAGCATCGGCTGCGGGTGGCGCACCTTGACAAAGCGATCGGCCACCCAGCCACCCAGCCGCTGCGTGGGTGAATCCGCGGCCTGAAGCTCTGGATGATCAGCCTCCAGGCGCCGCAGTTCGTTCAACAGCGCGTCATATTCCGCGTCGCTAATCTGCGGCGCGTCCAGCACGTGGTAGAGATAGCCATGATAGTTGAGCGCCTGGCGTAGGGCGGCGGCTTTTTGCGTCAGATCCATGGTCATACTGGGTTCAATTGATCGGCTGCAGCCAGGCGGAAGCCATCCAGCCGACAGTGCCATCGTCCATGCGGATGCGCCACCAGGTGAAGCCGTCGGCTATCGTGGGGTAGGGATCGGTGTAACCGGCCGGCGGCTCCATGACCGTCAGTTCAACGCCATCGTACAGGGTTGTCATGCGTGCATTGCCCTGACCGGCGCCAAAGCGGACGCTGATCCCTTCCGGATTCGCGTTGACGACGCGCACACGGCCGCCCATGCGAATCTGAGTGGCAGGGATCGGCGCCGGCGTCGGCGTGGCGGTAAAAGACAGATCGGCCGTCGGTGTGATGACGGCGCCGGCAAGCATGGTTGGCGTGGGCCGTGGCTTGAAAGACCGTCACCAGGGTTGGGGTTGGGGTAGCGGTTGGCTCCACGCGGCCAAAGCCGCTGATGCCCCAGATCAACGCCAGGACGATCAACGCCAGCACCACGCCACCGGCAACCCAAGCTAACAGGCCAGGGCTACGGGACGCTCCGGCTGCGAAATTCGGCTGATTGTCCCAGCCGTCGGCATCAACGTCAGCATCAGCATCAGGATCAGCCGCGCCGGTGTCGTCGGCCGAATCATTCCAGTCAGCAGGCGCCGATCGGTTGTTCTCAGAGTCATACGTCATGAAAAATGCCTCCACTTCTGGTCAGGGTTCCCCAGGCTCGAACGAGCAGACGGGGAGTCAACAGAGCCCCCTGCGGAGGCTGTCTGTTACCCGCCAATTATACCAACGTACAGGATGCTTGACAAAGACCTCTGCACGCATTTGTCAAAGGCGCGGCAAACTGCTAAAATTGTGAAGATTTACATTAGAAACCGAAAAAGATGCACAAGCTGACACCACACGGAGGAGGATAGACGGGGTGATTCGTCGTAATACGCAGACTACCGCCTATTGGCGTGAATCGTTCAAGATCAATCTCGATGATTTGGAGTACCTCGGAAACTATCTCCTGGAGAAAGAGACTCCGCAGACCTCTGAAGCACTGACCCTGGCGCTAATTGAGTATCGCTGCCAGCGTGAAGAGAGCAAGATCCGCAGCGAGCTGAGCAAAGGCGAGATTTACCAACCTAGCAAGGCTTATCGCACGGGCCAACAGGTGGTTTTTCCCGCCTTTGAGTACACCCTGGGAACGATCACCAGTGTACGCAAAGGCTCGAATCCTGAACACGGCGAGTTCGACGTTGTCCAGGTGATGCTGGAAGGACAAGCGGAACCACGTGAATTTGCCGGTAGCCTCAAGACCGCGCATCGCCTCAGCCGCACCGATGGCGAAACCGTGGAAACTGGCGAGCGCCTGCAGACGCCGCGAGATCTGTACAGTCAATACGGTGGCAGTGTGCGCAAGGCGTTGGTTGAGCAACTGCGCGCCAGCACTCAGCCGGCGTTCGTGCAAGACGGGGATCAGTGGCTGACCCGTGAGGCGCTCGTCGAGGTTCATGTGGGGCATCTCAACATTGCCGAGGCGCTCATCGAGATGAAGACTCAGCCCATCACGACCACTGTGCTGCTGACCGAGATGGGTCTGCCGACGGAAGTGCCGGAGCACCTGCGTCGCTTTTCAACCAATGCCGGGTTGCGCCAGGACGAGCGTTTCGATGACGTGGGTAGCGGGACCGAACCGTCATGGTATCTGCGCCGTCTGCAGCCGCCCGAAGTCTGGCAGACGCCAAGCGCCCTGCGTTATGAACCGATCCCCTATGATCGCCTGGCCCTGGGCGTTGAGATGCTGCAACAGGAATGGGAACTGGACGATGAATGGTCAACCGACGGCATTAGCGTGGACACACCGATGGTGGTGCCGACCATTACGCTCAATCTGATCTTTCCCCACCTGCGCTCTGGCACGTTGCCCTTGAGTGGTCGGGCGCAAGGATTCTTCCCGCGTGGCCTCGGCCGCAGCACGATGATCACCCTGGTTGATGGGCGCTGGGGCGCACGCTTTGCGGCCTTTGTCTGCCATGAAGGGCGCTACATCGCCGGTCTTGGCGGCTGGTTAGAACAGCACAAGCTACCGGTTGGGGCCATCATCACGCTGGAACGCACGCGCGAGCCGCTCGAATATGTGGTGGACTTCCGTCCGCGGCGCCCACGCCGCGAATGGTCGCGCACCGCCGAGATCCGAGACGGCGAGTTGGCCTTCGCCCTACAAAAACAGTCCATCAACTGCGATTACGATGAACATCTGACGGTCGCCGAGATCAGCCCGGGCGCCTTGGATGCGTACCGTCAGACCCTGGCGACGGAGCGCGTCCCACTCAGCCGCCTGGTGCGGCAGTTGGCCCAGGAATTGGCAGGCAAAAGCCCGCAGGGCACGGTCCATGCCAAGACGATCTACAGCGCGGTCAACCTGGTGCGGCGCTCACCTCCGGGGCCAATCTTCGCCATTCTTGCCACCGATAGTACGCTGCGCAGCATGAGCGGCGGTTATTGGGCAATGGCGGTGCGTGCATCCTAGATCATTTCCAAGAAAGCAGGCAAAGGCGACGATTCATGACAACAACCTGGATAAAGCCGACAGTTAGTTCCAAGTTTCATATTGACTTTAATTGGTGGGAAACGAGCGGGCTTGATTTCCGCCTCTATCTGCGCAATCAGTTGTGTGAGGATTGCAAGTCTCGTTTTCCCAGTCACCGCGACACGGAGATGGTTGACTGGATTGATCCGGAGACTGCGGAAGTCAAGCGCACCGATGCCCTATGGCAGTGTTTGCGTACCGTTTGCGCGCGCAAGCCAGACTATATCAATAACGGCTTGCCCCTGGCAACGGCTGTTTTTCGCGCGTTTTTGGCCAACAACAATGCCCCGCTGAGTCCCAACGAGATGCACGATCTGATTCCCTGGAAATTGCCCGACGTGATTCTGCGCACCCTCACCGCCGGCGACACCCATATGGGCATCCGCCCGTTGCAGATTGTCTCCAGGCGCTAGTCTGCCAGAGCTAAAAACGGAGAAGAACCAGATGCCGGCTCCCATCTTTCCCTTTACGGCCATTGTCGGCCAGGACCGCATGCGGCGGGCGCTAATCTTGAATGCCGTCAGCCCGCGTATCGGCGGTGTGTTGATTCGCGGCGAGCGCGGAACCGCTAAATCTACGGCTGCGCGCGCGCTGGCCGCACTGCTGCCAGAGATCGAAGTGGTGGCCGACTGCCCGTTCCAGTGCGACCCGAACCGCCCTGACCATCTGTGCGATAACTGCCGCGGTCGTCTGCAGCGCAGCGAGGTGCTGCCCACGGCTCTACGGCGGACCCGTTTCATTGACCTGCCCGTCAGTGCCACCGAGGACCGCGTGGTGGGAACCCTCGATATCGAGAAGGCCATTCAGCGAGGTGAACGCCATTTCGAGCCAGGCGTGTTGGCCGCGGCCAACCGTGGCCTGCTCTACGTGGATGAGGTCAATCTGCTGGATGACCACGTGGTGGACATTCTGCTCGATTCCGCGGCGATGGGAATCAACGTGGTGGAGCGTGAAGGCATCTCGTTTCAGCACCCGGCGCGCTTTATCCTGGTTGGCACCATGAATCCAGAAGAGGGCGACCTACGGCCGCAGTTGCTCGATCGGTTTGCGCTGTGTGTAGATATGCAGGGTATCAACGATGCCAACCAGCGCGTGGAAATTCTGAAGCGCCGCATCGAGTTCGAGCAAGACCCGGATGGTTTCCGTGACCGCTGGTACACTTCGGAGCGCCATCTGACCGAAGAGATTGATCACGCCCGTGCGCGCTTGCCCCTGGTGACGTATGCACAACGCGATCTGTATATGATCGCGGCGCTGACCGCGGACTTCAAGGTGGACGGTCACCGGGCCGACATCGCCATTCTGAAGACGGCCCGTGCCCAGGCTGCCTACGAGGGCCGCCTCAGCATCAACGAGCGGGATATTCTGCTGGCGGCCGAGTTGGCCCTGCCCCATCGCATCAAGAAAGCGCCGTTCCAGGATATTGCCCTGGAACCGCGGCAGTTGGAAGAACGCCTGCGCCAGATTCGCGCCGACATGGGGCCATCCGAAGAGAGCAGCTCGACCGAGAGCCAGGCGCCGTCGCCCAATGTAAAAAAAAAGATGATGTAAACGACGAAGCACAGGAGGGCGAGCCGCAGAGTGCCAGCGGCTCGCCGGATATGAGCACCAACCCCAGCCGCCCAGGCGAGGACAACAAGGCGCCGGCCGGCCGGCCGATCAAGGTCGGCGACACTTTCAAGACCAAGCGCATCGGCACTCCACTCGACAAATTGGCCCGTCAACAGGCGGGCAAACGCTCTGTCACCCGCACGCAACGCAAGCGCGGCCGCTACATCAAGGCGCGGCCAGCACACGATCACCCAACCGACATTGCCTTCGATGCCACGATTCGGACGGCCGCGCCCTATCAGTTGCAGCGCGCCCATCTGCGCGCGGAGCGGGCGGTTGCCTTTGCCGTTCAACGCCGCGATTTGCAGCAGAAGGTGCGCGTGCGCCGCACCGCCAATCTCGTGCTGTTCGTGGTTGATGCCAGTTGGTCCATGGCCGCGGCCGAGCGCATGGAAGCCACCAAAGGGGCCATTCTCTCGCTGCTCATGGACGCCTATCAGCGGCGTGACCAGGTTGGGCTGGTGGTGTTTCAGAAGGATCGTGCGCGCCTGATCTTGCCGCCTACTTCCAGCGTGGATCTGGCAGAGCGAGCGCTGCGCACCATTCCGGTGGGTGGCAAGACGCCTCTGAGCAGTGGCTTGCTGCTGGCGTATGAGATTTGCCTGGCGGCTCGCCAACGTGACCAGGAGGTGCTGCCGATCATCATCCTGCTCACCGACGGGGCCGGCAATGTCACCATGACGGGAATGCCGCCCCAAGAGGAAGCCACGCGCATGGCAGGCCTGATCAAGGCGAACCATTTACGTAGCGTGGTCATCAACATGGAACATGTGGCGTTCGATCGTGGCCTGGCGCGCAATCTGGCCGACGCGATGGGCGCGCCCTGCTTCACACTGCCTGAGTTACGCACCGAGGTGTTGGTGCGCACCGTGCGCGAACACCTCAAGCCGTAAGGCCGTAGATGCGCCGCAGGCGCTGCATCTCCAGAGTCTCGACCGCGACCACGAAGGCCTCGACATCGCGCGCATGGTGAAAAACCTTGTAGCCTCGGATCAAAAAGGCCAGCGTAGGTTCCCAACCCAGGCGCCGCGCCGGCAGGCGCAGGGCCTGCAAGTTCCAATCAATCAGTGGCAGGCGGCTGAGGTTGGCCACCGCCCGCAGCGTGGCGCCGATGCGTTCGATCTGCTCGACCCGCGCCAGGTAGTTATTGCACTCTCGGTAGGCCCACTCATACTCCGCAGTCGTCCAGCCGTCGGCCTTTTCGTGCAGAACCAGTACATCAATCAGGTAATCGTCCAGGGCCTCGGTCAGTTCCACCAACTCCAGCGATTCCTTCATCGTTGCCAGCGGCTTCGGCCCGACGATGTGAACTAACTTGTCGTACAACTGACGAAAACGAGTATTGCGGTCATCGAAGTCGTGCGGGCCATAGATATCAACGAAGAAGAACTCCGCCAGGCGTCCGTACACGGGCGAACGCGCCAGGTCGTCGTGATCAAGGCGCAGACGCTGGCTCTGGTAGGCCTGCAGCCGCGTACGCAGCACGGTGCGCTGGGCATCGGCCAGGTGAACAGCAGTCAACGTCGGTTTGTAGCGAACATGCATCCAGTCAGGCATGGCAAATCGCAGGTGGTGATCAGGCTCTATCGTGCATTGGGCGTCGGAACGTCTCCGGCATCCGGCGTGCTGCCAGTCGCGGAGACGTTCCGGGCCAGCTCGAATTTACGCGGGTTGGGCGATCAGGCTGGCATCCTGATACTTGCGCCCTTCGTCAATCAACATCACGGGGATGCCGTCACGAATGGGATACCGGTAGCCATTGCGGGGGTTGATGAGCCATTTGCCATCCGCGCTGAGGGTCAGAGGCCCCCTGTCCAACGGGCATACCAGGATCTTCAACAGGTCCGGGCTGAGGTCGCCGCCCAGTTCAGTCTCTTTCAACGCTTCGGCTTCTGACGGGCCTGTGTTTTCTGCGCCGCTCAAGTCAATCGCCTTCTGTTCGCCCAGGATCTTGCGCAGAATCATGATGGCGGCTGCAATCAGGGCCAGGGGCAGCAGCCATTTCAGTAGACTTTTCATCGTCGTGATGATCTCCTTTACAAACTAATTGGCCTGCCCTGCGCAGCGTAAACCACGCCACGCAGACGCCAGGGCACCCGGCAAATATCTTACGACGAACAGGGCGACTTGGCAAATTCGAGTCTGAGGTCAATTTGCAGCCCAGGCCCGGTGCCCGTTATAATCGCAGCATGGCGATTCGGCAAGAGAGTGACCTGTACGCGCCGCTCAAGCGGTTCTTCGAGCAACAAGGCTACGAGGTGCGTGGCGAGGTCAAGGACTGTGATCTGGTGGCACGGCGGGACGTGCGGCTGCTGGTCGTGGAGATGAAGATTGCCTTCAACCTGACGCTGGTGCTGCAAGGGCTGCGACGCCAACAGGTGACGAATCATGTCTATGTGGCGATCGAGGCGCCGGGACGCAAACAGCGGACGTCACGGTGGCGCGAAGTCCAGCAGTTATGTCAACGGCTTGGCTTGGGACTGCTGATCGTCAATTTCGGGATGGAGCCGCCGTTGGTCGAAGTGGTGTTGGAAGCAGGGGTCGAGCAAGCGCCCCGCACTCGCCGAGCCAAGCAAGCGCAGGTTGCAGGCGAGTTCGACGGGCGCAGCGGTGACTTCAACACGGGCGGAAGCACACGGCGCCCATTGGTCACCGCCTATCGCCTGCTGGTGTTGCGCATTGTGGGGTATCTGCAGGAGCATGGCGCCAGCCCGCTGGGCGAGATCAAGACCGCGCTGGGGCAGGCCCATGTTGCGGCCATCCTGCAGCACAATCATTACGGCTGGTTTCAGCGCGACGCGCGGGGTCTATGGGCTGAGCGCGGAGGGGGAGGCCGCAGGCCGGCAGTATGCGGATGTCATCGCCTCTGCCGTCGCGGGCAATTTGAGGTCCCGCTAGCGGACACAAGAGGCGGCCAGGCAGCACAGCCAACGTCGTGCGCAGAGAGGTTTGACAATTCACTAAAAGCGGTTAGAATAACTTCGATCCTCGTGCTCGAATGTCAGCGAGGAAGTCCAGTGCGCACCAGCCGTGCGCCCGCCACGCCAGGCGTGGCCAATCTGTTTCCGACCGACAATTGCACGGCAGGCGGGCGCGTCACGGCACGCATTGCTGAACGTTGTGACCAAGGAGAAACCCTAATTCATGGGTGAATGGGAATGTATGGAATGTGGGTACATTGCACCGGGGCAAAAACGGCCTGACCACTGCCCTGAATGTGATGCGCCGACTGAGGCCTTTGAATACTTCGAATACGAAGAGGACAACTTCGAGGACTTCGACGATCTCGATGAGAGCGACGAGGACTACGAGGGCGTAGAAGCAGCGATTTCAGCGTAACCTCGCCAAAAGGAGACACTCTCTATGACCAAGATTCTGTGCCCACTCTCGGACTGTGGCAACTGGGATGACGGTTTCTGTGCTGCCGAGACGATTCGCCTGAGCGAAGAAGGCTATTGTTTGACCTACGAAGAAGTGGGCCAGGTAGCTGCGGACACAACTGAAGACCAATGGGAAGACGACGATCTGGATCTCGACCTGGATGAGGACGAGGACTGGATGGATGAAGAAGACGATGAAGATGAAGAAGATGAAGACGACTGGAGCGACGATGGGGATGACGATGACGTCTCGTCTTGGTAGCTGTGTGATGTGTACTGCAAGCGGGCACGAATTGCGCCTGTTTCCTTAATCGGAAAAGTGAAGTCTATTCCCGCTTGCAGTATAACTGCAACAAAAAAGCCAGGCTTTTGGGCAAAGCCTGGCTTTTTTGTTGCCATCGGCGCGCGGCTCAGGGCCGACGCCGGCGCAGCAAGAGAAACGCGACAACCCCGACGAGCAAGATGCCTGCGCCCAAGAGCAGAGATTGCGCGTTGTTGATGGAGGCGGGGGTAGCCGCCGTGGCCACGCTGACCTTACCCGCGCTGATTTCGCCCGGCAAGGCTGTGCCACCCGCGCCGGCCAGTTGCAGCTTCTGCAGTTGCAGATCCAGGTTGCCGTTGGCTTTGGCCTTCCAGCGCAGCGTGACCATCAGGCCATCACCACCGGCGCCGGCTTGCTGACCCAGGGTATAGGCGCCAATGGTGGCGCGGCCGCCCTCTTTGGCCAGGGCGGGGCCGAGCTTGGCCGGGCTGCGGCCAGAGCTGCCCAGCCAGGGGCCGAGATCGAAATCGCTCAATTCCACCAGATTGGCATCGTAGAGTACGTCGAACTGGAAACCCAGGACTGCCTCCGCGCCTTCGATGGTGACATCGGTCGTGAATTCACTGCCAGCCACGACGCCGGCTGGCGGCGGGTTGAGCGTAACGACCGCGCCCGCGGCCAAGACGGTGGCGGGCAGGAGCAGCAGCAGGGCAATAACCAGGTAGCTTGTCGTGCGTGTCAGTCGCATCAATCTCCTCCGATTCGTTGGTGTTCAAGGCCTGCGTGTGCGCAGGAAAGCGATCAGCGCAGCCGCAAGCAAAATGATGCCGCCGACGAGCAGCGCCAGGATAGGGGCCGAGGTAGCCAGGGGAGACGCTTGCGCAACAGGGCTGTCAATCGTGGTCTGGATGCCTTCGGTCTGGTCGCCACAGGCGCCGCCATCGAAGAGATCCGCGTCGGTGAAGGTGTAAGGCTCATTGTTGACGTCAATGATGTCGCTGACCCCTTCACCAAATTGCTGGGCGCCGGTACGCAAATCAACCACAAAACCCTCGCGGCAGTCTGCCCAGTGCAGAGTGGCGATGACCAGCACATCCTTGACCAGGCCGGCCGGGATGCGCGTGGTGCAGAAGCCGTGGATGACATAATTGTTGGGTGAGCCAAGCGCCGCTGGGTCTGGCTCGTGCGAGATGTTCGAGGTAAAACCACAGTCCAGCGCCTCCCATTCCGGCCCAGAGGTAATCCCCGCCAGGCGTCCACGGCTCTGGGAAATTGAAATAGATATCCCAAGAGATGGCCGGTTGCGCGCCGGGGTTGGTGCCCACGTTGTGCGCGATGATTTGGGAGGTGGTGGCATCTATCGGCTTGACAGACAGGGTGGTGGGGCCGGGGGAGGCCGCCGCCAGCCAGGGCAGCAGGAGTAAACTCAGGCAGGCAGCAATGGCAGCAATGGATGATGATACAGTAACAAGAAAACGTTTCATGGTCCGTCCGCGGTTGAGCAGAAAAACAACAGGGGCAGCCCTGTCGGCAAGGCTACCCCTGTGAGTCACGAAGACGCAACAGCTTAGTGCTTGCGCATGCCCTTGAAGGCCACGCCAGCCACAGCCAACAGGGCCGCTGCGCCGGCCAGCGCCGGGTAGAGGGCGTTGGCAATCGGCGCCACGGGGCCGGCCGAGATGTTCGCCAACTGCACCGCGGTTGGGTTGCCGCACGCGCCGCCGTCGGTCAGTTCAGCATCCGAGGGGAAGTACGGATCGTTGAAGCGGTCAACAACGTCGGTCACCTCGTCGCCGAACGCATCATCGCCGCTGTCCATGTCCATGAGGAACCCAGTAGCCGGACAGCCGCTAAAGGTGAGTGTTGCAATTAAGACGTCACTACCGGTCACAGGAGTGGTCGGAGTAGCAGTACAGAAACCACTGATGTAGTATCCATGCGCCCGCCAATCGCCGGTTGACCGGCTCATAACCGTCGTAAAACTGCACGGAGACATGGCAGTCCACGCTGGCCCAGGGACAATAGTGATGGTCGGGTACGGCATGGACACACTCGCCGGCAAGCGGAAGTAGACATCCCACGAGATGGCGCCATTACCGGCGGTGCCGCCGTCTGTAATGCCGTCGGCGCGGATCTCTGCAACACTCGGATTGGCCGTTGCACGCCAACGCAGGGTTGGCGCTCCAGGAGCGGCCGGGCTGGCGCTGGCCATGGACGCAACCAGCAGCAGGGCGACCAACGCACCGAGAATAATAAATCGGCGTTTAATCATCATGACATTCCTCCTCTGACGATAGTGAACGGAATCTGAACAAAGCAAGAAACATTGACTCGCCCATGCGTCCAAACTGAATCTAGCTGGCGCAGCTCATGGGGCAGTAGCGAGTCGAACATCTACAGTGTCCAAGTTGTTTAGCATTCACGCACGCTGTCGTCGTGTTTGACCGAGCTTGGCGACAAACCGCCGTGACATCCAGTGAATTGATCAGTGGGCCACCCAACGTTGCATCGTTAACGGTAGTTGCCACCGACAGCACTGCCGCACCGACAGCCGATCCACTTGCCAACCACCGCATTGACATCCAGTGAGTTGATCAGCGGGCCGCCGGCGCTGGTGTCGTAGCGGCTGAACACAGCTACCGAGCCGCCGGTCTGATTGGTCAGGGCAATGACGGTGCCATTGATGTCAACCAACTGGGTCTCGGCCAGGGTCACGGCGGCGGAGCCACACGTGGCAGAAGGCTTGACGCTCACGGTGGAGAGGAGGCCGTCAGCCGCGTTGCCCGGAGGATTGCCGGCGCCCCAGGAGTAACCACCCCATTTGACGGCGTCGGTAGAGACGGCCTTGAGGGCCGGTGTGCTGCTGTCACCAGTCTGTTGGCGGGTGCCGCCGTTGGTGAGGTAAGCGCCAATGTTGATGGAAATGTCAGCATCGGCTGAGCTGAAGCGACCGGCGGCCCAACTGAGTTTGGTCTCATAGCCACCCAGGCCGGCGCTCAGGCCGCTGACGTTGATTGCCACAGGCACTGCGCAGTTGTGTCCATTCCACACTTGCGCACCAGAGCCTACGGCTAGAGTCCCGGCGTCTGGTGATGCCGGGAGCGCGGGGGCCGCAGTAGCTACGACCAAGAGAGCTAGTAGCCCCACCACGGCTGCCAGTCGCCCGAGGGTTACACGATTCATGTTGCGCCTCCTAATACAGAAATCTGAAGGTGAGAAATTGGTGTGTGGGGAAGCGAGCTTGGCCATCAGCCTACATGCTCAGCCACACGATTTTAACACAGGGCCGTGAATTTGTCCAGTACCACGTTTGTACTAAATCCCGGCGCTTTGCCTGCGCTTTGTTACTCGCTGCCCCGGCCATGCGCTTGCGAGCCGTCTGGACAGCCATCTGGGGTGGAGCCACGATTCGTTATCATGACACCGTCAGTCCAAACTTTGTTACAGGGCTCTTCACGCCTCGATATGCTCAAAGAGATGAACAGCGTCTCTTTCTTGCAGGCGAATCCGACGCGCTTTGCAGCCCGGCACTGCCTTGAACCTCCTTAAGTGCCTTCTTGTACCTCCTTGAACCCCCTTGTCTCGCGGCCCGGACGTTTAGCCGGACTTTGACGAATCGTGCAAAGCATTGTATTATCCCCATCGCTGCAATGGGGGTGGATGGGTCCCGGTGGGCTCCCCGGTCTTCAAAACCGGTGACGGGTGCTCGAAGCGGCCGTGGTGGGTTCGACTCCCACCCACTCCCGCCTCCTGGGCTGACGCGTGGATCAGACAGCGTATGTTAGCAGACCGCGGGGTCATCATTCTGCAAGCTAAAATCCGAACTGCGTCGCACTCGTGAATCATGCAAATACAGATCAACTGGGAAGACCAGGCACCACAGATTATGGCGGCGGTTGTTTATCCCTACCCTGACCTGGGCCGGCTATGGCTGCGCGTGGCGCTCAGCGCGTTTGCCGAGTATCCCAACCTGGATGTGATCATTACCGACCCTGCGGGCAACCAGGTCGCAACTCTAAGCGTGATAGAGGTACGCGAGCAGGAAGTTGCCTACACCTTGCACTTGCGCCAGGCGCCGCAGCCTGCCGCGATCTACCAGGCCCATTTCCTCCTCACGCGTGGCGATGTGACGCTGCACCGGTCAACGATTGATTTTCCCCTGGCCTTTGTCGAGCCGGCAAGCTGAACGCGCGATCAGCAGCACGGCCAATTTTCTTGATGGGGAGGGAAGATGGGAAAGAGGGAGAGAACCCATGAATCGTGAATACCACAAATGGTATAGCCCAACGCTGAACCGGGAGATGGAATTGCTGGTCTTCGGGCACGGGGGGGCGCGCATGATTGTCTTTCCAACCTCGCGCGCCCGTTTCTTTGAATATGAAGACCGGAGCATGGTCGCGGCGCTTGGCGATCACATCGAGAGCGGCAGATTGCAGCTCTTTTGCGTGGACAGCGTGGATGCCGAGAGTTTCTACGCGCGCGCGGCACATCCTAGCGGACGCATCGTGCGCCACCTCCAATACGAGCAATACCTGATCCACGAGTTGCTGCCCTTCGTGTGGTCCAAGAACCTGACACCGTTTACCATTGTGCATGGCTGCAGCTTCGGAGCCTACCACGCCATCAACTTTGCCCTGCGCCACCCGGAACTGGTCAACCGAGCCATTGGGTTGAGCGGCAAGTATCAGATGCGCGGTTTCTTCGATGGCTATGACGACGATAACATTTACTCCAACAACCCCAGTGACTACGTGCCCAATGAGCATGACTCCGGACGGCTTGAGCAGATTAAGAAAGTTGACCTGATCATGGTCATCGGTGAGCATGACCCGGCATACCAGAACAATCGCGAGCTATCCAGTGCGCTGTGGAGCAAGAATATCTGGCACGCTTTTCGGTCGTGGAACGGATGGGCGCACGATTGGCCCTACTGGCAGCAAATGATCCGCAGGTACATCGGCGGCGCCTGAATGGTCGCCGCAAGCAGCTACGTGCTGACCGAGCGCTTGACAGTCAAGCGGCCAGCCGTCCGCATACAACATCATGCAGGAGGAACAGATGACAGACATCAAAAAAGTTGGCGTCATGGTGGGCCGTGAGTGGTCTTTCCCCCCCGCTTTCATCGAAGAAGTCAACCGCCGCAATGTCGGCGTCTACGCGGAGTATGTCAAACTTGGCGGCACGGTGCAGAACGAGCCGAATGAGTACGCGGTGATCGTAGATCGCATCTCGCATGAGATCAAATACTATCGCACCTATCTGAAGAATGCCATCTTGCAGGGTACGTACGTCATCAATAACCCCTTCTGGTGGTCGGCTGACGATAAATTCTTCGAGGCGTCGTTGGCCACGAAACTTGGCGTCGCCAGCCCGCGCACGGTGGTGCTTCCCAACAAGGGCTACGTTCCGGGCGTCGTCAGCGAAAGCCTGCGCAACTTGAAATACCCCATTGACTGGCAGGCCATTGCCGACTATGTGGGGATGCCTGCCATCTTGAAGGATGCCTGGGGCGGCGGCTGGCGCGATGTCTACAAGGTCAACACGATTGATGAGCTGATCTACCATTACGACCAGAGCGATCAGTTGTGTATGATTGTGCAGGAATTCATCGCGTGGGATCACTACGTGCGCTGCATGTGCATCGGCCAGGAGACCATCCTACCCATGAAGTATGACCCGCACGAGCGCAAGTATCATGTGGAACATGCACACTTGGACCCTGATCTGGGCCGGCGCGTGGTGCATGACGCCCGTCTGCTCAACCGGGCGCTGGGCTACGATATGAATACGGTCGAATTTGCGGTGCGCGATGGGGTACCCTATGCCATTGACTTCATGAACCCGGCGCCCGACATGGACATCTACTCCCTGACACCGCACTATTTCGAATGGGCGCTCAATGCCATGAGCGACCTGGTCATCAGCCGGGCCACCCAGCCTGTCTGGCAGGGCTACCAGTACCCGTGGGGCAAGCTGGTACGACCGTAGATTACAGAGGAAGGGCCAATGAGCGCCGAGACCAACATCACCGATGTCATCGCGTACTACCACGATCTGTGTACGCCGGCCATGGCAGCCGCAACCTGGAGCGAGCTGGAACAGGGAATGCGCGACCGCCGTCTGTTTTTCGGCGACCGCCCGCTATGCACCGTTTTGCGACCCCACCTGCTGACGCAAGCGCAATGGGACTACGTCGTGGGCGTGTGTGAACAGCTGCTGAGCGCGTTCAACAAAATCTACAACGCCATGATGGCCGATGCCTCGTTACGGCAGCAGGTGGCGCTGACGCCTACCGAAGAGTATTTGATCACGCTGGAGACCGGCTATGATACACCGGTGCCCACCGCGCGCCTCGATTCCTTCTTCAGCCATGACGGCACGCTGCATTTCGTCGAGTACAACGCCGAAAGCCCGGCGGCCATGGCCTACGAGGATGTCCTCTCCGAGGTCTTTCTGCAGACGCCGCTGCTCAGGAAGTTCCAGGAGCGCTACCCCCTGCAACCACTGTGGGCGCGCCAGCACGCGGTAGATGCCATCCTGGAGATCTACTACGCCTGGCGCGGCAACCGCGGGGCGCTGCCCACCATCGCGATTGTGGATTGGCACGGCGTCCCCACGGCCAACGAGTTCATCCTGTTCCAGGAATACTTCGCCCGGCAGGGCATCCAGTCTGTCATCGTCAGTCCGGACGAGCTGGAGTATCGTCACGGCGCCATGATCGCGCACGGCGCCGGTGGGGGGCTGGCGGTTGATTTCATCTATAAGCGTGTGCTGTCCACCGAACTGCTGGAGCGCTACGGCCTGAATCATCCGATCAT
This sequence comes from Candidatus Amarolinea dominans, assembly GCF_016704685.1. Taxonomy (NCBI): domain Bacteria; kingdom Bacillati; phylum Chloroflexota; class Caldilineae; order Caldilineales; family Candidatus Amarolineaceae; genus Candidatus Amarolinea; species Candidatus Amarolinea dominans. The sequence continues at coordinate 105,147 of NZ_JADIZS010000004.1, forward strand.
CCATGCGCTGGCCGATGGCAAAATCTGCATGATGAACCCCTTCCGCTGCAAGCTGTTGCACAAAAAGGCCAGTTTTGCCGTGGTCAGCGATGAACGCAATCAGCACTTCTTCACGCGCGCCGAACAGGCCACCCTCGCTGCCCACATTCCGTGGACGCGCATGATCGAAGAGCGCAAGACTCTCTTCCACGGCCAGGAAGTGGATCTGCTGCCCTTTGCGCTGGAGAACAAGGACCGCCTGGTCATCAAACCAAATGATGAATACGGCGGCAAAGGCGTTGTCATCGGTTGGGAAACCGATCGCACGGCCTGGGAGCAGGCCCTGCAGACCGGTCTGCCGGAGAATGCCGTCCTGCAGGAGCGGGTGAAAATCGCCTACGAGGACTACCCGACCTTGACCAGTAACGGACAGGTGGAGATCAGTCGGCGCCTGGTGGATTGCGACCCCTTTGTGTTTCATGGGCGCATGATTGGCGGCTGCCTGACCCGACTCTCCACGGTGACACTACTCAACGTGACCGCCGGAGGCGGTTCAACGATTCCCACCTTCGTGGTGTGATCCACGGTGCATCTCGAACCGCAGGGAATGGCAGAAGATTTAACGGGAGGCACGCGATGGCCCAACAGCCCAGCCTGAACATTGGCATTAGCGAAGAATACCAGATCATTGACCCGGAGACGCGCGAACTGCGTTCGATCATCTCGCGCGTGATGGATAGCGAGCGGCTTATCCTGCGCGAACAGGATGCGCAGGGGGACGTCCTGGTGGAATTGCCGGCCACGCTGGAGATGGGCACGCCTGTGTGTGCCAACATCAAAGAAGCGCGCCAGGCCCTGGTGCAGCAGCGGCGGGGAGTCATGAAACTGGCCGAGAAGCGCGGGTATGTGGTGGCCCTGGCCGGCACGCACCCGATCACCTCCTGGCGCACACCCGGCATTCCGCGCCCCGGTCACATCGAGGGTTTGGTGTCGGGACGTGACATGCTGGCGCAGCGACTCCTGATCTTCGGCACGCATGTGCATATCGGCATCGAAGACCCGGAACTGTGCATTGACGTGATGAATGTCATCCGCTACATGGTGCCGCACATGCTGGCTCTCAGCACCAGCTCGCCATTTTGGAGCGGTCGCAACACCGGGTTGAAATCGTACCGCAACGTGCTGCTTGAAAACTTGCCGCGCAGCGGCATCCCGCACCACTTCGCCTCGTGGAGTGAATACCGCCAGTACGTTGACATGCTGCTGGCTACCCACTGCATTGATCACGAACGCCAGATCTACTGGGATTTGCGGCCCCATTGGCGCCTGCCCACGCTGCAATTCCGTGTCTTCGACGCCTGCACCACCATAGATGAAGCGCTGGCCGTGGCCGCACTGGTGCAGGCCACCGTGGCCTGGCTGGTGGAACTGCGGCGCCACAACATGATGTTCCGCGACTACACGCGCAGCCTGGTCGCCGAAAACAAATGGCGCGCCGTGCGCTACGGCCTGGATGGCAAGCTGGTGGACTTTGGCAAGGAACAGCAGTTCTCTGCCAAGCAACTGGTGCGCGAGCTGTTACGTCTGGTTGACCCGGTAGTGGATGAACTGGGTAGCCGCGAGGAGCTCGAGTTCGCCTATTCGATCATCGAACAGGGCACCAGCGCCGACCGTCAGTTGCGCATCTACGAGGAGAACAACCATGACTTGCGGGCCGTGGTAGACTATTTGATTGCCGAAACACGCAAGGGGCTGGACTGAGAGGACTATTTATGGTAAAGCGACCATCACTGACCATTGGCGTCGAAGAAGAATATCAGATCATTGATCCCTCCTCGGGCGATCTGAAGGCCGCCATCACCGAACTGATGGAGCAGACCGGCGCCCAGAACGTGGAAAAAGGGGTGCTCAAAGAGCATGGCATCAAGCCAGAGATGCACCAATCCATGGTAGAGCTAGGCACGCCCATCTGCCAGAACGTGACACAACTGGCGGACGAGCTGCGCAGCCAGCGTGCGTCCATCATCAGCCTGGCTGCAGAGCACAACCTGGCGATTGTGGCCGCGGCCACGCATCCGTTCTCGCACTGGGCGCAGCAGGAAATCACGCCGTTCGACCGCTACAAGGGCGTGGTGCAGGACATGCAAATCCTGGCGCAGCGTCTGCTCATTTTCGGCATGCATGTACACATCGGCATCGAAGATCGCGACTTCGCGATTGATTGCATGAACGTCGTGCGCTACATGCTGCCGCACGTTCTGGCTCTCTCCACCAGCTCGCCTTTCTGGCTGGGGCAAAATACCGGCTTCAAGTCCTATCGCAGCATCGTCTTCGAGGATTTCCCGCGCTCCGGCGTGCCAGAGCGCTTCGAGTCATGGGGCGCATTTCAGCGTTTCATTGACCTGCTCATCAACACCGGCTGCATCCCCAACGGCTCCAAGATTTGGTGGGATGTGCGGCCGCACTACTCCTTCCCCACCATTGAGTTTCGCGTGTGCGACATGGTGACGCGGGTGGATGAGGCCATTGCGATTGCAGCCCTCTTCCAGGCCATGGTGGCCTGGTTGTGGGAGCTGCGACGGCGCAACATCACCTTCCGCATCTACCGCCGCGACTTCATCGAAGAAAACAAACGTCGCGCCGTGCAGCATGGCATTGATGGCAAATTGATTGATTTTGGCAAGAATGTCGAAGTGCCCACGCGACAACTGGTGCGTGAGATCCTGCGCCTGGTAGACGAACAGGTGGAAGAACTGGGTAGCCGCGAAGCCATCGAGCCGATCTACCGCATCCTCGAACATGGCACCAGCGCCGACCGCCAGCTCAGGGTGTTCGAGAAGACGCACGACATCCGCGCGGTGGTGGATCATCTCATTACAGAAACCAAAATGGGAATTTAGGGTCTGAACCTCTCCCACGGTGGTGCAGACTCGATTATCCCTCGCGGTCCTTGGAGGCCTTACGTCTCTGGTCCGAAGCTAAAATGCGTTTGCGCATGCGAATGTTGCGCGGCGTCACTTCAACCACCTCATCGTCGGCAACGAACTCGATGCAGTCATCCAGGCTCATGATGCGATGCGGCGTCAGGCGAATCTGAATCTCGCTGCTGGATGCGCGCATGTTAGTCAACTGCTTCTTCTTGCAAACGTTGACTTCCATGTCGCTGTCGCGGCTGTTCTGGCCCACAATCATGCCTTCATACACATCCCGATTGGGGCCGATAAACAGGATGCCGCGGTCCTCGGCATTTTTCAGGCCATAGGTCGTCGCGATGCCCGCCTCCCAGGCGATCAAGCTACCGTGCGTGCCCGTGGCGATCGGCCCGTAGAACGGCTCGTACGCGGCAAACAGGGTGTGGAGGATGCCGTTCCCCTTGGTCATGGTCATGAAATCGTTGCGAAATCCGAGCAGGCCGCGCGTCGGCACCTTGTAGTGCAAATAGACGATGCTGTTCTCGCTGTGGCGCATGTCCTGCAACTGTGCCCGCCGCATACCCAACATCTCCACGACCGCACCCAGCCACGGTTCCGGCACTTCGATGAAAGCTTCCTCGATCGGCTCCAACCGTTCGCCGGTTTCTGCATCGGTACGGAAGATCACCTCAGGCTTGCTCACCTCGAACTCATAGCCCTCACGGCGCATCGTTTCGATCAATATCACCAGGTGTAATTCACCGCGTCCAGACACCAGGAAAATTTCGGCCGAGTCGGTCTCGTTGACGCGCAGGCTGACGTTGTGCTCCAATTCCTTGAACAGGCGCTCGCGCAGCTTGCGGCTGGTGCTCCAGGTGCCCTCACGCCCGGTGAAGGGGCTGGTGTTCACGCCAAAGGTCATGCGCACCGTCGGCTCTTCGATGCGGATGGGCGGCAGCGGGTGCGGGTCATTGGCATCGGCAATCGTCTCGGACACGGTGACATCAGGCAGCCCGGTGATCGCGACAATGTCGCCGGCCTCCACCTCTTCCTGCTCGACGCGCTGCAGGCCCTGGTGCGTAAAAACCTGCGCCAGACGCCCGAAGGTCGTCTGGCCGCTGGGCGTAATCACCGCCATCGGTTGCAGGCGCCGCATTCGTCCGGCAAACAGGCGGCCGATCGCAATGCGTCCCTTGTAGTCGTCGTAGGCCAGCAGCGTCACCAGCATCTGCGCCGGGCCGTCCATGTTGACGGAGGGGCCAGGCAGGTACTCCAGGATGCGGTCGAGCAGAGGGGTCAGGTCAGGCGCCAGGTCTTCCGGCGTGTCGCCAGCGCGCCCATTCTGGCCAATGGCATAGATGACCGGATAAGAAGCCTGCTCGTCGGTGGCGCCCAGATCAATGAAGAGATCGAAGATGGCATTGGTGACCCAATCGGGCCGGCTGTCCTTGCGATCCACCTTGTTGACCACGACGATGGCGCGATGGCCCAGTTCCAGCGCCTTGCGCAGCACGAAGCGCGTCTGCGGCATCGGCCCATCCACCGCATCCACCAACAAGAGAACGCCATCCACCATGTTGAGCACGCGCTCCACCTCGCCGCCAAAATCGGCATGGCCGGGCGTGTCCACGATGTTGATCTTGACATCCTTGTAATAGACCGCGGTGTTTTTGGCGAGAATCGTGATGCCACGCTCGCGCTCCAGATCGCTCGAGTCGAGCACCCGATCTATCACCGTCTGGTTGTCGCGGAAGACCCGCGTCTGCTTGAGGATGGCATCCACCAGCGTGGTTTTACCATGATCCACGTGCGCAATGATGGCGATGTTGCGGATGTCGTTTCTTGTTGTCAGGTTTAGTTCAGCCATGTTTTTATATTTCCGCTCATTTTCTTCAGATGATTCCCACAAAAAGAGACCCTCACCCGGCGGCAAGGGCCTCTGGCGTCTCTTGATTTCAGGGATAGATCGGCTAGTAGCGAATGACCACCGGCATGCCGATGTAGGCCAGGCTGTACAGTTGGGCAGCCGTTGTGTTGTCCAACATGACGCAGCCAAAGGTGATGGGGGTGCCCACCAATCCGGCCCACACCTGGCCCCCGTTTGGATACCAGGGCTGGCCATGAATTCCATTCTCGCTGGAACCGGCCCAGTAGATACCCAGCCAATAGGGCATCCAGAACTGCCAGCGCGAACCCCACGCGTTGCGAATCTTGCTCTGCACGCGGAACGTGCCGGCCTTGGTGCCCGAACCTTGACGCCCGGTGGAGCAACGCCAGGTGTTGAGCAGCGTGTTGCCAGCGTACAGTTGGCAGCGCTGCGCGGAGATGCTGACCTGGAAGCGCAGATTGCGACTGCCGCCCGGATAGGTGGTCGCGCCACCGCTGCTGCTGGTCGCCCCCGCACTGGGAATACGCAGGCGTTGGCCAACGATGATCAGGTTGGCGCTGCGGATGCCGTTGGCCGCCATGACCGCGGACACCGTTATGCCATAACGGGCGGCTATGGCGCTCAAAGAATCGCCACGCGCCACCACGTGGACGCGAGCGCCGGTCGTAGTGGCGCTGCCGCCGGCGGCCGGCGCACTGCCGTTGACCCGCAGACGCTGGCCCACGATGATCCGGCTGGCGTTGGTGATGCCGTTCAGCGCCATCAGGTTGGCGACCGTGGTGTTGTAGCGCGCTGCAATGGCGCCCAGGCTATCGCCAGGCTGCACCACGTAAACCCCAGTGGTCGTGCCGGCGCTGGTCCCAGCACTGGCGCCGGGGATGCGCAGCCGCTGACCCACGTAAACCAGGTTGGCGTTGGCAAGGCCATTGGCCGCCATGATCGCTTGCACCGTGGTGCCGTAGCGCTGGGCAATGCTGCCCAGGGTTTCACCCGCCTGCACCACATGGATCGCATTCAGAACGGGTTGCTCGCTGGGGAGAGCGAGGGCGGGCACGGCAGTCGCCAACAGCAGAAGCAGCGTGAGCGCGACCTGTGCGAATCTACGTTTCGTCATGTCTTCCTCCTCTCGGCCTGACCCAATCAACGCCAACTGTCATAAGGCTACATCATATTCATATTCAGACAACGATTTTAGCACCGTCCGGGCAAACCGCCAAAACGGAACGCAAGTAATGTACGAGCGCGCGGCGATAACCGGCCAACTCAACCGGTCGGCTCTACCCGGTCTCCAATCAGCTTCTCTTTGACCGATTGACCTTCGGGCCAGACGCAGCAGTAAGCCAGGCGCAGCGGATATTCCAGGTTGATGGCCCCAGGGCCGCCGCGGTTCTTCTCCAGCGACACGATCAGCCAGTTACGGTACGCCTCGGCCTTGTGCGGGCTGTAGGTCAGATGCGAACGGGAGACGATGTCATACTTGTTGTTCAGCATCAGGATGACGTCCGACTCGTACTGGAGCGCGGAACTGCCGCGCAGATCGAACAGGCGAATGCGATCGCCTTGCAGCGCCTTGCGGTCGGCCGCGGCCACGGCCAGGACCGGGATGTTGAAGGTGTTGGCGATGTCCTTCAGGCCTTCGGCCACCATCGTGGACTTGTCATCTTCGTCTTTCGCGACGCGTGGATGGATCGGAATCTTCTGCAGGTAGTCCACAAAAAAGACGCAATCGCCCTGGAAGCGGGCGGCCAGCGCGCCGGCCATCTGGCGCAAGGCGTCGAGCGTGGTGGTGGTGGTATTGGCCTTGACCATCTCCAGCCGGCTGCCATAGCGGTCCACCTGGGCCAGCATCGGCGCCACCCGCGGGTCGGCGCGCAGGGCTGAGGTGATGGGACGGCCCGAGCGCGCCGCTTCCAAAAAAAGCGTGTTCAGGTGATAGAGCGTGAGCGGTTCTGGCAGCCCGGCCAGGGCGCTTTCCATGCACAGCAGGCGCTTGGAAAGGTCAATGTGGTCGTGTTCGTAGCAGACGTACATGGCGCCGCGCGTGGGTGATGACGCGACGACGTTGCGCGCCATTTGCAGGGTCATGGTCGTCTTACCCACACCGGGCGCGCCGCCGAACAGGACCAGCTCGCCGCGACCAACGCCGCCGCCGATCAGGCGATCGAGCGGTTCATACCCCAGGGGCATCATCGTGTAGCGCCCGGTTGTACCGCGACTGGTTTCCTGGTCGGCCCGACGTAGAACCTCGGCCAGGCTGGCCGGCTGCGTCTGATGGACTTGCCAGTCACTGTTATTTGCGTTTGCTTCGGGCATACCCGATCTCCTCTCGACCTGGTTGACTCCCGTGTGGGCGGTGGTATGCGGATCATGGTCATGGACAGCGCCTATTGTCCCCGCGGATCGGTCTCTTGTCAACCCCTGCTGTAAGGCTATTTTTGCACTACAGCGCCACCAATTGGGGAGCATAAACCCGGCTGTGCTATAATATGCTGCAAGCGGGCACGAATTGCGTTTGTTTCCTTAGGCGGAAAAGTGAAGTCTATTCCCGCTTGCAGTATACAGTCCAGCCAGATTTCATCCACAAAGGACATCGCGATGTCATTTTCTTTCGACCCGGCGGCTGCAACCGCCCTGCCTGCTGCCCCACGGGGACCGCACCCGTTTACCCTGCTCTGGTGGATTTGGGTGCGTCCCCGCATGGCGCTGACGGCCGTGCGCGACGGCCGGCGCTGGCTGCTGCTGATCCCACTGCTGGTCATCCTCAGCCTGCTGGCGCTGCGGGTGGTGGTCGAGGCGCCCTATGTGACTGAACTGCGGCGCCAGGCAAGCATCGAACAGATGCGCCAGACGCTGTCGCCGCAAGAATTCGAGAACCTGCCGCCCGAAGCGCTGCAAGGCCCCACAGCCCAGCCGATCTCCCTCGGACTGCTGGCCGCGCTGGGGCCGCTGCTGCTGGTCTGGGGGGTTCGCGCAGGTATCCTGCACTTACTCGGACTGGCCTTTGGCGGTCAGAACACGTATGGCAGCCTGTTCAGCACCGCGGCCTGGGCCAGTTTGCCCCTGGCCTTGCGCACGCTGCTGCAGATCATCTTCATCGCCGGCACCCGGTCACCGGTCGTGGGCAGCGGCCTGGCCGGCCTGATGACGCCTGCCGAGCAGATCATCAGCGGGCCGGCGGGGTTCGCTGCTGGGCTGCTGAGCACCGTGGATCTGTTTTCGCTCTGGTACGTCATTCTCTTGGGCATGGCGATGTGGGTCAGCGGGCGTTTGAGTCGCAACAAGGTGCTGATCATCATGAGTATTTACGTCGTGCTTTCCCTGTTGCTGGGCGCTGCGCCCAGTCTGCTGATGGGCGCCTTGTCCCGGGGCTTTTAGCGCGGCAGGCGTTGATTTCGATGGCAACCATGGCAAATTCAGACAACGGTCAGGGCACGCCTTCGACGATGATGATCGAGGTTAGCGGCCTGCAAAAAATCTACGTGATGGGCAAGACCCAGGTGCATGCGTTGCGCGGGGTCAGCCTGCGCGTGCCGCGAGGCGAGTTCTGCTGTCTGATGGGAACCTCTGGCTCCGGCAAATCCACCCTGCTGCACCTGATCGGCGGCTTGGATCGGGCGTCGGCCGGTGAGATCACGGTGTCCGGGCAGAAACTAAGCGAATTGGACGAAAATGACCTGGCGGCCTACCGGCGCACGTGCATCGGCTTTCTCTTCCAGTCGTTCAACCTGGTCTCGACGATGACCGCGGCGCAAAATGTGGAGTTTCCGATGCTGTTTGCCCGTGTGGCGGCGGTCGAGCGCCGGCGGCGGGCGCAGCATCTACTGCAAGCGGTGGGCCTGGCCGCGCGTGTGGGGCACAAACCGACTGAGCTATCCGGCGGCGAGCAACAGCGCGTGGCGCTGGCGCGGGCGCTGGTCAATCAGCCGACCATTCTGCTGGCCGACGAGCCGACCGGTAACCTGGACAGCCACACCGGCCAGGAGATCATGGACATCATGCTGCGCGCCAACCGTGAGGCCGGCATCACCATCCTGATGGTGACGCACGACCCGGCCGTGGCCCGTTATGCGGACCGCGTGGTGCGCCTGAAGGACGGTCATGTCCTGGGTGAAGAAAGCGCCGAGAACCTGGAGAAGGCGGCAGCCGTTATTTGATTCAGGAATGCTTAAAGGAGCATTATGCGTTCGAGCCTGAGACTCGCCTTGTATCTGACCGTGCTGTGTATGCTGATCGGTGTTGGGCTGCCAACCCTGGGTCACGGCATGGTGGCGCATGCGCAAACCAGCACGCCGCCGACTTCTAACGAGCGGCCGCTGATCTTCATCCGCAGTTTCCGCACGGAGCCAGCCGTGGTGCAGGCCGATCAGACCTTCCGCCTGTTCCTGGAACTGCACAACGTGGGGTCGGCGGGCGCGACGAACATCATCATCTCCCTCGCCAGTGAAAACTTCGTGCCCCAGGGATCGTCCAGCGTCAAAACGCTGAACGGGCTGACGGTGGATGAGCACGGCTGGGTCTGGCAGGACCTGCGCGGCAATCCCGATCTCAAGGGTGGCACCTATGCGATGGCGATCAGCATCAGCTATCAGGGCGACGATGGCGTGCCCTATGCCTCCAACGAGACTGTGGGCGTCAATGTGGCTGCGGCGCCCCCCACCCCAACGCCCACCGCGCAGCCCAAACCGGGCATCCCCCAGTTGGTGATCGAACAGGTAGCCACCGATCCCGTCACCATCATCGCGGGGGAGCCGTTCACGCTGACCTTTGCGGTGCGCAACACCGGCACCGGCGCGGCGCGGCGCACGTTGGTCACGGTGAGCAGCGAGAATAAGAATTTTGCGCCGACCGTGGGCAGCAATGTCGTCAGCGTGGGCGACATCGGCTTCAACAAGCGGCAGGCGGTCTCCTTGCACCTGGTGGCCGACACGGATACGACGCCGGGTCTGCACACCCTGCAACTCGGCCTCGATTTCATCAACTGGGGCGATGAAAAGTACAGCTCGCAGCAGGTGATTGCCGTGACCGTGGGCGGCGTCAGTGTTGGCAGGCCTTCGACGCCGCAAGCCCTGCCGATCATCGAGAGCTACGTCAGCGAACCGCTGCGGCCCAGTCCTGGCCAGCCCTTGACGCTGCGCCTGAACATCCGCAACGTGGGCACGAGCGATGCGCGACGGCTGAATATCACCTTCGGCACCGCGTCCACGGGCGGCGCCTCCGCGGTCACCGTGTTTGCCCCGCTGGGCACCGGCAACGTGCGCGTCGTACCGGTACTCGGCGTCAACGAATTGACGACGGTCGAGATGCAGTTCATCGTCAGCGGCTCGGCCAGCGCGGGCACCTACGTCGTGCCGATTGAGTTTAGCTACGATGGGCCGACCGACAAGACGCTGGAGCGCACCGAGCAGATCACCCTGCTGGTCAGTGTGGCGCCCCAATTGCGGGTCAGCTTCTATCGGCCGGTGGGTCAACCGATGCCGGGCACCCCCATCGAGCTGCCGATCGAGATCATCAACCAGGGCCGCAACACCGTGGGCATCACCTCGGTGGAACTTGGCCCTGTGGAAGGATTGACGTTCGAGAACGCCTCGGTCTACATCGGTTCGCTCGACTCCGGTCAGTCGGGCACGCTCGACGCGCAGGCAACGGCCGCGCAGGGCGGCGAGTACAACATCGAAATCATCATCAAGTACATTGATGATTTCAACCAGAACCAGGTTTACACCGCCACCCTGCCGCTCAGCGTTCTCAACATGGGCGAACCGGGCGACGGCAGCGGCGGGAGCGATGGCGGCAAAGGCACGAACGGCGGCGAACCGCCCATCACCCGCGTCCAACGCCCCTTCTGGCAACGCCTCTTCCTGGGCCTGTTCGGTCTCGGCAGCGGCTGACAGAAACACAAATGACATTGATTGACCTGTTTCGCACCGTTCTATCGAATCTGAACCGCATGCGCATGCGCGTGGTGTTGACGGCCATTGGCGTGGTCATCGGCACGGCCGCGGTCTTGGTGTTGATCAGCCTGGGCGCGGGTTTGCAGCGCAGCGCCACGCAGGGCATCGGCGGCATCTCCGACCTGACCCTCATCAACGTCATGGGCGAACAGGTGGTGATGATGGAAAAGAGCGCGCCGGATCCGTCAAGCGTCCAGCGCAGCGAGGCGCAGGGCCTGACCCTCAAGGTGTTGGAAAAGCTGCGCGCCCTGCCCAACGTCGTGGCGGTGACGCCGCAGGAATATATGCAGGGCCAGGTGGAGGTGCGTTACAATCGGCTGACGGGCGGAGGCGGCATTTTGGGCGTGGATCCGGAAGCCTGGAAGGCGTTCGGCTACAAGCTGACCTCCGGCGAAAACCGGGTAAGCACCGGCCAGGTCGTGGTCGGCGCCCAGGTCGGCGCCACACTCTACGATCCGCGCCAGGCCGGCCGCAATGAAGGCCTCTTCGATGGCCCCAGGGGCCTGGGCGCGTCAGGTGAGCCGGACGTCACAGACTTGCAGGACGCCAGCCTGACCCTGCGCGCCATTCGTTACGACAACGAGGGCAAGATGGCGACGCGCAATCTGCGCGTGCAGGTGACGGGCGTCCTGGCGTCGTTGGGCGAAACCGACTACAACATCTACCTGCCGCTCAAAGAGGTGGATGAGTTGAACCAGTGGTTCAGCGGGCGCCGGGTGGATCGCACGCGTGAGGGCTATCAGCAAGCGATCGTCAAGGTGGCCAATTCCCGCGACGTGGCGGCCGTGCAGAAGGAGATTCAGCAGATGGGCTTGAACGCCTACTCCGCGCAGGACACCGTCAACAGCATCAACTCCTTCTTCCTGGTGCTGCAAGCCATCCTGGGCGGCATTGGCGCCATTGCGCTCCTCGTCGCCGCGTTCGGCATCGCCAACACCCTGAGCATGGCGATCTACGAGCGCACGCGTGAAATTGGCTTGATGAAAGCCATCGGCGCGCGCAACCGCGATGTCATGAGCATCTTCCTGGGCGAAGCCGCCGCCATCGGCTTCCTGGGCGGCGTGGTCGGCGCCGGTCTGGGCTGGGCGGTCAGCGGCGTCATCAACCTGATTGCGCAGTCGGCCCTGGGGCAGCAGGGCAACCCCATCTTCGGCGGTCCCGGCGCCGACAGCAGCATCGTCTACACCCCTATCTGGCTGATTCCGTTCGCTGTCATCTTCGCCACCCTGGTCGGCCTGCTCTCAGGCGTCTTTCCAGCCCTGCGCGCCGCCACCCTCGATCCGTTGAAGGCCTTGAAGTACGAATGAACCAGGCCACCCTCTCCCGCGCAACGGCCGTCTCGCGGCTGATGCGCTGGCTCGGCGCCGCAGCCCGGCCCCCCGCACCTGCACCGCAGCAGGTGGACGCGACTGGCGCAGAGCGGCCGTTTTCCCTGGCCGACTGGACCGTGATTCTGCAGGAGGCGGTCCGGCACGGCGTCCATCTCCTCCTGGCCGAACATGGGCAAACGATCGCCACGCCTGATTATGTCATGCGCTGGCTGGCGGCTGAGACTGCGGCCAACGCCCGGCGCAATGACCTGCTGGCCGCGGAATTGAGCGCCATCCTGGTCGGCGCGGCGGCGGCCCAGGTCGAGCTGATCCCCTTCAAGGGCGCGCACTTCCTCCTCGAACGGCGCAGCTATCCCCGGCCTGAGGTCAGACCGCTGGCCGATCTCGATCTGCTGGCGCGGCCGGGTCAAATTCCCGCGCTGCGGAAGGTCATGCAGGCCCTGGGCTACAGCGAAGAATCACGCGTCACCTGGAAGCACCTGAGCTTCATCAAGCCTGACAACCGGCATCTCGCGTCCTTCAGCGCCGGCGATCCAAATAACCCGCGGCGGGTGGAGGTTCACAGCGCGCTGGCCGAAGATTTTCTGGGCCTGCGCCTCGATCTGACGACCGCGGCCTGGGGACACAGTCAACCCATGGAGATGGAAGAGATGGAAATGGACGCGGCATCGGTGCGCCTGCTGCCGCCCTGGCTGCTCTTCCTGCACCTGGCGGCCCACGCGTCGCAGGATGTGTGGGAGCGCAAGGCGCGCCTGCTACAACAGGCCGATCTGCAGCGGGTCTGGCAACAACTGACGCACCCGGACATTGCCATCATCGGCGGCGCCTGCGCGGCGCCGGCCGCCTGGTTCGATGCACAGGGCTTGAGCGCGCGGGACCGAGCCGCGGCCAGCCTGGTGGGCGTAGCGCGCCTGGAACCGCGCTTGCTGCTGCCCAGCCTCACCCTGCTGGAAACCGCCTTCCCCGGCGCGCTGCCGCCCGGTCTGACAGCCGCATTGGCCGCGCCCCTGCCGCCCGCGCTGCGGGCCTGGCTGCAACATCTCAGCCTGGCCGAGGTTTCCCTGAGCAATCCTGCGCCGCGGCGCCTGGCCGACAACCTGCGTTGGACGCACGGGCCGGCAGAGCGCGTGGGCGCGCTGCGCCGCCTGCTGCTACCCGACCGCTTCGGCCTGTTGGGCAACCGCTTCCCGCGCCTGGTCAGCTCACCGCTTTATCCGCTGGCCTACCCCCTGCACCTGGTCTTCCTGGGCGGCTGGTTACAGCGCCGCCTGCGCCGCCACGGCCAGCGCGCCGACGGCTCCCTCCATCAACGCATGCTCGATGACCTGGCCCACAGCCTGGCCGCAGAAGCCAACCGGTAGGGGCATGGCCTTGCGCCTGCCCGCTCAGCCAGGCAGTGAGAATGGTCTCGATAGCGCCCGGAGTGCCCCCCTGCCCCCCAATCCTGGGGGAGCCGAATGCTTTTCCCCCCAGGATTGGGGGGCAGGGGGGTCGTCTGAGCAAACTTTTCATTCGTCTAGTCTTTGACAAAAGATATTTCCTTTAGTATCATAACGGTAGTGTTTTGGTTCGTCAAGGTCTTATCCGCACAGGAATCGCAGATGGCAGGATCGTTATCAACACCCACAACCAGTTTATTGCTTACCATTCGCGGCTTACTGCCGGCGCTCAATGAGCAGGAGCAAAAGGTGGGTCAGTACGTGCTGGATCACGCCGATGAAGTGATCCACCTGGTGATGAGCGACCTGGCCGAGAGGTGCGCAGTCAGCGATACGACGGTCTTTCGGTTCTGCCGGCGGGTCAGGACCGACGGATACCAGGATTTCAAGATCCGCTTGGCGCTGGAGTCAGAGCCAGATCATACCACCACCTATGCTTCGATCACGGACGGGGATAGCGTCGCCCAAGCTGCGCGAAAGGTCATCGCGGCTGACGTCAAGGCATTAGAGGACACTCTCAAGGTGCTGGATTTGGCCGCCCTGGAGCGTGCCGCGGATGCGCTCCTGGCGGCACGCCGGGTGGACATCTACGGATCCGGCGGCGGAGCCATCGCCGCGCTGGAATTGCAATACAAGCTCATGCGCGTGGGTGTGCGCGCCGTCCCCCATACGGACGGCGAGATGCAGGTGATCTCGGCGACGCTATTGACACCGGCCGACCTGGCTATCGGCATCTCACATTCTGGGGAGTCGCACGATGTCCTGCGGGCGCTTGGGGTAGCCCGACAGGCCGGCGCCACGACGATTGCCATCACCAACCACCCGGCCTCTCCCCTTGCGAAATCAGCTGACATCAGCCTGCACACGGCGGCTCAGGAGGCCCTCGCCCACGGCTATCCGCTCGGCGCGCGCGTGGCCCAGGTCGCGTTGATTGATGTGCTTTACGCCGCACTGGCGCTCCAGTGCCCGTCCGAAGTTGAACGCAGCCAGGTGCGCATCGCCGATGCTTTGTTGATACGATTGAGCTAGTCGAAAATCCAGTCGTGTCGTGTCGTGTCGTGTCGCAATGAAAGGGCTATCACATGACCCCATTTCTGCAACTCGTTTTTTCTTTGATGGTGATTATTACGGCGGCGAAAACCGGGGGCTGGTTGGCCAACCGCCTGCGTCAGCCAGCCGTCCTGGGCGAACTGCTGGTTGGCGTCTTCCTCGGCCCCAGCGTGCTCGACCTTCTCCACTGGCCGTTTCTGGCCAATCCGGTTGATCCGCATTTGTTGACCGAAGCAGTTTACGAACTGGCTGAGTTGGGGGTGGTCTGCCTGATGTTCCTCGCCGGTTTGGAGGTGGACATACGCGAGATGCAACGCGCGGGGCGCGTGGCGACGCTGGCGGGTGTCAGTGGCGTGATCGTGCCGCTGGCGCTAGGCGCACTGGTTATGCTGCCGTTTGGCTACCAGGGTAACGCCGCCCTCTTCGTCGGCATGATCCTAACCGCAACCAGCGTCAGCATCAGTGCGCAAACCCTGCTCGAGTTGGGTATGTTGCGCAGCCGCGAAGGCATTGCGCTCCTCGGTGCGGCCGTCGTAGATGACGTGCTGGTCATTCTGTTGTTATCCATCTTTGTCGCCGTGGCAACCAGCAGCGCGGGGCTGGCCGCGGTGCCGCTCATCCTGCTACGCATGCTCATTTATCTGGGGGTGGCCGTGGCCGTCAGCTTCCTAGTGCTGCCACGGCTGGCCGACTGGGTGGATCGCCAGTCAATCAGTGAGGGGTTGGCCGCGCTGGTCTTGGTCGTAGCCCTGGCGTTTGCCTGGACTGCCGAAGTGGGCGGCGGCCTGGCTGCGATCACCGGCGCGTTCATCGCCGGTGTTGGTTTCGGCCGTAGTCATCTGCACGCCAAGATTACACGCAGCATGCACACCATCACCTACGCATTCCTGGTGCCGATCTTCTTTGTCAGTATTGGCCTCAAAACGGACGCCCACCTGCTGACTGGGCCGAATCTCCTGTTGATTATGGTCCTGGTCGTGGTGGCCGTCATTTCCAAGGTCGTCGGGGGTGGGCTCGGTGCACGCCTTGGCGGCTTCACGAACCGAGAAGCGCTGCGTGTCGGCTTGGGGATGATTAGCCGCGGCGAGGTGGGCCTGATTGTAGCGGCCGTTGGTGTGAATGCCGGACTGATCCAACCAGAACTATTTTCCAGCATCACGTTCATTGTACTGATTACCACCCTGATTACGCCGCTCTTTCTGCGGCGGGCCTTTGCCGAAAAAGAGGTAAGTTATGCCTAACATGGTCGTAGCTGTCTTGCCGAGCCTGGAAAAAAGCCAGGACGTGCTAAGTGCCTGGGAAGCCTTTGGGGTCACCGGCGTCACGATCCTGGAGAGTATTGGACTTCGCAAACTGCGGCAGTTGCGCGCCCAGCGCGATGATATCCCCTTATTCCCCTCGTTGCGACATCTCCTCGAGGAGGAAGAGTATCACCAACGCACGATTTTTGTGGTCGTGGATGACGCCTTTGACCTGGAGGGACTGATCCGCGTCACTGAAAAAGCGGTGGGCGGCAATTTCAACGCACCTGACTCCGGGTTGCTCTTTGTCACGCCGGTGACGCACGTGCTCGGACTGCGGCCGCATTGGACGCGAGAGCGCAGATAGAAGTCGTCGTGCGCCGCGCCGACCTGCCCTGCGTGCTCCAGGCCGTGGACTCCGTGGATGGCAAGGCGTTTGTCACGGTCGAAGAAACCCGCCGCGTCTATCGAGATTGGCGGCTAGGAAAATAGCTAGATGGCGTCCGTTCATCACACACAGACTGGAAGCATCCTTCTTCCGGTGTCCAACCCCAGCCGCGCGGCCAGCCTGGCAGCCACGGCAGCCCGCATCGCCTTGGCTCGATCTGCCCCGGTGATCGTTCTGACCATTGCCTTGCCGACCGATCCTTCGCTTGCGCGACTCGAGGCTGAGACAAGCGCGGATATGCAGCCGGCTTTGGAGACGGCGCTGGTTGTCCTCCGCGCAGCCGGCGTGAGCGCGCGTTCGATGGTGCGCGTTGCCGACGACGTCGGCGTAGCCATTCGTCAGACGATCCGCGAGCTGGGCAGCCAGCTCATTGTGCTCGGATGGCGCGGCGAAGCCCAACCCGACGGCAACTATCTCAACACGGCCCTCGCCGCTGTGCTGGAAGACCCTATCTGCGATGTTGTCATTGTCGGCGGATATGCCCCGCAGCAATTGCAGCGAATCCTCGTGTCGGTTGGCGGCGGACCTCATTCCGCCTTTGCCTTTCGGCTGGCTTCGGAGTTGGCTGGCACTTCTACCGGAGGCTCTGCGCAGCATGTGCAGGTAACTGCCCTGCATGTCGTGCCACAGGAGCACCATCCCCGCAGCACATTCATCTCCTCGGCTCGTCATCTTGAGCAAATTATCGATGACCGCCTGCATGATTCAGGTCTGGTTCGCAAAACCGTGGTGGCGAGTGACATCGCACAGGCAATCCTGGATGAGCTTGCGACCGGATACGATACGGTCTTGATGGGCACCTCACGCGAAGCCTTGATTGATCGGCTGCTGTTTGGGGACCTACCACAACGAGTTGCCGAGGAGAGTCGCGCGACAGTAATCGTGGTTCGACGACGCACCGGGTTTGTGACGCGGGTCTTCCGGCGCGCCTGGCATGGTATCATCGCCGCCATGCCCGCGCTGACCCCCAGTGAGCGAGACGAGGTCCGCACCGTCATCAGGGAAGGTGCGAGTTCTCGCGCCGACTTCTTTGTCATGATCGCGCTGGCTGCCATCCTGGCAGGTTTCGGCTTGCTCTTGAACAGCCCCGCGGTCATCATCGGCGCCATGCTGGTCGCACCGCTGATGACCGCCATCGTGGGGATGGGGTTGGGAATTATTGAAGGTGACACCGGTCTTCTGAGGATGGCAGCCTGGGCTTCAGCCCGTGGCATGCTGCTGGCCATCTTGATTGGCGCCCTGTTGGGTATGCTTGTGCCGGATGCGGCCACGACGCCTGAAATCATGGCGCGTACGCAACCGAATGTGCTGGATCTGGGCGTCGCCCTGGCCTCTGGCGCGGCCGGCGCCTACGCGTTGTGCAGCAAATCAGTCTCTGCTGCCCTCGCGGGCATTGCGATTGCCGCCGCGCTTGTGCCGCCACTGACCACAGTTGGCATCGGCTTGGCACTCGGTCGTCAAGACATCGCCGGCGGCGCGCTGCTCCTGTTCTTGACGAACTTGATCGCGATTGCTGCGGCCAGCGGGCTGTTTTTTCTTTTATTTGGGTTCGCGCCGCCTGCCAGGTACAAAACACAGCGCGCCCTGTTGCGCCGAGGACTCTTGGGCGCGCTAGCGCTCCTGGCGGCTGTCACCGTGATCCTCGGCATCCTCACGACCCAGACCCTACGTGTCGTGCGCCTCGATCGAGCCATTGACGTAGCGATTCGGGCCGAAGTCGAAATTCTGCCTGATACTGAACTCGTCGAAGTACGGCGTAGCCAGACCGATGATGGCGTCCTACACCTGGCTGTCACCTTGCGGTCGGTCCGCCAATTCCCACATGAAACAGCGTTGACATTTCAACGAGACATCGCCACGCGCCTGCAACAGCCGGTCGCACTCTTGCTCAACGTGATTCCCGCGACCCGGCTCGATCCATTAGTGCCGCCGACATTAACGTCAACGCCAACGCCGACTCGAACGCCAACCCCTGGACCGACGGCCACGGCCACCTCACACCACGCCAACACCTTCGCCGTCCCCCACGCTCACGCTAACGGCGACGGCATCCGCTTCACCCACCGCCACGGCGACCGCGACCGCACTCTCTACCCTGACGCCGACTGCCACACCGACGACGCCTCCGACACCGGCGCCAGCCGTGGTGGTCAACACAAGCGGCCGCGGCGCCTGGCTGCGAACAACGCCTGGCGGATCAATTGCCGGCACGGTGATGGAGGGCACGGCAGTCTTTCTGTTGGGAGAGCAGATTGAAGTCAACGGGCGCCTGTGGGCACGCGTCTTGATCCCCCGGGGACTTACCGGTTGGATTGCGCTGGATTATGTGAAGCTCGTTAGTGCTACGCGTTAACCCCGCGCACTGCTCATTGCGCCCCCAGCTTATGCCATGGTTGGCATGGCTGCCGCACTGGCTGCCGCCGTACACGCACCCCTGACCGCCATTATTCTGCCGGTGATGTTTGCCGTGGTGGTCGGTCTGTTCGTGGCGCAACGATTGCGTCGTGACCCTGTCTATACCCTGGGACTTGCGCGCAAGGGGCTGCGCCTACAACGCGGTCGCGACGTGGAGGTGCTGGAAGGCATCACGGTCGGCGAGGTCATGGAGACGAACGTCGTCACGCTGCGCGAAACGTACCTGCTCGCTACGGCCGCCGATCTCTTTGCACGGACGCGCCACCACGGACTGCCGGTCGTTAATGAGGCGGGCGATCTAGTCGGTATCCTCACGGTACAGTATCTGGAACAGGCACGAAACGAAAATGATGATTCAATCTGCACGGTGGGCGATGTATGCACGCGCGAGATGCTGGTGGCGCATTCCGAGGAAAGCATTGCACGCGGGAACCATCCCGCATCGGCTTCCGTCTCGATGGCGCACTCGAAAGGAGGTGCTGCCATGAGACACCGTCTAGCCAGGCATTTCTGGCTTACTACCTGTCTGTTCATCGTGCTCGCCCAACTCGTGACCGGCTGTGAACCGGCGCCGGTGGGGGCGCAACCACAACCACCCCCCGCACCCGCCATCCCCGCCCCGGCGGAAGACCTGGCCCAGCTCACGGCCGGGCAGAATACGTTCGCAACCGACCTGTACCAGCAACTGCGTGACACCCCGGGCAATCTCTTCTTTTCCCCGTACAGCCTGGCCACGGCGCTGACGATGACCTATGCCGGTGCCCGCGGTAACACTGAAACCCAGATGGCGCAGGTTCTGCACATCACCTTGCCGGCTGCCAGGCAGCATGCGGCGGCGGCAACCCTCAACTGGACGCTCTACCCCGCGGAGAAAAGCAGCGCCCGGCTCAACACCGCCAATGCCCTGTGGTCCCAACTGGACCTGCCGCTGCAAGCAGACTTTGTGGCCCTGATGAATCAGCACTACGGCGCCGGCGTCAAGCCGACCGATTTCAAGCAGGCGCCAGAAGCGGCCCGTGTAGCCGTCAACGATTGGGCGAGTTTCCAAACCGCCGGCAAGATCACGGACCTGGTTCCGCCCGGCATGATCACCGCGGACACCCGATTGGTGCTGGCGAATGCCATCTACTTCAAGGCCGATTGGCTCCTGCCGTTTGACAAGGCGCTCACGCGGGACGAGCCGTTCTTCCGCCTGGACGGCAGCGAGCGCCGCGTCCCCATGATGTTTATGCAAAAGCCCGCCGATCTCGCCTACGGCGCCGGCGACGGCTTCCAGGCGGTCACCCTGGAGTACACGGATACGCTCATTGCCATGACGGTCATCGTGCCGGACCGCGGGCGCCTGGAGACGGTTGAAGCAAACCTCAGCGCGGACTGGCTGCGTACGAGCATGAGTTCCATGACCTCACGCAAGGTCGCGCTGGGCCTGCCCAAATTCCGCTTTGGCTCGACCTTCTCCGTGGCGGATGCGCTCGGCGAGCTGGGCATGTCCGATGCCATCACGCCCTATCAGGCCGATTTTTCCGGCATTGATGGCACCCGCGATCTCTTCATCGGCGCGGTGGTGCACAAGGCTGTGGTGGAGGTGGATGAGAAGGGCACCGTGGCGGCTGCCGCCTCGGCTGTCGGGATGAGGGCGACCTCGATTCAAGTAGAGGAGGAACCGGTCCGCCTCACCGTTGACCGTCCCTTCCTGGTGGTAATCCACGACCGGCAGACCGGCGCGATCCTCTTCCTGGGCCGCGTGGTGGACCCGGCTTAAGATTCAGGCGGATATGTCCCCGGCACGGGTCAGAAGATCGTTCTTCAGAAACGGTCTGTGCGGCCTGTGCCGGGGACAGGGCAAGGCCGCGACGATCTCGGCTTCGCTCTTGTGGCCGTGCGGATCGCGATAGGTTGCCAGTTTGTGCGGATTGCGCTCGTCTGCGATAATATCCTGAATGATCGCAAACCCGGTCACGCCGGTGATGTCGCTGAGCACGTTGGTCAGCTTGAGGTTCATCAAGTGTTCGCTTGTTTATGGGTCTAATGGCGTGGCTATTGGCACTGGGAGCACGCTATGAGCGTCCTTTTTCCCGACACCCACCCCAAAATGGAAGCCCTGCAAATCCAGCTATGGCGGCAGGCCAGCCCCACCCGCAAAATGAACATGCTGGCGCAGCTCAACAAATCGGCGCAAATGCTGGCGACCATGGGACTGCGCGCCCAATATCCCCAGGCCAGCGAGGCCGAAATCCGCCGCCGGCTGGCCGGTCTATTATTGGGAGAAGAGACCGCCCGCAAAGTGTATGGAGAAATCAGCCATGCAAAATGAACCGATTGAAGTCACGCTCAATTTTACAATCGCAACTGGCCCGCGCCCAACAACAGACCTTCGCCTTTGAGACGGAAATCAGCGCCAAATTTGCCAGCCCCGAAGATACGGTCCTTGCCAAGCTCGAATGGTATCGCATCGGCGGCGAAGTATCAGAGCGCCAATGGCGCGATATTCTCGGTGTGCTGATAACCCGCGCCGGCGCACTCGATCTGGATTATTTGCGGAAATGGGCGGGCGAACTCAGGGTCAATGATTTGCTGGAACGCGCCTTAGGAATGAGAATTAAATAAGTGTCCGCTTTGGTGCTGTCTGTATGCTCAGAATTCGCTCGGAACTGGACAGTTAAAAAATTCTCATTCCTTACAACAAATGAAGTACAACGCACGCAGATTATCCTCAGAGCAATTCATGGGATCATGATCCAGGTGCGCCACGGTCAGCAACTACTGTGTCACCTGGCAATCCGACTTGTTCGGCGAAGGCGCCGTAGTGCGCTCTTATATTGCGTCGCCGCCCAACCCTGCGTGCAGGCGACGGAGGCTAATAAGTCGCAAAATCAAAGTTCAGGCGACAGCCGCCCCCACGCCTGACACACGCCGTTAGCGGCCTGCACGACCTATCGATCCACTGCATGACGCGATCAGGAACTCCATGGCAATCACGAAGGACAAAACCAACGATACCGGCGCCAACCTCGGCTTCGAAGCGAAGCTCTGGGCCGCCGCGGACGCGCTGCGCAACAACATGGATGCGGCCGAGTACAAGCACGTCGTCCTGGGCCTCATCTTCCTCAAGTACATCTCCGACGCGTTCGAGGCGAAGCATACGGAACTGGATGCGCAGCGCGCCGAGGGTGCGGATCCCGAAGACCGCGACGAGTACCGCGCCGCCAGCATCTTCTGGGTTCCCAGGGAGGCGCGCTGGCAGCACCTGAAGGCCAGCGCGCCGCAGCCCACCATCGGCACGCTGGTTGATGACGCGATGGCCGCGATCGAACGCGACAATCCGTCGCTCAAGGGTGTGCTGCCGAAGGATTTCGGCCGCGCCGGCCTCGACAAGCAGCGGCTGGGCCAGATCATCAACCTGGTGAGCGACATCGCCTTCAACTCCCCTCTCCCCGCGGGAGAGGGGCCAGGGGTGAGGGCCGACCGCGCCAAGGACACGCTCGGCCGCGTCTACGAGTACTTCCTGGCACGCTTCGCCAGCGCCGAGGGCAAGAGCGGCGGGCAGTTCTACACGCCCTCCAGCGTGGTGCGCGTGCTGGTCGAGATGCTGGCGCCCTACAAAGGCCGCGTCTACGACCCTTGCTGCGGCTCCGGCGGCATGTTCGTCAGCAGCGAGAAGTTCATCGAAGCGCACAGCGGCAGGATCGGCGACATCTCCATCTACGGCCAGGAGTCCAACTACACCACCTGGCGCCTGGCCAAGATGAACCTCGCCATCCGCGGCATTGATGCACAGATCGCGCACGGCGATACCTTCCACCGTGACGCGCACCCCGATCTCAAGGCCGACTATGTGCTGGCCAATCCGCCCTTCAACGACAGCGACTGGCGCGGCGAGCTCCTCAAAGACGACAAGCGCTGGGTCTACGGCGCACCGCCCGCGGGCAACGCCAACTACGCCTGGGTGCAGCACTTCATCCACCACCTCGCGCCCACGGGGCTTGCCGGCTTCGTGCTCGCCAACGGCTCGATGTCGTCCAACCAGTCGGGCGAGGGTGAGATCCGCAAGGCCATCATCGAGGCCGACCTGGTGGACTGCATGGTGGCGCTGCCGGGCCAGCTCTTCTACTCGACGCAGATCCCGGTCTGCCTCTGGTTTTTGCGCCGAGACAAGCGCCACCTCCCCTCTCCCGGCGGGAGAGGGGTCGGGGGTGAGGTGCGCGACCGGCGCGGCGAGACGCTCTTCATCGACGCGCGCAAGCTGGGCACGCTGGTGGACCGCACGCACCGCGAGCTGAGCGACGCCGACCTCGCCAGGATCGCCGGCGCGTACCACGCCTGGCGCGGGGATAAAGGCGCGGGCGCGTACACCGATGTGCCCGGTTTCTGCATGGCCGCGCGGCTCGACGACATCCGCAAGCACGGGCACGTCCTCACGCCGGGACGGTATGTCGGCGCGGAGGCGGCCGAGGACGACGGCGAGCTATTCGAGGAGAAGATGGCGCGGCTCGCTGCGACGCTGCACGAGCAGCAGACCGAGGCTGCGAAGCTCGATGCTGCCATCGCCGCCAATCTCAAGGAGTTGGGCTATGGTCTATCGAAATAACGATGTACCGGCATCCGGCGCTCTTGGAGGTCTTGAAGGCATGAGAGACCATTTTACTCGCAGAGATATGCCGGCAAAATCGGTATTTCATCGGCATATCGCCCGAATATGCCGACGTCATCGGCATATCGTTGCCTCACAGAGCAGTCCTATGCGCGTCATCGTTGACTTGGAGGAGCTTGCGTATGGCGGGTGAGTGGAAGCGATACCAAGTAGCCACGCTCATCGAAAGTGGGGCGCTTGTGGTCGGCGACGGCTACCGGGCAAAGAATTCTGAACTAACAAGTTCTGGTCTACCCTTCGCTCGAGTCAGCAACATCAATGCTGGGTTTTTCTTTAAAGACGCGGACTACTTTCCGGAAGAAAACCTTCGTCTTGTCGGCAACAAGGTAAGTCAGCCGGGTGATGTCGTATTCACATCAAAGGGTACGGTTGGCCGCTTTGGGTTCGTGAGTTCGGATACGCCAAGGTTCGTTTATTCACCGCAGTTGTGTTTTTTGGCGCTCGGTGGATCGTCAACTGATTGACCCTCGCTTTCCTCTCATTCTGGATGTCAGGCCGCGAGTTTTCATCCAGTTCAGAGGGGTCGCTAGCCAGACAGATATGGCCGATTACGTCAGCTTGACGGACCAACGCCGTATGCATATCACGCTTCCACCCCTCCCCGAACAACGCGCCATCGCCCACATCCTGGGCACGCTGGACGACAAGATCGAGTTGAACCGGCGCATGAACGAGACACTGGAGGCGATGGCGCGGGCGCTCTTCCAATCCTGGTTCGTGGACTTCGACCCTGTGCGCGCCAAGGCCGCCGGCCGCGACCCCGGCATGCCCAAGCCCCTCGCCGACCTGTTCCCGGATTCCTTCGAAGACTCGGAGCTGGGGGAGATTCCGAAGGGGTGGGAGGTCAAGAAACTCGGCGACTTACTGGAACTGGCTTACGGAAAGGCGCTCAAGGCAGAGGATAGGCAGGAGGGAGACGTGCCGGTCTATGGCTCGAACGGTCAAGTGGGTTGGCACAACGCCCGGCTCGTGGTCGGACCTGGAATCGTTGTTGGCAGAAAGGGAAACCCCGGGATCGCAACATGGGTTGCGACCGACTTCTTCCCTATCGACACGACCTTCTATGTCTTGCCCAAGGCGAGTTGCCAGAGCCTGGAGTTTCTGTTTCACATGCTCCGAACCCATGATCTTGCTTCGCTTGGGGCTGACTCAGCGGTGCCAGGGCTCAATCGAAATCTCGCGACCATGAGCAACCAGGTTCTTCCGCCTGCAGAATTATTCGGACACTTTGAACGCTTCGCAGGCGAGCTTGCGCGTTGTGTGAACTGCGGGAACGAGGAGTCTCGCACCCTCGCCGCGCTGCGCGATGCGCTACTGCCGAAGCTCATCTCCGGGGAGGTGCGAGTGGGGGATGCCGAACGATTTGTGCGAGCCGAACAAGGATAGGTACACCATGACCGAACCCGAAACTCTCATCCCCAAGCACGGCGGCTACCGCAACCTGAAGAGCTTCCAGGTCGCGCAGTTGGCCTACGACGTGACCGTGCGTTTCTGCGACCGCTACATTGACAAGAAGAGCCGCACCCACGACCAGATGGTGCAGGCCGCGCGTTCGGGGGTGCAGAACATCGCCGAGGGCAGTCAGGTGTCGGGCACATCGAAGAAGATGGAGTTGAAGCTGACCAACGTGGCGCGCGCCAGCCTCGAGGAGCTGCGGCTGGACTATGAGGATTTCCTGCGGCAGCGGGGGCTACCGCTGTGGGAACGAAGCGATCCGAGGCGGCAGGCTCTGATTGATCGGCGGTGTCGTACGGCTGATGACGTTGCGCGCTGGGTAAAAGAGATACATGACCGGGATCTCAGTGGACGCAGTGGACAGGGTGGACGCAGCGCACCGATCTCATCTGAGCTGTCCACACAGTCTACACAGTCCACCAACAGCGCCTACCCAGAAATAGCAGCCAATGCAGTCCTGACCCTTATTTCTGTGGCCACCGCCCTCCTGGACCGCCAAATCGCCGCGCAGGCCGCCGCCTTCGAAACAGAGGGCGGCTTTACGGAGCGGCTCTATCGAGTCCGCCAAGACAGAAGGCGGAGCCCATGAGCCACGGCTTCACTGAATCCATCGTGGAGGACGCGGCCCTTGCCTGGCTCGAAGCACTGGGCTATGCGGTGCTGCACGGCCCGGCCATCGCGGCCGGCGAGCCGGGCGCGGAGCGCAGCGATCCGGCCTACCGCGACGTGGTGCTCGATGGGCGGCTGCGCCAGGCGCTTTTCCAGTTGAATCCGGACCTGCCATACGATGCCCTGGAGGATGCCTACCGCAAGCTCACCCGCAGCGACGCGTCGTCGCTCGTGGAGCGTAACCGTGCCCTGCACCGGATGCTGGTCAATGGGATCACGGTCGAGTACCGCCGCAAGGACGGCTCGCTTGCCGGGGCGCAGGCCGGGGCCATTGACTTCGATGCGCCGAACAACAACGACGCTTTGCCCCACGCCTCGTTCATCGGCTTCACCGGGACGCCGATCGAGAAGACCGACGCCAACACGCGCGCCGTCTTCGGCGACTACATCAGCGTCTACGACATCCAGCGCGCCGTCGTGGATGGCGCCACGGTGCCCATCTACTACGAGGGCCGGCTCGCGCAGCTCAAGCTGAAGGATTCGGAGCGCCCGAAGATAGACCCCGAGTTTGAAGAGGCGACGGAAGGCGAAGAAGTCGAGCGCAAAGAGAAGCTCAAGACCCGGTGGGCGCAGCTTGAGGCCGTGGTCGGCTCTGAGAATCGCATCAAGCTTATCGCGCGCGACCTGGTGGAGCACTTCGAAAACCGTACGTCAAGCGCATCTTACGCAAGTACGGCTACCCGCCGGACAAGCAGGAGAAGGCGACGCAGACAGTGCTGGAGCAGGCGGAAGTGCTCTCCGAAGGCTGGGCGGTCGCATGAAACACCCCGAGCAGGCGGCCTAACATGGGCATGCGGACGCGATGGCGGATCATGATCCAGGTGCGCCACGGTCAGCTCTCGCCCTTGTTCTACAACCGCCGCGGCGGCGGCTTCTTCCACCACGGGCTTAACCGACTGCGCAATGGCAAAGGTTCTGTGGTATACTTGGGCTCGCAAGTCAGAAGACGTAGGCGAGGACAAGGATTCGATGCGCCAGGAACTCGATATTTACATTCGTGCCCGCTATCCGCTGTTGTACGTGGTGACAGCGGAAGAGGAACGCGCGCTGGCCGAAATCCAGAAGCTGGCCGATGAATCCAAGACGCGCAAGCAGGTGATTGCCTGGTCGTGTACGGAGGGCTTCGTCAACCAGGCCAGCGGCCGCAAGGATCCGGCCAAACGTGATCCACTCGTGGCGCTCAACAGCATCATGGAGGACAACACCCCGACGCTGGTCATTTTGCGCGACTTTCACCCATTTTTTGAGAATCATGAGATCGTGCGCAAGCTGCGCGACCTGGCCCAGGCCCTGCAGAAGGGCCATCGCACCGTGATTCTGCTCTCGCCGGTGCTGCGCATCCCGCCGGAGCTGGAAAAAGAGATCACGGTCATTGACTTCAGCCTGCCCAATGAAGCCGAGTTGGCTGACCTGTATGAGCGCGCGGTGCAGACGCTGGAGGCTGACGGCAAGGCGCGTATCCAGCTCGACCGGCGCGAGCGCGAGCGCCTGGCCAAAGCGGCCCTGGGGCTGACCTTGTCCGAAGCCGAAAAGGCGCTGGCCAAAGCCGTCATCATGGCCGGCGGCCGCCTGGATGGTCACGCCGCGGAGGCGGTGACGGCCGAGAAGAAGCAGATCATCCGCAAGTCGGGCTTGCTGGAGTTTTACGACACCTCGGAGACGCTGACCGATGTGGGCGGCCTGGATGTGCTCAAAGAATGGCTGCGTAAGCGGGTGCGCGCCTTCTCAGCCGAGGCGCGCGCGTTTGGCCTGCCGGAGCCGCGTGGCATCCTGCTGGTGGGCGTGCAAGGCTCTGGCAAGTCGCTGATGGCCAAGGCTGTAGCCAACGCCTGGCGCCTGCCGCTGCTGCGCCTGGATGTGGGACGCCTCTTTGCCAGCCTGGTCGGTTCGTCCGAAGAAAACCTGCGCACCGCCATCCGCGTGGCCGAATCCATTGCGCCGTGCCTGCTCTGGGTGGACGAGATCGAGAAGGGCTTTTCTGGCGTCGGCAGTTCCAACGTGAGCGATGCCGGCACCGCGGCGCGTGTCTTTGGCAGCTTCGTCACCTGGCTGCAAGAAAAGAAGGCGCCGGTTTTTGTCGTTGCCACCGCCAACCTGGTGGATCAACTGCCGCCCGAATTGGTGCGCAAGGGGCGCTTCGATGAGATTTTCTTCGTAGATTTGCCCATGACTTCAGAGCGTGAGGACATCTTCCGCATCCATCTGCGCAAGCGCAACCGCGATCCGCAGCAGTTCGATATCTCAACCCTGGCGATGTCGAGCGAAGGCCTGAGCGGCGCGGAGATCGAGCAGGCCGTGGTGGCGGGCCTGTACGAGGCCTTCGATCAGGGCCGGCCGCTGGCGACGGACGACATGGTCAGCGTGCTGGCCGAGACGATCCCGCTGTCACAAATGATGGAAGAGACGGTCAACGCACTGCGCACCTGGGCCAAGCACCGGGCGCGGCCGGCGTCATCCCAAACCCGGCTGTTTTAGACGAGCGATGAACAAATTTTATGCTTGAACGATTCGAATGGCTGGAGATTCCGGCTGAAGTGCAGGCCCCCAAGAAGCGCCGCTCCTCGGCCGATGACGTGGTTTTGGGTAAGCGCTGCCCGGCGTGCGGCTGGCTCGATGAAGAGACCGCGCTGGAATGTTTCCGCTGCGGGCATCGCTACAACCGCCAGACGCAGTTGGTCAGCGCCATCGAGGCGCTCGGCGTGCAGTTGCGTCCGCGCGTCATCGAAGGACACAGAGACATGGCGCGCTTCCTGCGCCAGCAGGAGCCGGCCGGCCTCGATCTGTTTCACTTACGCCTGCGCGCCGAGATGCTGCACCTGTCGCGTGGCTTCGATGAGTTGATCTGCCTGGAAGATATCGCGGTGGATCACTACGATCATCAGTTGGACACAGCCCGCCGCGCCCTGCGCGACATGCGCGGCCGCGCCCTGCTGGCCGATGAGGTCGGCCTGGGCAAGACCATCGAAGCCGGCATCATCATGAAGGAGTTGATCGAGCGCGGGCTGGCGCAGACCATCCTGGTGCTGACGCCGGCGTCGCTCACCGAGCAATGGCGCGAGGAGTTGGAGAGCAAGTTCCGCGAGCCATTCACGGTCCTCGATGCCGCGGCCGACTGGGCCGCGGTGGCAGGCGCCAGCGCGGGGCGTTGGATCGTTTCCCTGGACACGGCCAAGCAGGCCAACCGCGCCGAGCATCTGCTGAAACGTGACTACGACCTGCTGATTGTGGATGAAGCGCACAAGCTGAAGAATCGCAGCACGGTGGCCTGGCGGTTTGTCAACCAGATTCGCAAGCGCTATGTGCTGATGCTGACCGCCACGCCGGTGCAGAACGACCTGACCGAGCTGTACAGCCTGGTGACGATTCTGTCACCGGGGCACCTGGGCACGGTGCGCGGTTTCCGGCGCCAGTATTTCGATCAAAGCGATGGGCGCCAGCCCCGCAACGCGCCGGCGCTGCGACGCCTGCTCAACGATGTCATGATCCGCAATCAGCGCAGCAAAGTGACCGTGCATCTGCCCGCCCGCCGCGCGGCCGTCTATCATCTGAACCTCTCCGAGCCTGAACTCAATCTGTACCGGCAGGTCACGCAGTACATTCGCGATGAATTCGAGCAGGTAGGCAATAGCAAACACCTGCGCCTGGTGCTGCTCACGTTGCAGCGCGAGCTGTGCAGCAGCCCGCAGGCGGTGGCCGGCACCCTGCAAAAGCTGGTAGCCGACACCCAATATCCGGAGGCGACGCGCCGGCGCCTGGCCGCGTTCCTGGCCCTGGCGCAGTCCATTGGCGAGAGTCGCAAGCTGAGCGCCGTGCGCGAGATCCTGGGGCGCTTTCCGGGCAAGTTCCTGATCTTTACTGAGTATCGGCACACGCTGGAGCAGATCGTCAGTCAGTTGCGCGCCTGGGACATTGCCACCGTGGCATTTCATGGCGGCATGAACGTTTTTCAGAAAGAGGACGCGGTGCGCGCCTTCGCGAAAGACGCGCGCGTGCTGGTCAGCACCGAATCGGGAGCCGAGGGGCGCAATCTGCAATTTTGCCATCAACTCATCAACTATGACCTGCCCTGGAACCCGATGCGCGTCGAGCAGCGTATCGGTCGCCTGCACCGCCTGGGTCAACGGCACGAGGTCAGTATTTTCAACCTGTCCAGCAACGAAACGGTCGAATCGCACATCCTCGACCTGCTGGCCTACAAGATTCGCATGTTCGAGCTGGTCATCGGCGAGCTGGACCTGATCCTGGGCACGCTCGACGCCCGCAAGAGCTTCGAGGACCTGGTGCGCGAGGCCTGGCAAGGCAGCCGCAGCGAGAATGATCTGACCACACGCATGGGCGCGATTGGCAGCGCGATTGATCGCGCCCGCCGCGAGTTCGACCACATTCGACAATCGAACGATCTCCTCAACACCTGGTTGGAGAACTGAGGATGCAGACGACGCCGCGCAACCTGCCCGGCCGCGACCCTGCGCGGCCCCTGGAATTTCCGCTGGATCGCTCAAGCTGATGGCACGCAAGAAGGCAACCACCCAAACCCCGGCCGATTCACCTCTGCGCCAACTCGCGCTGGAGTTCTTCCGCCTGTTTGGCGCCACCGTGCAGACCAATGGCAGCACCGCCTTGACGGTGGAGTTGACGCCAGACCTGGCGGCTCATTTCGATAAGCCAACCCTTAGCCTGGTTTTTTCGACCGCAGAGCTGTCGCCCTATCATGACCTGGTAGCCTATGGCAGCCGTGTGTTCGACCGCATGATGACCTACATCGCCAATCACGGTTCGATGGCGCGCGAAACGCTGCCAACCCATTTCCCTGAGCTGGCAGTGAGCCGCCTGCCCGGCGAACTGACCCTTTCGGCTTGCGACCTGACCCACAGCGCGGGCAAGAACGGCTGGCGCTACCTGTTTCAGTTCAATTTTCACATCAGTTACCGGGCGGATGACAAGCGCGAGGAGGTCTTCTCGGTGGCGCTGGACGAGGATGGCAACCCGGTGCCCAACATGGGCGATCTGTTGGCGCAAGCGGCGCGGGCCGGCGCTGAGGTAACCGCGCCCAAGATGGAAGGGCTGATCGAATTGGCGCAGCAGGCACAGAAGTTGGCGCTCTTTCATGCCGATCAGCAGTGCGGTGAGGTCGAGCAGGACATTTTGCCGCGCTTACATGCCATCCTCTCACGCCTGGTCAACTACTATGAACAGCAGGCGCTGGAGATCCAGGAGCGCGGCGATGATCCCGACTATGCCGCCAATCAGCGCCAGGCGCTACGCTCCGATTTGCAACGCAAAATTGCGGAAGAGCTTGAGAATCATCGGCTGCGCGTGGCGGTGACGCTGTTCAGCCTGGCGCAGGTGGCGCAGCCCACGTGGGAACAGAGCCTGAGCTTGCGCAGCCGGGCGGGCGACACCACACTGAAGCTGCCGCTGACGCGTAACATCTACACCGGCAAGTTGACCCTGCCTGTCTGTCATGCCTGCGATACAGAGACGGCCGTGGTAGGCGTTTGCGCGCACGAGCATGTCAGTTGCCCCGCCTGCCTGACCCATTGCCACGCCTGCGCCAGAGACATCTGCCTGGAATGCGGCGTGCAGGGCTGTACCGTTTGCAAGGAATTGCTCTGCCAGGACTGCGCCGTCACCTGCCCGGCCTGCGGTCAGTGGGCGTGTCAGGAACACACAGCGCGCTGTCCCATTTGCCAGGAGACCACCTGCTTTGCCTGCCAGGACACCTGCGCGCAGTGCGGGGTGCAGCAGTGCAAGACTCACCTGGTAGCCGATTATCTCGCGCCGGGAACGCTGCTCTGCGCCAATTGCGCGCTCACCTGCCCTCACTGTCAGCGCCCCAGCGCGCAGACGGCCCTCTGCGACTTCTGCGGCCAGGTTTTCTGCCGGGGTTGCACCGATTCCTGCTATGCCTGCGGCAAGGTCTTCTGCCGACCCCATCTGCTGGCGGATCCGGTCAACGGGGGCGCGGTGTGCAAACGCTGCGTGGCGCCCTGCCCGCACTGCGGCATGAAAACCGCCTCGCTGACGACCTGCGCGGTGTGCGGCGTCACACAGTGTACTTCATGTCTGCAAGGTTGCGCAGAATGTGGTACAATGGTCTGTGCAGATCACCGGGAACGGTGCAGCCTGTGTGGGCGGTTGCACTGTCAGCGTCACAGCGACCGCTGCCACATGGATGGAAAGACCGTATGCGTTGCCCACAGCTTTGCCTGTCCGGTCTGCGGCGCCACGGTGTGTCATGCCCACCAGAAGTTCTGTGTCGTGTGCAACATGGCTTATTGCCCCGATTGTATCAACCTGGACAACAACGTTTGTGCCACATGTCAACAGTTGGAGGATGCGGACCCGATCAACCTGGCGCAGGAACCGGTGGCTCACGATCCAGATGTGGCAGCCCTGGCAACGGCCTACACCTGGCGTTCAGCCAGCAATCGCGCCCACACCGTCTATTTCGGCACGCGGCTGATGGGACAAATGACGCTCGTCGTGAGACACGACGGCAAGGTGGTGCATACATCTCATGTCAAGGGGCTGGAATCGCTGATCAGGTGGGGACGTCGTCTTCTTGGATGAACTGAATGGAACACGATCAATTTTTCAAGACGCTTCTGCGGGCGTTCCTGGCCGAATTCCTGGATCTTTTCTTCCCGGATATCAAGACACGGGTGCCCTTGGGGGACGCCGAAAGGGGGGGGGGGGGGGGGGGGGGGCCCCCCCCCGGGGGGGGGTCTGGGGGGGGGGGGGGGGGGGGGGGGGGGGGGGGGGGGGGGGGGGGGGGGGGGGGGGGGGGCGTTCCTCCAAAACGGAAGGGGGGGGGGCGGGGGGGGGGGCGGGGGGGGGGGGGGGGTCGGGGGGGCGGGGGGGGGGTCCCCCCCGGGGGGGGGCGGCCCCCCCCGCGGCCCCCCCCCCCCCGGGGGGGGGGGGGGGCGGGGGGGGGGAAAGGGGGGGGGGGGGGGGGGGGGGGGGGACGGGTTTTTTTTTGTTGGGGGGGGGGGGGGGGGGTGGGGGGGGGGTGGGGGGAAAGGGAACAAAACCCCCCGGGGGGGGGGGGGGGGGGGGGGGGGGGGGAGGGGGGGGGGGGAAAAAAAACCCGGGGGGAAAAAACGCCGCGGGGGATTCTATAACACGAGCCGAATCGGGCACGCCAGAATGTCCTGGCGATGTGTGTCAATAAGTATCTGCCGTTAGCAGAAGTTGAGCAACGGAGGTTAGAGATGATGCTAAGTACGGATCCACGGATCGAGAAGGAGTTAGAGGACATCGTTGCAGCGTGGAAGCAAGAGGAACGTGAGCGTATGATCCGCGAGGCGAAGGCAGAGGGTCGCGCAGCAGGACGCGTAGAAGGCATTGAAAAAGGACGCGCGGCGGGAATTAGTGAAGGCGAGAAACGGGGCCTGCTCTATCTGGTGTCCATGCGCTTTGGCGATCAGCCGATTCCAGACGAATTGCATGATACCATCATGAACATTGCCAGTGAAGAGGAACTGCTGAAGTGGTACCGATTTGCCTATGAAGCCGAGAGCTTGACCGATCTGTTGCCAGGTAAACGTGGAAATGGGCACGGCGCCTAGCCTCGACTCCGCATCGTTGACCGCGCGGGCGGCGCAGGCACGCACGCACCTTGACAATTGCCAGTTGTGCCCGCACCGCTGTGGTGAAACCCGCGCCACAGGCCGCGGGGTCTGCCGGGTTGATACCCGCACGTTCATTGCCAGTGAGATGCTGCACATGGGCGAGGAAGAGGCCATCCGGCCGGCCCATGCAGTGTTCTTCTCCGGCTGTACGGCGACCTGCACTTTTTGCACGGCGGCGCGCTTTGCCTTTCGACCGCAGTACGGCGTGGAAGCGACGCCGGGTCAACTGGCGGCCGCCGTGCGGCGACGCGTGGCGCAGGGGGCGCGCACGCTCGAATTCGTGGGCGGCGACCCGCTGCCGCATTTGCCGTTTGTGTTGGAAACGCTGGCGCTGCTCGGCCATGATGCCAATAACGCGCCGCCGGTGGTCTGGAACTCGAATTTCTACCAGACGCCAGAGGCGCTGGCGCTGCTCGATGGCGTTGTGGCGCTCTATCTGCCCGACTTGAAGTTTGGCAATGACCGCTGCGGCCTGGAACTGGGCGGTATGCCTGACTATTGGGCCGTGGTGACAGGCGCCATTGCCTGGGTCGCGACCCGCAGCCCGGTGATGGTTCGACATCTGCTGATGCCCGGGCATTTCGACTGTTGCACCGAACCGGTGTTGCGCTGGCTTGCCACCGCTGTCCCCCAGGTCACGGTGAGCCTGCTCACCCAATACTTCCCGCCGGCGCAGGCGTGGCAGCCTGGCGGCGTTCCTCAGCACGGCTGAGATTGAGCAGGCCCAAAACCTGGCCCAGGCGCTGCAGCTCAGGCTGACTGTCTGAGGCCAAGTGAGTCCACGAAGCGAATGAAAGCAGGATTGCGAACGGAGGTTTATCATGTCCAAGTTCGTCAAGATACGTACGGAGTTGCGCGATCTCACGATGATCAAGCGCGCATTGGATGACCTGAAACTGAACTACCAGGAAGACGCCAATTATCGTCACGAATGGTCAGGCGCCAGTCACACGGCCGAACTGGTTGTCACGGCCGGCATGTTCACCAGCTTCGGCCTGCGCCGCAATGATGAAGGCGTGTACGAAATCCTGGGCGACAACATGGGCCTCTCCAGCCAGCAGGAGACTTTGCAGCAGTTGAATCAGCGCTACGCCTATCACAAGGTTCTGAATGAAGTGGGCAAGGCAGGATTCAGCCTGGTAGAAGAAGCCACCGATCGCAACAAGGCGATTCGCCTGGTTGTGCGGCGCTGGGCCTGACAGGTCAACAGCCGGCTTCTGCCTTCGACTGTAGACAAGGGAGCGACTTATGCCTAAGAAACAGGAAATTGCCATCACGATCCTGCCGGATGGACGGATTGAATACACCATCCAGGGGATCAAAGGCGCGCAGTGCGAGAGCATCTCCCAATTGCTGGAAATCCTGGGTCGGGTAGATCAGGAGAAGAAAACTGGTGAGTACTACGAATCTGACCGCGCCCCCGGCATTGTCATTCAGCACTGAGACCGAGATCTACCTGACGGCTGATGGTCAGATCATTGTGGCGGACTTGCCGGTGGAGCTGGCCGATCTCATGGTCGAACTGGGGCAGGTACAGCCCTGCGAGATTGGCCCTGCCGTGGCAACGGCGCCGGTGCGGCTCTTGGGCCAGGCGCTGGCTCCAACTCAGCCCTGACCCATCCGTGAATGGCGAGTGTCCCGCCAACCGGCTTCAACCGGCTTCGACCGGTTTCGACCGGTTTCTAATTAAGGTGGCGGAACAAGAAATCGTGGGAGGAAAGTCGCAGACATGGCGAAGGACAACGAAAAGACGAACGAACTGGTGGTGGGTGTGGACCTGGGAGGCACCAAGATTCTGGCGGCGGTCATCACGGCCGACGGCAAGATCTTGGGTCAGGCCAAACGCAAGACGAAACCGGAAGCGGGCACGGAGAGTGTCATTGATCGCATCGTGAAAACGGTGGACGATGCGCTGGGCAGCGCCAAGCTCACGCGCAGCGATGTGCGCGCGGTGGGCATCGGCGCCCCAGGGCCGATTGACCCCGACACGGGCACAGTGCTGATGGCCCCCAACCTGAACGGGTGGGAAAATGTCGCGCTGGCCAAGATGCTGAGGGATCAACTCGACCTGCCGATCTTCCTGGACAACGATGTCAACGTGGGCACCCTGGGCGAGTACGTCTATGGCGCTGGCCGCGGGGCCAGTGATGTCATCGGTGTTTTTGTCGGCACGGGCGTCGGTGGTGGGTTGATTATCGGTGGACAGCTCCGCAGCGGGGCACGTCATGCCGCCGGTGAAATCGGACACATGATCGTGTTGGCCGATGGGCCATTTTGCGGCTGTGGCAATCGCGGCTGCATCGAAGCCCTGGCCAGTCGGACCGCCATTGTGCAGAGTTTGCGCATGGCCGTGCTATCAGGACGCAAGACGGTGCTGGCCGATGCCCTGGCCGGAGGCGGCGTTGAGCGGCTCAGCAGCGGCGCGCTGGCGCAGGCGTGGAAGGCCAACGATACATTGACTGTCGAGGTGCTGAGTCGAGTGCAGCACTACCTGGGGCTGCACATTGCCAGCCTGGTCAACTTCATGGATCCTGAGCTCATCGTATTGGGCGGCGGCGTCATCGAGGCGATGGGCGAAGACTTTCTACCGCCGATTCGTCGTGTGGCTTACCAGCATTTTACACAGCGCCGCGATGCCAACCGGGTCAAAATCGTCATGTCGCAGCTTGGCGACAATGCCGGTATTCTGGGCGCGGCGGTAACCGCCCGCTTTCATTTGAATAGCTGATCTGAATAGCTGATCTGAATAGCTGATCTGAATAGCTGATCTGAATAGCTGATTTGAGTCGCCAGGATGAATAGCTCAGGACGCGACACGGGCAGTGGCGTCGCGGAGGTTTGTGTGCGTCGTCATTCGATCTTGTTTGTTTTCAGCTTGCTGGCCCTGGCCGCGCTGGCCTGCGGGCCGCTGCGGTTGCCCAGCTTGCCGCGCCTGGCTACCCCGACGCCTGCGCCCACGGTGACGCCCGTGATCATGGTGGTGACGGCCACCCCGGACCCGCTGGCCGTGGCGGCCGGGGCGGACCTGGCCGAAGAGCGCGTGATTCGTGTGTATGAGCAGGCCAGCCCGGCCGTTGTCAACATCACGAGCCGGGTCGTCGTGCGCTCGTTCTTTTTTGGCGCCTATCCAGAAGAGGGCAGTGGCTCTGGGTTCGTGTGGGACGCCCAGGGACACATTGTGACCAACTATCATGTGGTAGAAAATGCCGATTCGTTGGCGGTCAATTTTGGCGACGACAACGCCGTCAGGGCCACGGTGGTGGGCACCGATCCGCACAATGATCTGGCGGTCATTCTGGTGGATACGCTGCCGGCCGGCGTGGAACCATTGGTTG
Organism: Candidatus Amarolinea dominans; assembly: GCF_016704685.1. NCBI lineage: Bacteria > Bacillati > Chloroflexota > Caldilineae > Caldilineales > Candidatus Amarolineaceae > Candidatus Amarolinea > Candidatus Amarolinea dominans. The sequence continues at coordinate 141,545 of NZ_JADIZS010000004.1, forward strand.
TGGGCGACTCCAGCACGCTGCGGGTGGGCCAAACAGCCATTGCAATCGGCAATCCCTTTGGCCAGTTCGAACGAACCTTGACCACCGGTGTGGTTAGCGCCCTGAATCGCACCATTGAAACCGATAGCCAGGTCCTGCGGGGCGCCATCCAGACCGACGCCTCCATCAACCGCGGCAATTCGGGCGGGCCATTGCTCGATAGCTTGGGGCGCTTGATTGGCGTCAACTCGGCCATTTTTAGTCCGAGTGGCACCAGCGCCGGGGTCGGTTTCGCCATTCCGGCCAATACGGTCAAAAAAGTGGTGCCGGTGTTGATCGAACGCGGTCGTTTTCCACATCCGTGGTTGGGTGCGATCGGCTACGATATCACCCCACGCCTGGCCCAACAGCTGAGTCTGCCGGTGGAACAGGGCCTGTTGGTGGCACAGTTGTACGAAGGTAGCCCGGCCCTGCAGGCTGGGGTGCAGGGGGCGCGGCGTGAGGTGATTGTAGGCAATCGGCGCATGTTCGCGGGCGGCGATATCATCACGGCGATTGATGAGCAGCCGTTGCGCGCGTGGAAAGACCTGGACGCCTACCTGGAAGCGAAGACTGAGGTGGGACAGGGAATTACCCTGCATCTGCTGCGCGAGGGTCAGGCGCAAACGATCACGATCGAACTGGCAGAAGAACCGCCCCATTTGTCTTGAACCGCCTGCAGGCGCCGCCCGCTGCGTTGGTAAGTCGCGCTACGGCGCCAAGCGGCCCCTGGCGCGACACTGCACGCCGTGGATCGGTACCGGATCGTGCTTGTTACTATTGGTGATTTTGGCAGTCTAAACGAGTGAGAAAGCGCCATCTTTGGCGGAGGGTATTGAATAGACATGGTTCCGAAAGTGTTCCGCAATGGATTAGTCTACTTGCTGTTGTTGACGGCGCTGGCTGCGTTCGTCTTTACATCGTTTTCGCGCACGCGGCCCGACGTGCCCGAAGTTGCGATTGCCGACCTCGCGCGCGAGGTGACGGCCGGCTTTGTGCAGCGCATCGCCATCAAGGGCAATGAACTCCAGATTACTTACAAGCCTGAGTACAAGTCAACCACGGCGATTGTGCGCAAGGAAGACGGCATCAGCCTGGGCGATACGCTGAAAAATCTGGGCGTGCCGGATGACAAACGCCAGGCTATCGTTGTGGAAGTGGTCGCGCCGAGTCGCTGGGAAAACTGGGGCGCCATCCTGGGCACCCTGCTGCCGCTAGTCCTGGTGGGCGCTTTTTTCTTCTTCCTGATGCGCCAGGCGCAGGGCGCCGGCAACCAGGCTTTTGCGTTTGGCAAGAGCCGCGCCCGCATGTTTACCGGCGAGAAGCCAACGGTGACCTTTGCCGATGTGGCCGGTGCGGATGAGGCCAAAGAAGAGCTGCAGGAAGTGGTTGAGTTTCTCAAAGAGCCGCAGAAATTCGCCGCCCTGGGCGCGCGTATCCCCAAGGGGGTCCTTCTCATCGGCTCGCCTGGCACCGGCAAGACCTTGATGGCGAAGGCGGTTTCGGGCGAGGCCGGCGTGCCCTTCTTCTCCATTTCCGGTTCTGAGTTCGTTGAAATGTTTGTGGGTGTGGGCGCCAGCCGTGTCCGTGATCTGTTCGAGCAGGCCAAGCGCAGCAGTCCATGCATCGTTTTCATTGATGAAATTGACGCCGTCGGTCGCCATCGCGGCGCCGGCCTGGGCGGCAGCCATGATGAACGCGAGCAGACCCTCAATCAACTGCTGGTGGAGATGGATGGCTTCGATACGGATACGAACGTCATCATCATTGCGGCCACCAACCGGCCCGACATTTTGGACCCCGCCCTGCTGCGTCCCGGTCGTTTCGATCGCCAGGTGGTGATGGATCGGCCGGACATGAAGGGGCGCAAGGCCATCCTGGAAGTTCACGTCAAGGGCAAACCTTTGCTTCCCGATGTCAACCTGGAAACATTGGCCAGGCAAACGCCGGGCCTTGCCGGTGCGGACCTGGAGAACATGGTGAATGAAGGCGCCATCCTGGCTGCGCGTCGTAACAAGCGCGGCATTGGCATGGCCGAGTTCCAAGAGGCGATCGAGCGGGTGATTGCCGGACCCGAGCGCCGCAGCCGCCTCATTTCGGCACACGAAAAGGAAGTAATCGCCTTTCATGAGGCCGGCCATGCGGTGGTGATGCATATGCTGCCCAACTGCGACCCCGTGCATAAGATCAGCGTGGTCTCACGTGGCATGGCCCTGGGCTACACGATGCCCCTGCCCAAGGAAGACCGGGTTCTCTATTCGCGTGACAAGTATCGCGATGACCTGGCAGGCTTGCTGGGTGGTCGGGTGGCAGAAGAGATTATCTTTGGCGATGTCACCACAGGAGCCAGCAATGACCTGGAGCGCGTCACCAAACTGGCGCGCCAGATGGTGACGCAGTTTGGGATGAGCGACAGCCTGGGGCCGCTGCAGTTTGGTCAGCGCGAAGAGATGATTTTCCTGGGGCGGGAGATCAGCGAGCAGCGTAACTACAGCGAAAAGGTTGCCCGTGAGATTGATATGGAAGTGCGCCGTTTCATTGATGAAGCCTATGAACGTGCGCGTTCCATTCTGTCAACGTACAAAGAGAGGCTGACCGCGGTGGCGCAGCGTCTCATGGAAGTGGAAACGCTGGACATGTCCGAATTTGCCGCCATGTTGACGCCGGCGCCTGCGACCGCGTGATCACGTGATGGTCGCAAAAAGGCCCTGATCGCCGCGGCGATCAGGGCCTTTTTTGTTACTCCTTTGACTCGGCTAACAGCGCAGAAACCAACGCCGGCAGACCCTGCTGGTGACTGCGCGCTTCACAGGCGCGCAGCGTCTCAGGCGGCAGTCTGTCGGTCAGCTCGGACAGAAGGCCGCTCGCCCTCGTCCTGGTCGCAACGGAGCTGGCGCGGTGGTGTAAAGGAAACGTAACCAATGCCACGACCTGTTCAAGCGCGCCGCGCTGCAGAGCCAGGTTGGCCATGCCAACCAGGATCGAAAGAATGCGAGGCATCGCTTGAATTTCCACCCCAATGCGCAGCGCCGCCTGCAAAGAGGCGCTGGCCCGGCTGTATTCTCCCTGGGCGCAGGCGATCTCACCCAGGCCAGACAAGGCCAGCAGGATGGCGGTCCGCTGCCCAATCTGGCGAGCCACAGAGAGGCACTCGCGATAGAAGGTTGCGGCCATGGCATAGTCCCCGGACGACGACGCCAACAGGCCCAACTGATCGAGGGCGGCCGTCATCTCATATGGATTGCCCAACTCACGGCTAACCAGCAGGCTTTCATTGAGGCGCTGGCGCGCGGTGACAAAATCGCCCTGGTCGGCGCTGAAACGGCCAAGAGCGCCGAGCGCCGAGGCCACGCCCTGCATGTCGCCAGCCTCCTGCCGAATTTTCAGGGAACGTCGCAGCATTTCCTGAGCCTTCGTTTCGTCGCCGTCCAGATGCGCGGCCACGCCTCGGTGATGCAGGGCCGCGGCCAGGCAAGACCGATCACCGAGGATTGGCGCGACGGCCAGACTTTCATCCAGCAGATGGATGGCCGCAGCCAGGTCGCCGCCGGCGCCCACCAACTGGCCGAGGTGAGTCAGAGCAAAGGCCATCTCGCGTTTGTTGTTCGCCTGGCGCACGATCATCAGCCCAGATTCCAGAAGCGTGCGCGCACGGGCATTGTGGGAGAGGCGCCCCAAGAGAATGCCCAAGCGAATTTGCAGCCGGCCCAGCAGAAGCGTGACGTCAGACCGGGCAGCAGCAGGCGTGCCGCTGCTCCAGACCCGAACAGTCTCCTCGAACAGTTCACTGCCGCGCACAAACCAACTCCGCACTTCGAAGAAGCGGAACAGGCTCTCAAGGGCCTGGTCTATCATCCGGTCACGACGCCCGGCAATGGCCCAGCGCCACATGGCGCCCACGTTGTCCAGTTCAGCGTTGATGTCATCCAGTGCCTGCTTCTGCTGCGATCCAAGGAGCAACGGCTCCTGTTTAGCCATGAAGCGTGCCACATAGGACGCGTATCGTTCACGCACCATGTCTTTTTCATCTGCGGCTTCGTTGAACTTCTCCTGAGCGTAGTATCGAACCAACTGATGAAGCCCATAGCGCTCTCGACCACTGCTGTAAAGCAGTGATTTGGCGGCCAGGGCCGTGAGCACAGCAGGCGTAGCGCCGGTCACAGACAACGCGGCCTGTTCGCTAATGGTGCCTTCGAAGACCGCCAAGCGGCGCACGGTGCGTTGTTCTTCGGGGGTGAGTAATTTCCAGGTGTGATCGAACACGGCGCGCAAGCTACGGTGGCGGATGGGGACATCGCGCATGGCGGTGTGCAGAAAATCGAGGCTGCGTTCGATGCGTTCGGCAATTTCGGCGCAGGAGAAATCACGCGCCCAGGCCGCGGCCAGCTCGATACCCAACGGAATCCCATGCACCTGGCGGCAGATGCGCACGATGGGCGCTTTGACCTGGTCGGTCAACGCAAATCCTGCACGAATCTGGGATGCCCGCGCCACAAACAGGCGCACCGCATCGTAATCCTGGGTGGCGCCATTGAGGTGACCGTTCGGAATCTGCATCCCGTCCACATCGAAAATCCATTCGGCCTGCAACTGCAAGCGCTCTTGCGAGGTGACCACAATGCGCAAACCTGGCGCGGCGTGCAGCATTTGGATGATGAAACTGCCGGCTTCCACCAGGTGCTCGAAATTGTCGAGGACGAGGAGCATCTGTTTGTCGCGTAGATAGTTCAGGAGTTGCGCTTCAGGCAGTTCGTGGCCGTAAAAAACCAGTTGCAGCACATCGGCCAGGGTCACCACCAGGTGGGCCGGCGATTGGAGAGAGACCAGCGGCGCCACAAACACCCCATCCCGAAAGTGAGAGGCCTGCTGGGTTGCCAGCTCTAGCGCCAGGCGCGTCTTGCCGACGCCGCCTGGGCCAACCAGGGTCAGCAAGCGACAGGCGGGGTCCTGGAGGCGCTTGGTCAGCATGGCTAACTCACTCGCCCGGCCGATGAATGGCGTGAGTTGCGCGGGCAAAGCCAGCCCGCGAGGCGCCATCGGCTGTACGGTGGAAACCGGCCATGACGGCTCGGCCACAGACCAGGTGCGTTGGCTGGGAGTTTCTTCGGCGCGTATGCAGTCGTAGAGGGCCACCGTCTCTTTGCTGGGGGAGACGCCCAATTCATCGCTGAGCACGCGGCGGCAGGTTTCGAAGTGAGCCAGGGCGGCGTCGCGTTGTCCACTCAGGGCCAGGGTGTGCATGATATGACGGTGAGTTTCCTCGCGCCAGGCCTCCATGCCTAACTCACGCCAGGCCAGGGCAAGCGAGCGCTCGTACTGACCTTGCCGCTCATAGAACACGGCCAGGGTGCGCAGGGCGCCGAGCATTTGCCGGTGATAGTGGCGCCGCTTCTTTTCTACCCACTCCTCGAACGCGCTGCTGTCATCGAGAAAAAAGCCCTCCAAAAACTCGCCGCGATAGAGATCAATGGCCTGCTGCAAGCGGTCCACGCAGGTGGTGCAGGCTTCGACGTGCAGGTGGTCGTGATGGCGACAGGCTTCGAGGAGTGAATCGAACAGACGCACGTCAAACCAGGCCTGGCTGGAATCGGGAAAGTGAACCGCTTCGCGGGTCAAATGAAGGAAGGGGGTGGGGCTTTGGTTGTCTTGCAGCAAACGGCGCAGGTTCGAGAGCGCCTGCCGCAGATTGTGACGCGCGGCATCCTCAGGTCGCTCAGGCCACAAGAAACCTGCCAGCGCGTCACGTCGCTGCGGGTCTTGCGCTTCCAGGGCCAGATAGGCCAGGAGCGCGCGCATCTTGTCATATTCGAACTGGGCCACAGACTCATGGTTGAGTTTGGCTTGAAATGATCCCAATAGAAAAAGTGCCAGATGAGTCATGGCATTAACAAGGTTTAATCAAGACAAAAGTACTCAAAGTTGTATTTTACCTCATCAGGTCAGATTTTTTGACGTTCTCTTGACGATAGCCTGGTACACTAATAGTATCTGGTAAACAATTCATTTCCACTCAACGCCGATCTGTTGCCAAATCCATTCTGTGATCTGATTCTTTTTGTAAGAAAAATCCCGTTTAGTGATGCAAGCATGAAGTATACCGTACTGCGCACCTGGCGCATGTAGGTTGTGTGACAGTTGCTTCCGGTGAAGAAATTCACCTGGTTGCGGTTAGCGTTGTTTTGCGCCCCTGGTTCACCGTTGTTTTGTCGAAAGCAGTCATGGAAGTCATGGAAGTACCTCTGTGACCGGGCATTCGAAGTGATGATTCAAACTAAGGAGACTTACGCATGTCTAAGAAGGTCTTGGTCGTTTTGTCTGAGTGGGGTTACTGGGGCGAGGAATTGGTCGGCCCTTACGATGTGCTGGCCGCACGTGGATATGAGATGGACTTCATGACGGCAAAAGGCAGGAAACCGCCTGCGTTGCCCCCCAGCATGGAGCCAGGATATCTGGATCCGCCGCTGGATAAGGTCGTGACCGACGAGCACTACGCCACCCGGACGCGACAGATTCACGAGGCGGACCTGTTGAACAACCCCATCAACCTGTCCGAGTGGTTCCCGCAGATGCCGTATTTCAATAGCCCCAGCTTCGGGCACGAGCTTGAGGCGTACCACAACAAGCGCGCCGAATGCTGGAAAGACCTGGAGAAGTACGATGCGCTGCTGCTGCCTGGTGGCAGCGGCCCCATGGTGGACATGGTGAACAACGAGCGCCTGCACGACGTGATCCTGGGGTTCCTGGCCCAGGGCAAGCTCATCGCCGTCGAGTGCTACTGCGTGACCTGCCTGGCCTTCGCCCGCGATTGGAATGACCGCAAGAGCATCATCTGGGGCAAGCACGTCACCGGCCATGCCCGCGAATACGACTATAAGGACTCGACTGGCTTTGCCCAGATGTACGACTACGACGGCAAGCCAATGAATACGTCCGCCAATTTCGGTCCGCCGTTCTATCCGCTGGAGTACATCCTGCGGGATGCGGTCGGCCCGGAGGGTCAGTACCACGGCGGCGTCGGCCACACCATCTCCACGATCCTGGACTATCCGTTCCTTACCGGCCGCTCGACGCAGGACTCGCGCCTCGTCGGCGAGCTGATGATCGAGGTGCTGGAAAACGGCCTGCGCCGCTATGGCTGGTAAGCCGTCGCGCGCAATCTAAATCCCGCTTATGAGGCAATGTATGACACAAAAGACAGGTCGCTTCGCCATCATCGAGCAGTTCCTGGCCGACGGGATGCACTTCATGTTTGGCAATCCAGGCACCGTGGAACAAGGCTTCCTCGATGCCCTGGCTGAATATCCCGCGATGAAGTATATCCTGACCCTGCAGGAGAGCGTGGCCGTGACCATGGCCGATGGCTACGCGCGGGCGACGCAAAAACCGACACTGGTCCAGTTGCATAGCACACCGGGGGTTGGCAACGCCATTGGCGCCCTTTACCAGGCCAAGCGCGGACATTCTCCCCTGGTCGTCATCGGGGGGGATGCCGGCATCCGCTATCAGGGTCTCGATGCGCAAATGGCCGGCGACCTGGTGGCGCTGGCCGAGCCGGTCACGAAATGGGCCACGATGGTGGTTGACCCTTCCTCGCTGCTGCGCGTGCTGCGGCGCGCCATCAAGATTGCTGCGACGCCGCCGATGGGGCCGGTATATGTCTGCATTCCCCAGGACATCATTGATGCCCCGCTGGTCGAGGACGTGGTCCCGACCTCCATCCCCTCCACGCGTTCAGCGCCCGATCCGGAGTTGCTCAGGGAGGCCGCGGCGCTGTTGGCGGCGGCAACCAAACCCATGATCTTCGTGGGTGATGGCGTGGCCTATTCCGGCGCGCAGGACGAGCTGACACGCGTGGCTGAACTGCTGGGCGCCGAGGTGTGGGAGGCAGACGCCGGCGAAGTCAACATTGACTACCGCCATCCACTGCACCAGGGCATGACCGGGCACATGTTTGGCTATGCCAGCAAGCCGATCATGGTCAAGGGCGACGCTAATCTGATTGTGGGCACCTATGTGCTGCCAGAGGTCTTTCCTGAACTGGGCAACATCTTCGCCCCTGGCGCGGCGGTTATTCACATTGACCTCAACGCGTATGAGATTGCCAAGAGCCATCCGGTGACGCTGGGCATGGTGGCTGACCCCAAGCGCAGCCTGGCCATCCTGGCAGACATCCTGGCAGCCACGATGACCGCCGAGCAGAGGGCGCAAGCTCAAGCGCGCACCGCCGCGATCGGCGAGATCAAGGCCGCCAGGGAGGCCGCCAACCTGGCCCATGATCGCGAGACACGTGACAAGGCGCCACTGACGATGGCGCGCTTCATGGAAGAGCTGGCGCCGCAGTTGCCGGCCGATACCATCATCTTCGATGAAGCACTGACCAGTTCACCGGCCGTGGTGCGTTATCACCCACCCTCGCGCACCGGTCAATACTTCGTGACGCGGGGCGGTTCTCTGGGGGTCGGCATTCCCGGCGCCCTGGGCGCCAAACTGGCCAATCCTGACAAAACGGTCATCGGCTTCACCGGCGACGGCGGCTCGATGTACACGATCCAGGCCCTGTGGTCGGCCGCGCGGCACAACATCAACGCCAAGATTATCATCTGTAACAACGGCTCGTACCGCCTGTTGCAGTTGAACATCGCGGCCTACTGGAAAGAACGCGACATCCCGGCGCATGATTTCCCGCTGAGCTTCGACCTTTCCCATCCGCCGCTCAATTTTGTAGACATCGCGCGCGGCATGGGCGTGGCCGGGGTGCGCGTGGAAAAACCGTGGGAGATCGGCCCGGCCATTACGCAGATGCTGGCGCATCCGGGGCCTTTCCTGATTGACCTGGTGCTCGCAGGCGACACCCACCCGGAGCGCGTGGGCAATACGTGCGGGCAGTAAACCAAGAAGGAGACAAACAATTCGCTATGAGTACACCATTGCAGTTAGATGAAATTAAGCGCCTTGTGGCCGCGTGGTACCGTGCGCTTGACAACCATGACCCGATCGAAGATGTCTATCCCCTGCTGAGCGAATCGGGCCTGAATATCCAGTTCCCGGATGGCGACATCCATGACTACGCCTCGTTCAAAACATGGTATGACCGGGTCACCAACCTGTTCTTCGATGAGAATCACTACGTCCAGACCGTGGACGCCCAGATCAATGGCGACGAGGCGGTGGTGGATGTGGTGGTCGGTTGGCAGGCCAGTTGGTGGGAGCCGCCGGCAGCGAAGAGCAAACGCGTCTCCATGGATGCGACCCAACGCTGGACTGTGCGCCGGTCAGACAAGAATCGCTACGGTCTGCAAATTGTGGCCTATAACGCCACGGTGAAGCCGTTCGCGTACGCGCCAGGATTTGCACGACTCTAGCCAGGACAACGTCCATCGTGGCGGCCCCGCAATCCGGCGGATTGCGTTACAGGCCGCCACGACGGGCCTTGTCAGGTTCGTTGTTCATGATCTGTATGAACGAGATGTGACGAACTTGTGATGAGCTGTAGATGAGAGGAACCGAATCCATGCATGTATCAATGACCATTAACCAAAAGCCCCATGAGGGAAATGTGGAGCCGCGTATGCTCCTCGTTGATTTTCTGCGCGACGACCTGGGGCTGACCGGGACGAAGATAGGCTGTGATACCGGCCAATGCGGCAGTTGTACCATCATGCTCAACGGCATTTCGGTGAAGAGTTGCACCATGCTGGCGGTGCAGGCCGCAGGCGGCGACATCGGCACCATCGAAGGCGTTGCGCACGCGGGCACGCTGACTACCCTGCAGGAAGGGTTCTGGGAGCGCCACGGCTTGCAGTGTGGCTTCTGCACGCCGGGCATGGTCATGTCATTGACCGACCTGCTGCAGCATAATCCGCGCCCAACCGAAGCCGAAATCCGGCGCGGCCTGGAAGGCAATCTCTGTCGCTGCACCGGCTACCAAAATGTGATCAAAGCCGTGCAGTACGCGGTTGAGAAGACGAACAGCCTGGTACACATGATTATTGACACGCCAGGCAAAGCCTTCTACGAGCGCCAGGTGCGTTATCTCATTGCCGGCAACCCAGACGCGTTGGTCGAAGACAACTATCATGAGGATGCCGTCGTCGCCTCGTTCGATTGGACGGTGCGCGGCCATGCAGCCCTCAAAGAGCACTTCCGCAACTACATGCGCTGGGTGCAGATCAAAGAAGTGGTTACGACCGAAAAATTTACAGAGTCCGAAAACTCGGTCTCATTCGAGGCCACCGTACGCACGAATCGAGGCACCGTGCGCGTCTACGATGTCTTCATGCTGAAGGACGGCAAGGTCAGCTATCATTTCACCGGCGTCAAGTAGGATCGCCCGGAAACAGGGTTACGTTGCAAAAAAGTCAGTACGGAAGGCGGTAACGATACGATGCCCGGTTCATTTCAGCTATCAGTACAGCGCGGCCAGATGGTCGGCGAGTGCTTCGAGATTGAGCAAGCCACAGTCATCATTGGGCGTGACCCGGCTTGTGATTTTGTGGTGGACGATCCGCTCGTCTCACGTCGGCATGCCCAGGTGACGAAGGCGAACGATACGTTCACCATTCAGGATTTGGGCAGCACAAATCGCACCTTTGTCAACGGCGTACAGGTGATGACGCCGGTGGTTCTGAAACAAGGTGATGTGATTAACCTGGGCAAAAATGTAACCTTATGCTTCGAACCAACCGACGGGGCCAATATCACCCTGTTGGCAATTGACAAGGCCAGGAAGGCAGCCCATGTGGCCGAAATCACCAATGATGCCTATTTCCAGGACCTGCAGAAGATGGCTAAGCAGATCCGCCGCGGCAAGGGATCGAGCTGACGGGCGAAAGGGGAACACACGGAAATGACGGAAATCAAGGATTCGTTTCGACTGGTTGTGCAAGAAGGCATTGCGGCCGGCAAGGTCTTCGAACTGAAGGAGGATGTGGTCACCATCGGGCGCGATCTGGTGAACGACATTGTGTTGACTGACACCGAAGTGTCACGCCGACACGCACGCCTGGCACGCTCGGATGACGGCTTCACGATCGAAGACATGAACAGCACCAACGGCACCAGTGTCAATCAAAACCGGCTCATGGGGGTGATGAACTTAAGTCCCGGCGACACCATCTCCCTGGGCAAGACGGTCAAGGTGGGCTACGAGAGCATGGCCGAGGTGGATGAGCATGCCACCGTGATTATTCAGTCGGGCACCACGATGCTCTGGGAGTCAGGCATTCGGGCGCAAGAGGCGAAGGCGGCCGCGGCTACGCAGGCGCCCCCCGGGGAGAATACGCCCCCACCCATGCCCGCGCTGCGGGAAACAGCGCCTGTCAGCGCGCCGGCAACCCCACCAACCACGACAGTCAGCAGCAATGGCGCCACGGCAGCGGACGCAAAGCCCGCCGACACCGTCAAGGTGACGCCACGCGCAGGCAAGATCTTGGGCGCACGCCTCAAGCGCAAGGAAGATCCGGAGATGCTGCGCGGCGAGGCCAAATTCACCGCTGACCTGACTTTGCCCGGCATGCTCCATATGGCCATTCTGCGCAGCGAGTACGGTCATGCGCGCATCAAGAGTATTGATATCAGCGCGGCGCTGAAGATGCCCGGCGTGGTACGCGTGTTGACCGCGGCTGACATTGAAAACAAGATGATGCCCCTGCCCTGCGTCTGGATTCCGGGCGGTGTGGTGAGTCACTTCCCCTCGCATCCCTTTGGCGTACCTGGCGCCGGCAATGTCCTCGCCACCGATCGTGTGCGCTATACCGGTGATCCGGTGGCGGTCGTTGTGGCCGAAACACGCTACCAGGCCTATGACGCACTCTCCGCGATCAGGGTGGACTATCACCCGCTGCCGGTGGTGGTGGATGCCGAAGAAGCGTTGAAAGCGGGCGCGCCGCAGTTGCATGACGAAGTGGCGAACAATCTGAACGCCTACATTCCGTATGGCAACAAAGAGGCGGCCGAGCGCGCCATCGCCGAAGCTGAGGTCAAGGTCTCTCTGTCCATTCGCAACCAGCGCACCATCAACAGCCCCATTGAACCACGCGCCGCCATCGGCGAATACGATGCCGGGACCGGTGAGTTCACCCTGCGCTCTTCGACTCAGTCACCGCACGATCATCGCCTCTTGTTGGCGCTGATGATTCTGGGGGTGCCCTTCAACAAGGTGCGCGTCATTGCCCCGCAGATCGGCGGCAGCTTCGGCACGAAGGGTTATGTCTACGCGGACATGCCGTTGGTGCTCTACCTGGCGCGTGAGCTGGGCCGTCCGATCAAATGGGTTGACACACGCAGCGGGCTGATGCGTTCCACGGTCCAGGGCCGCGATCAGAAGATGTACGCCACGCTGGCCGGCACACGTGAGGGCAAGATCACCGCGCTGCACTGCACCAGCTATGCCAACCTGGGCGCCTATCCATCCACCATTGGCCCCGGCGTAGCTACGGCCATGGTTGGGCGCAATGTCACCAGCGTCTACGATATTCCCAATCCGTTCTGCGAAGTCTACGCGGTGTTCACCAACGTGGTTTCGCTCGGTGCGCAGCGCGGATCGGGCCGGGCAGAGGCAACCTTCATGATCGAACGCCTGATTGACCGCTTTGCCCAAGAGATCGGCATGGATCCGGCCGAGGTGCGGCGCAAGAATCTGGTCCAAGCCGCGCAGTTACCTTTCGACAACCGCATGGGCTGGATGTACGATTCGGGCGACTACCCCACGTCGCTGGAAACGGTGCTGGCGATGGCTGGCTATGCGGACACGACCGCCCGCCGTCAAAGCGCCCGTCAGCGCGGCAAGCGCTACGGCATCGGGATGGCGCCCTTCATTGCGGTCAGCGGCGTCGGCCCCTCCTCACGCATGGCGAAGGAAGGCATGTTGGGCGGCACCTGGGAAAGCGCAAACATCAAGGTACACCCCACCGGCGAGGTGAGCGTCATCATCGGCTCCAAACCGCACGGGCAGGCGCATGAGACCACCTTCGCCCAGATCGTGGGCGAGGTGCTGGGCATTGACATCAGCCAGATCGAAATCCTGCACTCTGACACCAAACGCGCCCCCTTCGGACAGGGCAGTTACGGCAGCCGATCCTTCAGCGTTGGCGGCGCGGCGACTCTCAAGGCGGCCCTGGAGATCAAGGCAAAGGTCATCAAAATGGCCGCGCACATGTTCAAGGTGCCCGAAGCGGAGGTTGTCTACGAGGATGGCAAGGCCTATCCGAAGGACAACCCGGAGAAGAAGCAGACTCTGCAGGAAATCTCGCTGGCGTTGTGGTACGGTTGGGACATGCCGCCAGGTATGGAGCCGAGCCTGGAGGTGACCACCTTCCTCGATCCGCCCGGCTTCAACTTCCCCTACGGCGCGCAGGTGGCCGAGGTGGAAATTGACGAGCAGACCGGTCAGGTCGAGGTGACGCGCTTCTTCGGCGTGCATGACGTGGGGACGATGGGCAACGCGATGGTCCTCGACGGCCAGGTGCATGGCGGGATCACGCACGGCCTGGGTCAGGCGCTCTTCGAGCAGGCCATTTACACCAGTGAAGGCCAGTTGCTGACGTCAAACCTGACGGAATACCCGCTGCCGCGCGCGACGCAACTACCAAACTTCGAGATTGCCAGCATGGTGACCCCGACGCCGCACACCGAGTTGGGCGCCAAGGGCGCCGGTGAGATCGGTACAATCGGCGCGGCCGCGGCGGTGGGCAATGCGGTTTGCAATGCCCTGGCCGACCTCGGAATCCAGCATCTGGAAATGCCATTCACACCGGAGAAAGTCTGGCGCGCGATGCGTGACGCCCAGGCCGCCGGCAGCCAGCGACGGGTATGAGTACTCCGCATCAAGGACTGAAGACTGGGGAGAACGGCGCCGGACGCCCACTCTCACCCGTTGCCGCAGGAGCATAAACGTATGATTCCAGCTTCTTTTGATTACGCAGCTCCCAGCAGCCTGGAGGAGGCCATCACCTTACTGCAGGCGCACCCGGGAGCCAGAATTCTGGCCGGTGGGCATGATTTGCTGACGCAGATGAAATTGCACCGCCTGGCGCCGCCGCTGCTCATTGACCTGCGGGAGGTTCGTGGCTTGCGCGGCATCACCACCCTGAGCAACCCCGACTTTCTGCAGATTGGGGCCATGACCACCTGCACCGAAATAGCCCTGCATCCTGAGATCCGGACGCACGCCGCGGCCCTGGCCGAAGCGGCGGACAGTATCGGCGATGTGCAGGTGCGCAACGCCTCGACCATCGGCGGCAACCTGGCTTTTGGTGACCCAGCCGCCGATCTGCCGGCCGCGCTGCTGGCGCTCGAGGCGTCCATCCTGACCCAGGGTGCGCATGGGCCACGCCACATCCCGGCCGATCAGTTCTTCATCGGTTCGTTCCGGACGGCTCTCGAAAGCGATGAAGTGATCACGTCGGTGCATATTCCGCTGCCGAAAACCGGGCAGCGCAGCGCGTACGAGAAATTCAAGAACCCGGCCAACGGCTATCCGGTCGTGGGAGTTGCCGTCAGCCTGCTGCGCCGAGACGACGGCACGATTGTCAGTTGCCGGTTGGGCCTCACCGGCAGCGAGGCGCATCCCCAGCGCCTGTATCAAGCCGAAGAAGCGCTCAAGGGCCAAAAGGCCAGCGCGGCGGCGTTCGCAGCCGCGCTGAGCCAGGGCGTGGCCGGTTTGAAGGGTCGCAGTGACCTGTTCGCATCGGGTGAGTATCGCGTTCACCTGGTCACAATCCTCGCCGAGCGGGCGCTGACACGTGCCCAGGCCGGTTGAAGCCGAAGAATCGTTCGTTAAATTCGTGAAATTCGTGACACAAAACGATTCATGAATTCCTAAATCAGATCACAGGAGAAAGTATCATGTCAGACGCCGTTTCGATTGGTCGCCGTTTCTTTGAGGAGTTGCTCGGCAAGGGCGATGCCAGTGTCGCCGATGAAATTCTTGCTGACAACATCGTGATGTATCACCCCAGCAGCCCGACGCCGATCACGCCGCGGGCAGCCGTGCAGGGTTTCCTGGGCGCGTTCCGTGCCGGATTCCCCGACATGCACATGGTCGTCGAGGACGCGTTTGGCTCCGGTGACAAGGCCGCGGTGCGCTGGCACATGCAGGGCACGCACACCGAGAACCTGTTTGGCATTCCGCCCACAGGCAAGGCCGTCAGCGTCAAGGGCATCAGCGTGGTGCGTGTAGCCGACGGCAAAATTGTTGAGGACTGGGTGAGCGAGGACACGATGGGCTTGATGCAGCAATTGGGCATCGTCCCGACGATGGGTTAATTCCCTACGAGTCAGGCTGAGCATTGCCAACGTCGAGAAGGCGGGCAACGCTCGTCCCGAGTCACCGCTGCTGCTTGGGCGCCGGCCAATGGGTTGGCGCCCAGGCGAACCGTTGCAAGGAGTCATGACACATGGCAACAGAAAAATACGATTATATCATTGTGGGCGCGGGGGCGAGTGGGTGCGTCATTGCCAATCGCTTGAGCGCCAATCCGGCCCTGAAGGTTCTGATTCTGGAAGCAGGCGCCACGGATACCGATCCTGGTATTCATGCATTGGGCGGGTTCGTTCCGCTGTGGGGAGGCGATTACGATTGGAAGTTCGCCACCGAGACGCAGAAGGGCATGGGCGGGCGCCAGATCATCATCAACCAGGGCCGCGTGATCGGCGGCGGCACCTCGATCAACGCCATGATGTATGTGCGGGGCAATCGCCGTAACTACGATCAGTGGAACGCGCTGGGCGCGGATGGCTGGAGTTTCGACGATGTGCTGCCCTACTACAGGCGCATCGAAGACTACGAGGGGGGCGCGTCCGAGTATCACGGCGTGGGCGGTCCGCTCAAGATTCGCGATTGTCCTGACCCGGCGATGCGCTCGGAGGCCTTCCAGGTCGGTGCGACCGAACTGGGCTACGATGGCCCCAACTGGGACAACAACGGCGCCCGCCAGGAAGATGGCGCGGGTTTCCTGCAGTTCCATGTGGATGACCAGGGCAATCGTGCCAGCGCGGCCACCGCGTACCTGGCCCCAGCCATGAAGCGGCCCAACCTGACCGTGCAGACCGAAGCCGAAGTGACGCGTGTCCTCTTCAGCGGCACGCGCGCCAGCGGCGTGGAATACGTGCACCAGGGCCAGACACTGCAGGTGGAAGCCGAGCGCGAGGTCATCCTGAGCGCAGGCGCTTTCCTGTCGCCCAAGCTGCTGCTGCTCTCTGGCATTGGCCCGGCCGACCATCTGCGGGAGCTTGGCCTGAAGGTGCTGGTTGATTTGCCCGGTGTGGGGCAGAATTTGCAGGATCACGTGCAACTGCCGGTGGTCTTTCGCTCGCTGGTCAATCTGCCGCAGCCCGACTTGCTAACGGGCAATGTGCTGTTTGTGCGCACCCGGCCGGGGATGGACGCGGCGCCGCCCGATCTGCAGATGAACTATACCCCGGCGGTGCCTAAGGCGCTGGCGCCGGTGATGAACTTTGGCGGCCCGGCCAGCATCTTCCTGCCCATCCTGGTGCAGCCGTACAGCATCGGTGAGGTGCGACTGCGCTCAGCCGATCCGCTGGATGCGCCATCCATCAACCCCAACTATCTGCAGCAGGATGCGGATGTGCAGGTGTTGGTGGCCGCGGTCAAGCTGGCGCGCGAGATCATCAACACGAAGGCTTTTGCCGGGTTGAACGGCGGCGAACTCGTGCCTGGCCCGGACGCTGACCTGGTGGCTTTCATTCGGGCGCAAAGCTCGACCCTGTGGCACCCCGCGGGCACCTGCAAGATCGGCTACGATGCGCGTGCTGTGGTTGACTCTGCGCTGCGCGTCTACGGTGTGCAGGGCCTGCGTGTGGCCGATGCCTCGGTCATGCCCACGGTGACGAGTGGCAACACGGTGGCGGCCTGTTTCCTGATCGGCGAAAAAGCGGCCGACATGATTCTGAACGCCTGAGCGACGCGCCAGCCATGGGTATGGCCGTCAGCAACGATTTCTGGAGGTAACTTTATTATGAAGAACGTGCCGGACACCGCCCTGGGCCGCATGTATCGTGAGCATATTCAACTGATCCTGGACAAGAACATTGACGCCTTGCTCGCTCAGTACACCGATGACTGCCTGCTCATCAGCAGCTTCATGAAAACACCGCTCTACTACCGCGGCCAAGAGCAGTTGCGTGAGCACATGCAGGGGATTCTGGGCATCGAGGGCCTGGAGACCGACATCGCGTTCTGGGCCGAGACCGAAAACCCGCAAACGTTGATGATCGTCGAAGCGATCCAGATGACCGCCGGCGGCCAGAAGGCCGAAATGCGTTTCGCCGACAGTTGGGTGTTGCGCGAGGGCAAGATCATGATCCATTTTGCCGGCATGACCCAGTATCCAGATGGTTCAGTCGCCTGACGCAAGGGCGGAGTGTCGGACTTCCGCAGTCACGCAGACTGCGGAAGCCAAATAAAGGGGTAGGTATGCGATTACAGGGCAAGAAAATCGGCGTCTTGATCGAAGGCGACTTTTACGAGAAGGAAATCTTTTACTACGAGCATCGTTTTCCCGAAGAAGGCGTAGAGCTTCATTTTCTCAGCCGCTTGTGGGGCCAACCGTCGCTCACCTTCCTCGGTCACGAGTACAGAGCGCCCTTTGTCTGCTTCGAGAGCTTCGAGAATATGAGCGACGAGGAATTGCGCAGTTACAGCGCCATCATCGTGCCGTCCGGCATGGTGTCGGACCGCCTGCGCTACACGGATGACGTCACGAAACTGCCTCCGGCGACAGCCTTCATCCAGCGCGCCTTTGCTGAAAAGGACGTTCTCAAGGGCATCATCTGTCATGGCATGTGGTTGCTGGCGCTGGTGCCGGAGTTGGTGCGCGGGCGTCCGGTGGTGGTACACAACAACCTGGTGGGCGATGCGCGCAACATGGGCGCCATCTACACCGACCAGGACGTGGTGGTGGACGGCGACCTTGTGACGGCGCGCACCGGCGGGCATTGCCATCAATTTGCCCGCCAAATCATTGACCTGCTGGCTGAGCGCTAACGGTTCGCTGCGGACAGGCGCAGGAAAAAGGGAGAAAACGATGTTTCATCATATGGCTATTGCCTGCCAGGACATGGCCGCCATTGAACGCTTCTACAGCCGCTACTTCGGCTTTGCGCGTGGGCGCGTCATTGCCCTCGGTGACACGCAGATCATCTTCTTGCGGGCCGGCAACGCCTATTTGGAGTTGTTCCAGGCCAAAGAAGATTCACCGCTACCGCCCAACGAGAAGGACGGGCCCTGGTTTCCAACCTGGCGCCACATCGCGTTCCAGGTGGCGAGCGTGGATGCCAAGCTGGCCGAACTGGGCGAGGCCGCCAGGATTACGTTGGGGCCGTTCGATTTTGACGCTTTCATTCCGGGCTGGCGCACCGTGTGGGTCGCGGACCCGGAAGGCAACATCGTGGAGATTACCCAGGGCTACGCGGACGAAGAAAACCCGCCGCCCTTCCCCGGTTAGAAGTTGGTAGAAAACGATGACAGAACCACAGATGAGTCACGCAGAGCACGACGTGAAGCGCAAACACGCGAAGGGACATCACAGTGCGCCCGGAAATGAGCGCATTGGATCTTTCAGCGATGGCGTCTTCTCGATCGCCATCACGCTGCTCGTGCTCGAAGTAAAAGTGCCAGACGACATTACCGGCGGCCTGATCACGGCCTTGCCAGTGATATTGCCGAAACTCCTGGCGCATGTCATCAGTTTCGCTGTCCTGGGTATCTACTGGGTGGGGCACCACAACATGTTCCTGCATATCAGGCGCCACGACCGCTGGCTCCTGTGGATGAACATTCTCTTTCTGCTGTTTGTGGCTTCCATGCCGTTTGCGGCCGCCCTGATCATTCATTACCCTGACGATCAACTGGCCCTGATCTTCTATGCCCTGATGCTGATCGGCGCTGGCCTGGCCCTCAACCTGACCTGGCGTTACGCCACGAAGCACCGGCGGTTGGTGCCAGCGGAGTTGGATGCCGACTTGATTGCGTTTGTCAACCGGCGCCAACTGATGGCGCCCATGGTCTACGTGATCGCTGTCTTGGTTTCGTTTCTGAACCTGAACGTAGCCAAATTGTTGTTCATTCTGGTTCCCCTATTGTACATCGTGCCCAGCCCGTTGGATCAGTTTCATCACAAACAACTGGCTGATACTGAATAGCAGCGCCATGCGCAGCAAATTGAAGCACAGGAGAGTGACACATGGATAAGTTGAAGTTTACCTTCTCGGACACTATTGCCGGCTACGTTACCCAGTACGATCGGTCACTGGACACCTACTCGGTGCGCACCAGTGGCGGCGTCACCTATGACATCAAGCTAAAAAGCAACACCTACGCCTTACTCACCCGCAACCTGGGCGATCCCTACCAGGATTGCACAGGGCAGATGCGCGACATGCTGGTGGCCGAGCGTCATGTTTTTACCTACGGCATCTTTTATCCGCAAGGCGATGGCTACATCTTCGAGGCGCAGTTTCTGGTGTTCCCCGGCCGTCGGGCGGGCGAATTCGTTTTCGAGCGCCAGGACTGGTGGGTGCAGCAGATTGGGGAGTTGGGCAAGTTCTACGCCCGCGCTCAGTTTGGCGATGCACCGGTTGACTACAAGGACTACCGCACGAACATCACCCTGACCGGCGAGAAGGCGTCTGACCGCTATCGCCAGGAAACGGACACCATCTCCCGCCTCGTCTACGGTTTTGCCACGGCGTACATGCTCACCGGTAATGATCGCTTCCTGGAAGGCGCTGAGCGCGGCACTGAATACCTGCGCGATCACATGCGCTTCTACGACCGTGATGAGAACATCGTCTACTGGTATCACGGCATCGATGTGGAAGGACGCCGCGAGAAGAAGGTGTTTGCCTCTGAATTCGGCGATGACCTCGATGCCATCCCCGCCTACGAGCAAATCTACGCCCTGGCCGGCCCCATCCAGACCTACCGCGTGTCGGGTGATCCGCGCATTTTGCGCGATGCGGAGCTGACCGTTGACCTGTTCGATCGCTTCTTCCTGGATCGTGAGAAGGGCGGCTATTTCTCGCATCTTGATCCGATCACGCTGGACGCGCGCAGCGAGGCGCTCGGTCCCAACCGTGGGAAGAAGAACTGGAATTCGGTGGGCGATCATGCGCCGGCCTATCTGATCAATCTGTGGCTGGCGACGGGCGAAGAGCGCTATGGCAAGATGCTCGAATACACCTTCGACACCATCACCGCTCACTTCCAGGACTACGAGCACAGCCCCTTTGTGCAGGAGAAGTTCCACGAAGACTGGTCGCACGATTCCACGCACATGTGGCAGCAAAACCGCGGCGTGGTGGGCCACAATCTCAAGATCGCCTGGAATCTGCTGCGCATGTTTGGCGCGCAGCCCAAGCCAGAGTACGAGGCCTTTGCCCGCAAAATTGGCGCCATCATGCCCTCCGTCGGCGGCGATCAGCAGCGCGGCGGCTGGTATGACGTGATGGAGCGTAACCCCGCACCTGGCGAAAGCCTGCACCACTTTGCTTTCCATGATCGCAAGGCGTGGTGGCAGCAGGAGCAAGGCATCCTGGCCTATCTGATTCTGCACGGTGTGCTCGGCGACGAGGAGTACCTGCGCCTTGCGCGTGAATCATCGGCCTTCTACAACGCCTTCTTCCTTGACCACGACGATGGCGCGGTCTATTTCAATGTGATGGCCAGCGGTGTGCCTTACCTGATGGGCACCGAGCGCCTCAAAGGCAGCCATTCGATGAGCGGGTATCACTCCTTCGAGCTGTGCTACCTGGCCCAGGTCTACACCAACCTGCTGATCACCAAGCAGCCGCTGACGCTGTACTTCAAGCCGCTGCCCGGTGGGTTCAAGGACAACATTCTGCGCGTTTCGCCCGACATCCTGCCCGCCAACAGCATCACCATCAGCGAAGTGTGGATTGATGACGAGCCTTACAGCAATTTCGATGCCCAGGGGCTGACCGTCAAGCTGCCAGAATCGAAGGAGCGCCTGCGCGTGCGCGTCACGGTGCAGCCAACCAAGTAACTGGCACGAGCCAGTAGCGCCATCCGGCGGATGGCGCTACTGGCCGGCCCAAAAAGGACAATCTTTCATGGAAATAAACGTTCAGACCGAGCAGTCTATCCAAATTATTGATATCAACGGCGAAGTGGACGGCAACACGGCCCCCCAGGTGCAGACGCAGATCATGGCGGCGGCCGCATCGAACCCGCGCCTGCTGCTGGATATGAGCCACGTGCCCTACATGTCGAGCGCCGGTTTGCGCATGCTGCTGGCCACCTACCGCAACGTGGTAGGTCATGGCGGTCGCGTTGTGTTGGTGGGCCTGGTGGAAGAAATCAAGGACACGATGGAAATGACTGGCTTCCTCGACTTCTTTGCCCATTTCGATACATTGGCCGAAGGCGTCGCTGCCCTGGCGTAGCCGTTTACAAGGAGTGATCTATGGACCGAGTTGATGCATACCCCACCCACGAACACCAGGGTTTCAAGCTGCGCACCGGCAAACCCTTCCCCTTTGGGGCCACGTTTGTGCCCGGCGGAGTCAATTTCTCCGTTTTTTCCAGCCATGCCACCGATTGCACCCTGGTGCTGTTCGAAAAAGGCGCTGCCCAGCCGCTGGCTGAAATCCCCTTTCCTGATGAGTTCCGCATTGGCAACGTCTATGCGATGATCGTGTTTGGCCTTGACTACGAGAAGATCGAGTATGGCTACCGCATGGAGGGGCCGTTCGATCCACCAAACGGACACTGGTTCGACAAGTCCAAGATTCTGCTCGATCCCTACGCCAGGGCGATCGGTGGTCGCGATGTGTGGGGCACGCCCCCCAACTGGGACGACATCTACCGCTATCGGGGACGCCTGGTTTTTGACGACTTCGACTGGGACAACGACCGCCCGGTTGAGATTCCCACCGAAAACCTGGTGATCTACGAGATGCACGTGCGCGGATTCACCCGCCATCCCTCGTCCGGGGTGAAATTTCCTGGCACTTTTGCCGGCATCCGCCAGAAAATCCCCTATCTCAAGGAACTGGGCGTGAACTGCGTCGAACTCCTGCCCATCTACGAGTTCGACGAGTTCGAAGGCAGCAGTCCGGATCCAAAGACCGGCGAACTGCGCGTGGGGAACTACTGGGGCTACAGCACTGTGGGCTTCTTTGCGCCCAAATCAGCCTATGCCGCCACCGGCAAGATGGGCATGCAGGTTGATGAGTTCAAGGCGCTGGTCAAAGAGTTCCATCGCCATGGCATCGAAGTGATGCTGGACGTGGTTTTCAATCACACGGCCGAGGGCAACGAACATGGGCCTTCCATTTCGTTCCGCGGGATTGACAACAAAACCTATTACATGCTCACGCCCGAAGGCTATTACTTCAACTTTACGGGCACCGGCAACACCCTCAACTGCAACAATCCGGTCGTGCGCAACATGGTGTTGGACTGCCTGCGCTACTGGGCGGCCGAGTATCACATTGACGGCTTCCGTTTCGATCTGGCCGCGGTGTTGGGACGCGCTCCCTCGGGCGCGCCGTTGTCCAACCCGCCGCTCCTGGAAACCCTGGCCTATGATCCCATCCTGGCGAAATGCAAGCTGATCGCCGAGGCCTGGGATGCTGGCGGTCTCTACCAGGTTGGCTCGTTTCCTGCCTACGGCCGCTGGGCCGAATGGAACGGCAAGTTTCGCGACGATGTGCGCAAGTTTGTCAAAGGCGAGGCGGGACTGGTCGGCGCCATTTCCCAGCGCGTGCAAGGCTCGCCTGACCTCTATCTCACCCGCGGCGCCACGGCCTCGATCAACTTCATCATCGCGCACGACGGTTTTACCCTGAACGACCTGGTGTCCTACAATGAGAAGCACAACTGGGCCAACGGCGAAGAGAATCGAGATGGGGCCAACGACAACGACAGTTGGAACTGCGGAGCAGAGGGTCAGACCGACGACGAGGGGATCAACAGCCTGCGTCGTCGCCAGATGAAGAACTTTGCGGCCATCCTGATGTTGAGCCAGGGTGTGCCCATGATCCTGATGGGCGATGAAGTGGCCCGTACCCAGGATGGCAACAACAACACCTATCGCCAGGACAATGAAACCAACTGGTTCGATTGGAACCTGGTGCAACAGAACAGCGCCCAGCTGCGTTTCTTCAGTCAGCTCATTGCGTTCCGGCATGCGCATCCCATCCTGCGTAACCGCTGGCATCTGCGTAACCAGGACTACCTGGGCACCGGTTATGCCGACATCAGCTGGCATGGCACGCAGGCCTGGAATGCGGATTGGTCAGACAACAATCGCACCCTGGCTTTCATGTTGAACGGCCGCTATGCGCATGGCGGCCAGACGGCGGATGACTTTATCTACATGGCGCTGAACATGCACTGGGACGCTCATCATTTTGAGCTGCCCCGGCTGCCCGAAGGCATGCAGTGGTATGTGTTTGCCAACACCGGCGTTGAGTCGCCGGCCGATGTGTGGGAGCCAGGCCACGAGCCGCGGCTGGATGACCAGGCTGGTTTCCTGGTGGGATCACGCTCGGTTGTGATCATCGTTGGGCGCTGAAATGCAGGGCGCGCCCTTGCGGTCGCCCACGCGGGCAGGCGCAAGGCCTACCCCGGATTATTGAGAAGCGTTGAACTGCGATCAACCATCGCAGTTCATGAACGAAGAGACAGGAATGGAGAAGAAAAATGGCTTTTACAGTTTCAAGTAGCATGAACAACGGTATTGCCCAGGTCACCCTGGTGGGTGAGCTTGATGGCGGCGTGGCGGGTCAGTTCAAAACCGCGGTCGAAGAAGCAGCCGCCTGGAACCCGCGGCGCCTGGTCCTGCTCTTGCAGGATTTGACGTACATGTCCAGCGCGGGCCTACGGGTTCTGGTGTTTGCCCGCCAGAAGATGGGGTCACACGTTGATCTCTACCTGGTGGCGCCCCAGGAGTCGGTCCAGGAGACCATCGAAATGACTGGTTTCGATCAGAGCTGCATTATCATTGACACTTACGATCCAGTCGTGATCGAGACCTTCTAGTCGTTTACGGCAAACCGGGTTTCAAGAGAAACCCGGTTTGCCCCATTGAGCGCAGGAGTTGATCCATGCAGCCTTTGAAGGTACCGGGTACCCTCGCTTCCCTGAAGCTGATTCGAGATTATGTGACCGAAGCATGCGTGCTGGCCAGCCTGGACAAACGTGTTGGCTACCGGTTGCGCCTGGGTGTAGACGAAATTGCGACGAATATCATCAACTACGGCTATGATGGCTCCCAAATCTCAGGCGACATCGAAGTCAGCGCCCATGTGAATGACGAGTCGCTTACCATCATCCTGGAAGATACGGCGGTGCCCTTCGATCCGTTGTTGCACCCAACGCCAGACAACCTGGATGCGCCGTTGGAATACCGCGGCATCGGCGGTCTCGGCGTCTACCTGGCCATCCAGGGCACCGACCAATTTCTCTATGAGCGCATTGATAATCGCAACCGCAACATTTTCGTGGTCAAACGTTCCGATCCGACGCCGCCGGTCACGACGGCGCCTGTGCCATAACTGATGGCAAAAGAGATGATAAAAGGAGACGCCGGCGCGTGCCAATTCAATCTGCACGAGTGTTAGTCATTGATGATAGCCCGCTCCGCCGCGCCACGCTGGCGCGGCGCCTGGATATGCTCGGCTATGGCGCGCTACTGGCCGAATCGGGGCAGCATGGGCTGGAATTAGCCAAAGCAGAAAAGCCAGAGCTGATGCTCCTGCAGATCAACCTGCCGGACATGACCAGCGAGTATGTCATCAAACATCTCAAGGTGGACGACGACCTGAGCAGCATCATCGTGCTCATGCTGACGTCCGGACAAACCACCGAGGGCGTGGAGGCCTGCCTGGCCCTGGGCGCGGACGATTACCTGCCCGAACCGTTCTCGCCCTCCCTGCTCAAGGTGCAGATCACCGATTACCTGGAGGTGCGCCAGCATCGGATGGAGGATCGCGAGCGCCTCAAGCGCGAGAAGGTGCTCAACGATGTGGCGATTGCCCGGCGTTTCCAGAGCGATTTCTTGCCCAAGGAAGTGCCGCAGCCCAAGGGCTGGCAACTGGCGGCCTGCCTGCATCCCGCGCGCGAAGTGGCCGGTGACTGGTATGACATCTTTACGCTGACGCAAGGGCGCCGCGTGGGCATTGTCATCGCCGATGTCTGCGACAAGGGCGTGGGCGCGGCGCTGTTCATGGCGCTCAGCCGCAGCCTGACGCGCGCCTTTGCGCAGCAAAACTACAGCCTGAACCTGGTGGAATCTCTCTTGGGCGACGGCCCGGCCCAGATCAGCGCACGCCCAGGACGGCGTGGCCTGCCCGCCATTGGCGCCACCGCGCTCAAGAACGCCGTGCTCCTGACCAACAACTACATCATGGAAAACCACTCCGATCTGAACATGTTTGCGACCATGTTCTTCGGCGTGCTCGATCCAATGACCGGCGGACTGGTTTACATCAATGGCGGCCACAATCCGCCGTATATCATGGGCGCGGATGGCGCCCTCAAAGCGGTGCTCAAGCCGACCGGAATGGCGGTCGGTATGATGGCGCAGACCGATTTTAGGACTGGGGATGCGCAGCTTGAACCTGGCGACACCCTGGTCATGTACACCGATGGCGTTCCCGACGCGCGTAATCCGGCCGGAGGGCAGTACACCGACAAGCGCCTGCGCGAGCTGTTAGCCACGCCGGCCACCTCCGCGGCCGGCCTGCTCGAGCGCATTGATAGCACGGTGCGCAATCACATCGCTGACGCCGTCCAATTCGATGACATCACCATCGTGATCGTGCGCCGCATGCTGCCGGCCGAGAGCAGCGCCGTCGGTTGATGAGCAAAAATCCCACACAGGCAACGCCCCCTGGCGCAATGTGAACTGTGTGACCCCCATGTCGTCTGTCCCGTATCCCTTCAATAATCCGGGGGAGGGGTATGGCCTTGCGCCTGCCCGCGTGGGCGACCGCAAGGGTGCGCCCCTACGAATTGAGAAGATACTCTGTCCCTGTCTGAGCAACCCGTATTGACGATCAGTGGGGGTATGCTACAATGGACAGCACTTGCAGCATGAATAATACCAGTAACCGTTCAGGCCCTCACCCCCTCTCCCGTCGTGGTGCTTTTCCACGACGGGAGAGGGGGTCGGGGGGTGAGGGCTTACGTAGTGCTGTAAGAAGACAATAAAATCCGAACTGAGAAGGTGGGTAGTTATGATTATCTCTGTTCACTCGTTTCGAGGTGGCACTGGCAAATCGAACACAACGGCCAATCTGAGCACAGTGCTGGCGATGAGCGGTAAGCGTGTGGGCGTCGTTGATACCGACATTCACTCCCCCGGCATCCATGTTTTGTTTGGTCTCCAGGAAGGGGACGTTGTGCATTCGCTCAATGACTACTTATGGGGCAAATGCAACATCGAAGATGCGGCCATTGACGTCAGCCCCCGCTTAGGAAGAAAAATCTCAGGGCAGATCTTCCTGATCCCATCCAGCATGAAAGCCAGTGATATTGCCCGCGTGCTGCGTGAGGGTTATGATGTCGGTTTGCTCAACGATGGCTACCAGCGCTTGATCGAAGAGTTGAAGCTGGACGTTCTGATGATTGATACCCATCCTGGCCTGAACGAAGAAACGCTGCTCTCGATCGCCATCTCCGATGCGTTGGTGCTCATCATGCGCCCTGACTCGCAAGACTACCAGGGCACCGCAGTCACGGTCGAAGTGGCAAAGAAGCTCGATGTGCCGCACATGTTGCTCGTCGTCAATAAGGCGCCGCCCATCTGGAATCCAAACGATGTCAAAGCGCGCGTCGAACGCACCTTCAATTGCCCGGTGGCCGCCGTGCTCCCCCATTCGGATGAGATGATGACGCTCGCCAGCGAAGGAATCTTCGTCATCCGCTACCCCAACCATCCCATGACGGCCCTCTATCAGCAAATTGCGGGCATGTTGAACGTCTGACCGGTTGCGCGACCTGTTGTCCTGCAAATCCTAAACGCTGGCTAGCCAATCTGCACCGTGCGGGGAACCTGGCCAGCGTTTTTTATCCCCAAAATCCCTGATCTCTGATCTCCGATCTCCGATCTCCGATCTCTGATCTCCGATCTCTGATCTCATGCAATGCTGAGCTTAGGATTTTCTTGCCGTGATTCTTGTCCTGGGCAGACTGCTCAATATCCGAACGCATGAATGGCCGCGGCTGCTCATCCTCTATTTGATGTCGTTTGTCGTTTTGACCGGCATCAACTGGGGTGAGACCATCGTCGAGGCTGATTTCCTGCGCCAAATCGGCGTGCAATACCTGCCCTGGGCGTTCATCGCCAACGCGATCTTTTCCATCCTGGCGATCTTCATCTACTCGGCCTTTGCCGATCGCGTCAGCAATGACCGCATCCTCGTGGCCCTCCTGGCCGTGAGTGTCATCGGCATCGTGATCGGACTGGCGCTGTTGGCCGCCGGCGCTGTCTTCATCGCCTTCCCCCTCTTCTACCTGATTCTCAATGTGCCCTTGCTCGACATCTACAACGTACATTGGGCCACCTATGTGAGCAGTTTCTATGATACCCGCGCGGCCAGGCGCGTCGTCCCTGTCCTGGGAACTTCGGCGCGCCTGGCCGGCATCGTCGCGGGCCTCACCATCCCGCTGCTCAATCAGCATCTGGCGCCAGTCGGCATCATCGGGCTGTGGATGGGCGCCCTGGTCGTCATGGCGCTGCTGGTCTGGTTGATGCCGCGCCTGCTGCACGAAAAGACCGCGCCGACCGCCATCACTATCACGGCAAGCCTCGGCTCTGCCCCACGGACACTGGCCCGCCCATCAGCACGCGAGAATCTACGTGAAGGCAGCGCGTATGTGCGCCAATCGGTTTTCCTGCGCTGGATGGCGGTATCCACCCTGATTTTCACCGTATTGTTGGCGCTCATCAACTATCGCACCAGCAGCATTCTCCTGGGCGAACTCAAAACAACCACGGCCATGGCCGATTTTATCGGGGTGGTCAGCGGCATCACCAACCTGATCGCCCTGCCCATCCAGTTATTTCTCGTAGGCCGACTCATTGGTTGGTTTGGGCTGGGCAACGCCAACCTGATCTTCCCCGCCGGCACCATGCTGATCAGCGGCAGCCTGATCTTTTTCCCGCGACTGGCGTCAGCCGCCCTCGGTTACTTCAATCGCACCACCTTTCGCACCGCGTTCCGCAATTCCACGGAGAATCTGCTCTACAACGCCGTGCCGCTGCGGGTCAAAGGACGGGCGCGCGCCTTCATCAGCGGGCTGATCGTCCCTGTCGGCGCCATACTGGGCGGCGCGATCCTGCTCCTCACGCCGCTCCTGCGCGGCTCAGGCGCGGCCGATTGGGTCTTGTCGGCCGCCATGGGCGCGCTGGCCCTCGCCTTCGTCGTGATGGCCGTCATCATTCGGCGTCAATACAGCCAGGCACTGCTGCGCCTGCTGGAGCAGGAAGATTACGCCAGCCTCCTGCTGCAACATGCCGCCACCTTGACCAGCGCGGACCCGCCCACGCTGGCGCACCTGCGCAGTAGGATAGCAGCCGCCAAAGATCCGGCGCTGACGCTTTTCCTGACTCAGCTCCTGATCGAGATCGGCGGCGTCAACGTGATCCCCACGGTGACTGAGTCCATTCGCCAGGCGCCTGACGCCGCGCAGCGCAGCGCGCTGCTCAACCTGTTGACCGCGGCTGATTTGCACCATGACAGCGTGCGCCAGGTTTTTACCGAGTGCCTGGCAGATACCAGCGGTCTGGTCCGCCAGGCCGCGCTGGCCGGCCTGGAAAACATGCTGGGCGCCCAGCACAGCCAGTATCTCAGTTTGGCCTGCACCCGGCTCAGCGATGATGATCTCGACGTGCGCGGCCAGGTGTTGCCGGCGGTGCTGGCGTCTGCTGACCCAAACCTGCGCGCGGCCGCAACCACCATCCTCCAGGAGATGCTCGATAGCACCGACAGCATGCAGCGTTTGCGAGGCGTGCAGGTGATCGGACAGACGGCAAATCTCTCCTGGCTGCCGGCTGCCATGCACAGCCTGGACGATCCGATGGATGACGTGCGCCTGCAGGCCATGTTAGCCATCGAAGCGATGCTTCCCCAACCCTTGCCCGACGAACAAGAGAGCCTGCTCTTTGCCACCCTGGAAAAGCATACCCGCGACCCCATCGAGCAGGTTCGGCAGGTTGCGCTCACAACCCTGGCGCGCCAGACCGGCAACGGAAGCATGGGAGCGCAAACCTGCTCTATTCTCTTGCTCGGTTTGCATGACGACAGCGCCGGTGTCCAACAGGCCGCGGTCGAAGCCCTCGCGTACCTGGGAGACCGGGTCTTGCCTGCGCTGCAACCGCTGCTCAACGCCAGCAGCTCACGGCAGCGCAAACTAGCCACGATCGTCGCTGGCCGTGTCGCCGCGCAGGCCTGGGCGCCAACCTTGAGCGCCGAGATGAACGATAGCCTGCTGCAGGCCGGCCGCTTCTACAGCTACTGGTACGCCTTGACCAGCGCGTCAGCCCAGCACGCGGCCCTGCAGACGAGCGGGATGACCCTGCTGCAGGCGGCTCTGCGTACACAAACCGACGAACGTCTGCACGAGGTGTTCGAGCTGTTGGCCGCTCAACACCACGCGCAGGGTACGCAGGTCGTGGAAACGGCTCTGCGGGCCGAGGATGAACGCACGCGCGCCAACGCCGTCGAGGCGCTGGAGTCCTTGACGACTCCGGCCCTGGCTTCACTCATGGCCGCCCTGTGCGATCCAACCGCCGCGGCAGACCATGTCAGCAGCCTGGTGGCCGCGGGCCAGGATACAGGTGTACCCACTCCGGCCCAAGCCATACTCGCCTTGTGCAGTCACGCCCAGTCGGACGAAAACCCATGGCTGGACGCATTGGCCGGTTTTGCGCTGAGCCAACTCACACCGGCGGACGCAGCCCTGTTGGGTGACAGCTCGCTGGCGGCCCCTGAGCAAACCGAACTCACCGTCAACGCCAGGCCGCAGGAGGAAATCATGCTCTCACTGATCGAGCGTATCATTTTTCTCAAGGAAGCGCCATTCTTCCGTGAGATGACCATCAACCAGTTGAAAGTCCTGGCGCCGGCGTGCGAGGAACAGCGCTTTCACGCCGGCGACATCATCTTCCACCAGGGCGAGCCTGGCGGCGTCCTGGTGGTGATCATCAATGGGCAGGTGGGCATCGAACAGAGTCGGCGCCGCGGTTCGTCCATCCGCCTGGCGACGCTCGGCGCGCATGGCTACTTTGGCGAGATGACCCTTTTCGACAACAGCCCCCACACCGCATCGGCCATCGCCCTGCAAGATACGCTGGTGCTGCATCTGCGGCGTGAGCCGCTGATCGCCCTCATGCGCCGGCATTCTGACCTGGCCCTGGTGCTCATCAATGTGTTGAGCAGCCGTTTGCGTGAAACGAGCGATCGGGTGGGCGACCTCAGCCGCAGCCGACCACGGGAGTTGCATAAACTATATGATCAACTTGATCAGTAACCGGAGGCAGTCCCTCGATCCCCTCCGCACATCCTGGGTCAGACCGCCGGCATCATCTGTCGGCCATCCTCTGATTTTTTCTGTCACCGAGTCCTTGTTGACCGGTGACTGCCTGTTGCGGCCTGATCCTGACACGTCGTTAGCGCCCACAGCCTGGCAGCAGTTTGCCGAGTCCGTGGCCCATGAAAAAAGCCTGACACCATTTCCGGCTGCCGTTCTCTACCGGCGCTGGCAGCAAGGTCTGGCGGCCGTAGCCGTCCACCAGGGTTGCATCATCGGTCATATCAGTTGTATGCCGATCTTTCACCAGACCACGCGCAGCCAGGTGGAACGCGCACTGCGCGGCGACCAGCCCCAGGGCGCCTCCGTCTGGCCTGCGATTGAAATGTTCGAACTACTCACCGGCTGGACGCATCCCGACTGGCGTAGACGCAAACTCAGTTTGCACCTGCGTCAGCATCTCCTGTCCCAGTTCCGATCGGAGTTCCTGCCTCGCCAGCGCTTCTTTGTCAGTGTCACCGTGGGGCGGGGTGGATCGCCTGTTCTGGCGCGCCTCGGATGGCACACCCTGGCCTGGGATGCCATCCCGTATGTCAGCAGCATGATCGGCGCGAACGACGACGGCCGGCCGCGTCCGGGATGGCATGTCACCAATCATGCGCCCTACAACGGATCGGACATTGCCCCCCTGGTGGACACCGCCCGTAGCTGGGATCACCACTGCTTCTTGTGGGTTTCCCATGCTGCCCTCGCCCAGCAGCTCAACGACCAACTGCAAGCCGCCGTTGGTCACGACCTGGATCGCTGGCGCCGCGCGTGGCGTGACGCAGCGTTGCCAACCTTGCTTCAGGCCGGCTATCTCCCGGTTCTGTTTGGATAATCATGATGCTCAAAACCAACACCATCCTTCGGTTCTGCTTTGTGATCGGGTCGTTGCTGTGGGGGCTGACCGCCTGCGCCGGCGAACCGCTGTCGCCGGCGCCGACCCTGGCGCCCACGCCCACCACAGCCCCGCCCACAGGACGCGGCGCCGGCGGCGTCTTACGCATCCTCTTTTGGCAGGCGCCCACGATTCTCAACCCGCACCTGGCGTCCAGCCAGAAAGACTGGGCGCCGGCGCGTGTCACCTATGAACCACTGGCCAGTTTCGACAAAGATGGCAATCTCATCCCGATCCTGGCGGCCGAAATTCCATCGCTGCAAAACGGCGGGGTTGCACCCGACGGCAAATCGGTCACCTGGAAACTGCGTTCCGATGTCAAGTGGTCGGATGGCATGCCTTTCAGCGCGGCTGACGTTGAGTTCACCTACGATTTCATCGCCAATCACGCTGTCAACGGCGCGACCACGTTCACCAACTACCAGGGCATCGAGAGTGTCAAGGCTCAGGATGACCTCACCGTGCGCATTGATTTTCAGGCTGTCAATCCGGCCTGGGCTGTGCCCTTCGTGGGCGTGCAGGGGATGATCATCCCGCGCCATGTCTTCGAGCCTTACAACGGCGCCAATGCCGCCGACGCCCCGGCCAATCTCCTGCCCGTGGGCACCGGCCCCTATCGCGTGGTGCGCTTCAAGCCGGAAGAAGTGCTGTTCCTGGGCAATACCCTGGTCGAGACCAACAAGATCATCTATGAACCTAACCCGTATTTTCGTGAACCGGACAAGCCGTACTTCAGCCGCATCGAGCTGAAGGGCGGCGGCACCGTCAACGAGGCCGCGCGCGCCGTGTTGCAGGCAGGCGATGTGGATTACGCCGCCAATTTGCAGATCAACTTCCAGGAGCAGCCGGGCCTGGCGAGCGGCAGTAAAGGCCAACTCCTGGCGCCGTTTGGCGCGTTCGTGGAGCGCATCTTGCTCAACCGCACCGACCCCAATCGCGAAACCGCCGATGGCGAACGGTCGAGCCTTCAGTTTCCCCATCCCTTCTTCAGTGACCTGCGCGTGCGCCAGGCCTTTGCCCATGCCATTGATCGTGCGGCGATTGCCAGTCTGTACGGGCCGACCGGTCAGCCGGCGACGAACATTCTGGTGTCCCCGCCTCCCTTCGAGTCACCCAACACCGCGAACCAGTACCCGTTCGACCTGGCAAAAGCCGCGCGCCTGTTGGATGAGGCCGGTTGGCGCGACACCAACCGGGACTCGATTCGTGACAACGGCATGATACGCCAGGCCGGCGAACCATTGATCACCCTGCGCGTGCTGATGCAGACCGCAGCCAGCCCCATTCGCCAGCAAACCCAAGAGATCATCAAGGGCACGCTCAACTCGATCCAGGTGGATGTTCAACTGACCTTCTTCGATTCGATTACCTTTTTCAGCAGCGACCCGGCCATCACCAACACGCGTCACCATTTCTACGCCGACCTGGAAATGTACAGCACTGGCAATCGCAGCCCTGATCCGGGGGCCTACATGCGCACCTGGATCTGCAGCGAAATCGCGCAGAAGGCCAATAGTTGGAAGGGCCTGAACAAGGAGCGTTGGTGCGATCCTGCGTACGATGCGTTGTACCAGGCATCTACGACGGAAATTGACCCCGCACGCCGGCGCCGGCTCTTCATCGAGATGAATGACAAGTTGATCGCTGATGGGGTCGTGATTCCCCTGGTGCGCCAGGCTGACATCTCCGGGGTGAGCAACACCCTGGTTGGTGTTGACCTCAGCCCCTGGGACGCGGACCTGTGGAATATCAAAGACTGGAAGCGGAGTACACCATGACCGAATCACCAACCGCCCATTCCCCAGACGAGCGGGCGCTCGTTGACAAGGAGAACCTGGCCTACCGGGTCGGCGCGCCGTTGCTCAACCGCCTGGCGATCGGGAGTAAACTGAGCCTGGGCTTCGGCATTCTCGTGCTGCTGACGATCGTGGGCGCCATCTTCAACTATCTGGCCAGCACCAACGCCATGACGGGCATCAACATCGCTGACGAAGTGCGCGCACCCACCGCGCTGACAGCCATCCGCGCCGAAGCCAATCTCCTGCGCCTGCAATCGGACGTGCGTGGCTACCTGGCATTGAGCAGTGAGGAGTATCTGCAAGACCAACAGCGCGATGCCCGGGCCTTCCAGAATGACCTGGACGAATTGACCGTCCTGTCTGCGCAGCTCTCTCCTGAAGATCAGCAGCGCCTGAAACGGGTGCGTACACTCTATGACCAGTTGGCAGCTGATATCCCCACGCTTTTCGCACTGCATGACGACCCATTGGAACGCGAGCCGGCCTACGCCATCATGGCGACGAAGGGCCTGCGCCTGGGCGGACAGGTTCTGATTGATGTCGGTGGGTTGATTGATGAACAGGGACGGCGGTCTGCGAGTGAGTTTACCGCTGAGGCCGAAGGCATGGCTCAACTGGCCGAGATGGCGCGTTTTCAGGGATCACTCAGCGCCATGCTGTCTGGCCTGCGCGGCTACACCACCACCCGTAACCGCTCCTTCCGGGGTGAGTACGAGGCCAATCGCGATCTCAATCAGCAGGCCTGGGATCAACTCAAAGCGAGTCGTCCGCGGCTCAATGCGAAACAGCGCAGCCTGTTGGATGGCATCTCCACCAATCGCGCCGCTTTTCTGCGCTTGCCAGACGAGATCTTCCCCATCCTGGAAGGCGAACACTGGCGCGAAGACATCTACCTGTTTCGTACCGCTGTCCTGCCGCTTTCGACGGAAATGATCAGCCTGCTGGATCAGTTGACCGCCAATCAGCAGAATGCCCTGCGCAGCGATCTGCATCGTGGCCGCCAGGACCTGGTGGCTGCCAATCGCGTCGTCCTGGCGGGCGGCGTGGTGGCACTCATCATGGGCGTGGCGTTGGCCTTCATTTTTCGTGAGAATATCGCAGGCCCAGTGCGTCGCCTGACCGGGGTGGCCGAACGTGTGCGTGGCGGAGACCTGGAAGCCCAGGCCCGCGTTCGATCGCGTGATGAAATTGGGCGCCTGGGTGAGGCCTTCAACAGCATGACGACCAAGCTGCGCCAAACACTCAGCCAGGTGCGCAGGGAGAAGAAACGCGCCGATGATCTCCTGCACGTCGTGATCCCCATCGGCGTATCGTTGGCGTCTGAAAAGGATTTCAACCGCTTACTGGAGGTCATGCTCGTGGAGGCCAAGACTTTCTGTCACGCCGACGCCGGCACGCTCTATCTGCGCACAGATACCAACCACCTCAACCCGATGATTGTGCGCAACGATACGCTGCATTCTACGATGGGCGGCACCTCGGCGCTTGCGGTGACTCTGCCTCCGATTCCGCTCTACGACGCCGTCACGAATGAACCCAATCATGCCAATATCTCGTCCCATGTGGCCCTGGAAGGCAAGAGTGTCAATGTCTCGGATCTGTCCCACGCGACCACCTTCGATTTTTCCGGCCCGCGCGCCTTCGAAATCCAAACCGGCTACCGCTCGCACTCGCTGTTGACGGTACCCTTGAAGACGGACGAGAATCATGTGCTGGGCGTGATGCAGTTGATCAATGCCAAAGACAGCGAGACCGGCGAGGTGACGGAGTTCGATGACGCCCTGCTGCCGTTAATGGATTCGTTCTCATCGTTGGCTGTGGCTGCGCTGTCAGCCTACGTGCGTGAGCAGGGTCTGCGTCAGGAAATCCAGCAGTTGCGCATCGAAATTGACGAAACGCGGCGTCAACACGAAGTCAGCGAAATTGTGGAGACAGACTTCTTTCAGGCCCTGCAAGCCAAGGCCCGTGTGATGCGCCAGCGTCTGTAGGGGCATGGCCTTGCGCCTGCCCTCTGCCCGCGTGGGCGACCGCAAGGGTGCGCCCCTACAAATTGCGTTACGACGATATTGATGAAAGACCGAGTGGGTAAATGATGAACTTCATGGTAAACTTCAGTGAACTGATGGAACAACTGCAAGCAATCAGTGTTTTCCCCGGCATTACACCGGTTGACATCCTGATTCTGCCTGATCCGGTTGACTCGGCCGTGCAGAAAATCTTGCGACGCGGGCCGATGGGCGTGGTCGAAATAGCCTCTGTCCTCAATCTGCCCGAAGATGAAGCCAAGCAAGTGGCCGATCTCCTGGTTGAAAAAGGTTATCTGCTGACGGAAGAACGCCACAGCGATGGCAGCCTGATGTACAAGGTCTATTTTGCCCGGATGCGGGGGCACAAAATTCCACTGGACTTATAGATGACTTTATCTGAGGAACGGGCCGCAGCTTTGAGTGCGGTGAGCATTTTTTCCGAAACGCCACGCGCGGCGCTCGCTTTCATTGCGCCTTTGCTCGAAGAGGTCACCGTGGCCGCCGGCGAGACGGTGATCGAGCGGGGAGAGATGGGCGACGCCATGTACATCATCGAACGCGGGCGCATGATCGTGCATGACGGCGAACGGGAACTCAACACCTTGGGGCCGGGCGATGTCTTCGGCGAGATGGCGGTGCTCGACCCGGAACCGCGCAGCGCCTCGGTCACGGCGCAGGAAGCGGGTGTCCTCCTGCGCCTGAAACAGGAGGCGCTGCACGATTTGATGAGTCACCAGCCAGAAATTACGCGCAGCGTCATTCGCATCCTGTCCAACCGCTTGCGCCATATGGTCCACCACATGTCGGTTGAATTTGCCTACATGCAGCAGTTTGCCCGACTCACAGCGGCGGCGGTCGCGATCGAAAGCGAGATCTATGTGCCCTCAAGCCTGGACGACGTCGCCGCACGTCCAGATGAGTTGGGGCAACTGGGCCGGGTTTTTCAGCAAACGATTCGTGAGCTGGCCCGCCGCGACCAACAGCTGCATGACCAGCTGGCCCACCTGCAAATTGAGATTGACGATGTCAGGAAGGCTCGCCATGTGGCCGAATTGACGGAGAGCGCGACCTTCCGAAATCTACAGCTGCAGGCGCAGCGCCTGCAGCGGCGCAGAAAATCGCGAACCCCGGCGCCTGCACCACCGGCGACGCATATCCAGCCGGAGACCACTGAACCCGCGCCGGGATCGGCCATACCCGCGCAGCCGGATCTGGCCCGCGCACGCCAGTATGTCGTGAAGCGTCTGAGCACTGAGCTGGCTGCGTACAACACCTACCATTCTCTCGAGCACACCGTTGAGGATGTCGCGCGGGCCGCAGACCGCCTGGCGGCGTTGTCTGGTATCGAGGGCGATGATCTGCTCCTGCTGCGCACGGCCGCGTATTTTCACGACATCGGTTTTGTGGACGACCGCGCCAACCATGAGGTGATCGGCGCCGACATTGCGCGTACCGTCCTGCCAGGCATGGGCTATCAGCCCGAACAGATTGATGCCATCTGCGGGATGATTATGGCGACGCGACTCCCGCAAAGCCCGCGCACCCTCCTGGAGCAAATACTGGCCGATGCCGATCTCGATGTGCTGGGGCGCGCCGATTTCATAGAGCGGAGCGCGGCGCTGCGCGCTGAATCGGCGGCCATGGGCGCGCTGCAGACCGACTACGAGTGGTACCAGTCACAGTTCCAGTTTGTGCGCCACCATGATTATCATACCCCAGCCGCGCGCACGTTACGCCAGGCCGGCAAGGAAGCCAACCTGGCGACCCTCGCCCGCCTGATCGAGACCAGCCGCTCACCGTCATTCTCTCAACCCGCAGATGCGAGCAAGCATCATGACTGAGCAGATGAACGCCAGCAGCGCCAGTCAGGTGAGCAATGCAATGCAAGTGATCGTCGCGCTGAACTGTTGTCCAAAGCGGACATCATGGCGATCCTGCGCACAACCACGATCTTCATGACGACGACCGACGAAGCCCTGGAAGATGTGGCCGATCTTCTGCGCCCGCAAAGCCTGGCCGCCGGCCAACTGCTCTTTGCCCGCGGCGACCCCGGCGATTGTATGTACATCGTGGTGAAGGGCCGCGTGCGTGTGCATGATGGCGAGCGTGTGCTGAATGACCTGTGGGCCGGTGCGGTTGTGGGCGAAATGGCAATCCTGGACGATGCCGGGCGCGTGGCCTCGGTCACCGCCATCGAGCCGACGCAACTACTGCGCCTGGACGAGGCGCCTTTTCAAGCCCTGATGGACGCGCAGCCTGAGATCGGTTTTGCCATCATCAACGTGCTGTGCCAATACTTGCGTGCTCGCCTGCGCGACATGGCGCAGGACTTTGTCTATTTGCAGCACATCGGTCGCATGACGGCGGCCGCGGCGGCGCTGGAGAACAACAGCTATGATCCGGCTTCCATCGCTTCCATCCATCGCGGACCTGGCCGAACGCTATGACCCGCTGGGGCAACTGGCGCGGGCTTTTCAACACATGGCAGAAGAGGTCATCGCGCGTGAGACCAGTTTGCGCCAACAGGTGCAGGCGCTGATCATCGAGATTGACGAGGCCAAGAAGGCGCGGCAGGTTGCGGAAATTACCGAGACCGACGCCTTTCGTCGCTTGCAGGAGAAGGCAGGCCAGTGGCGGCGTGACCGCCGCGCAGGCAGCAGCCGGGCCGCCCCTTCTACAGTTGATCCAGCGCCTCGCTGATGGCGTCCGCCTGTGGCAGCGCCCGCCCGTCCGCCAGCGCCCTGGCCTGGTCCCACCCCGCAAGGTGGCTGAGTGCAGGCGCCAGCAAGCGATCCAAGCGCGCCTGCTCCGCGCCCGAGAGCGGAACGCCGATGGCGGCACGCAGGGCCGCGGCCGCGCCGATCAGGCGCAGGGCGTGGGTTGGCTTGCCTTCGAGCGCCAGTAAACTGCCAATATCCTCCAGCAGATAGGCCAACGCCCATTTGTCCCCGAACCCACGGTAGATGAGCAAACTTTCGCGGTACAGGGCGTGCGCGCGGTCATCGTCACGCTGGCCGCGTGCCGCGTTGCCCAGGTTGTTCAGGAAATTGGCAATCGTCCAGCGATCACCCACCTGGCGCATGAGCGCCAACGCCTCCTCGAAGCATAGCGCCGCCTCGCGGTCGTTGCCCAGGTCAAGCAGGACATTGCCCAGGTTATTGAGAGAGACCCCGATGGCCCAGCGATCACCGAAGCCGCGGCGGATGGTCAGGCTCTCCCCGTGCAGGCGCCGCGCCTCTGCCAGATTGCCCTGGCGCCGCGCCACAATCGCCAGGTTGCTGAGCAGGCTGGCGACGCGCGGCTGGTCGCCCACGGCACGCCGCAGGGCCAGGCTTTCCAGGTAATGGGCCTGCGCCCCGGCATAATCGCCCTGTTGATCGGCCAGGGTGCCCAGGTAGTGCAGCGCCTGACCCAGGCCGTCCTTGTCTGCCAGCGCCTCGAAGCCGCGCCGCGCGGCCGCCAACCACTCCCATGCCTCGCCAAATCGGGCCTGCTTGCGGCAATTTTCGCCCAGGCGAATTTGGCACCAGGCCTGTGTCAGGAGATCGTCCAGGTCCGCGGCCAGCCCCAACGCCTCCGTATAGAGATCACTGGCGCCGCGCCAGTTGCCCGTCAATTCGAGAACCTGGCCCAGGCTGAGCAAAACGTCCACTTTTTGGCCGCGAGCGAGAATGGGCAACACTCGCTGGTAATAATCAATGGCCGCGCTGTTGGCATAGCGCGCCTGCGCGGCCTGGCCGGCCCTCAGCAGATACTCACGCTGTTTCGCCTCGTTGTTGCTGCGTGCGTAGTGAAAGGCCAGGAGATCAAGATGCGGATCGAGTGCCTCGTGATAGGTCTCCTCCACAAAACGCCCCAACTGGTCGTGGAGCATGGCGCGGGTGGCATAGGGCAGGCTCTCATACGCCACTTCCTGTGTGACGACATGCTTGAAGAAATAGACCGTGTCCGGCTCCGTACGCTCCAGCGCCATCAGGCCCAGGCTTGCCAGCGTCTCCAGATCGCGCTGCACAAGGTCGTGCGCTCCCAGGCTGGGATGCACACCCCACAACAGACGCGTGCCAAACAGGCGGCCGATGACACTTGCCGCCTTGAGGGTGATTTGCTGACTTTCGCTCAGTTGGTCAATGCGGCTCAGGATCAGGCTGTGCAGGCTGACCGGCAGATCGAGCTGGGCGAGAGATTGGGCATCATCGAACGCGATCCCGCGCGCCTGGATGTAGTTCAGCAACTCCTCGATATAAAACGGGTTGCCATCGGCTCGTTCCAGGATACGCTCGACCAGGGCAGCAGGCAGGTCGTCAGGATGCAGGGGCGCGGCGCCCCCTGCCTGCCCACGGTGGCCGACTCTGAGTGCGATCAGGTGGGCAGCTTCGGCGGGCGAAAATTCGCCCAGGGCAATCCGGGTGACGAGCGGGAGCCGGCTGAGCCGCGGCGCCTGTTCCTGCGCCAGGTCGGGCGGGCGATAGGTCAGCACCAGCAGCACCGGCAAATTGTCCAGCGCCTGCCCCAGCGCCTCCAGCAAGTCCTGTGAGAGCGCATCCATCCAGTGTGCGTCTTCCAGGATGATCGTCAGCGGGGTGCTGGCGGCCAATCCGCGCAAGCAGTCCACAAGCAAGGCCTCCAGCGAGGTTTTGCGCAGCTTGGCATCGAACGTGTGCGTCAGATCGTTGTCGGGGATGGGCAGGTTGAGCAGCCGGCCCAGCAAGGGCAAGCGGGGGACGAGGGTCGGATCAAGCTGGCGCAGGGTCGCTGCCAGCAGTTCGATCTGGCGTGAAGTCGCGTGGGTCACAGGGCCTACGGCTCCGTTACCGCCATCTCCCCGCATTTCGTCCGACGCGCCCGCGTCCACCGCCAACAGCCCACGCCAGATATTCTGCCACACCAGGTAGCTGCTGTTGGTGCCGTAGGATTCGCACTCGCCAGCAAAAATAGCGAATCCAAGCGCGCGGGCGCGGCGTATGACTTCGGCCACCAGGCGTGATTTGCCCATGCCCGCTACGCCCGCGATGGCAATGATCTGGCCGTGCCCTTCATGCGCGGCGGCCAACCGTGTCTCGATCAAGGCGAGTTCCGCCACGCGTCCCACCATGGGCAGGGCATACGCGGCCTCGTGCGTACCCACAGCCGGCTTCTGCCGCCGCCCAAGCAGGCTGGCGATGGCAATGGGCAACGACTTACCTTTGACCCGAATGGCCGGCAGCTCTTCCCAGGCGAAGCTGGCGCCGGCTGCGGCTTGCACCGCATCGGTGACCAGGATTTGCCCTGGTTTGGCGGCCTGCATCAGGCGCGCGGCCACATTGGCCGCGTCGCCCATGACGCCATAGGTGCGGCGGGTGACGCCGCCGTAGGCGCCCGTGCGCATACGCCCACGCGCGATGCCAATTTGCACCGGGGTCAGATAGTCCAGCGACGCGGCCAGGGCGCGCAGCTCCAGCGCGGCCGCCAGGGCACGCGCGGCGTCGTCTTCATGCGCGTGCGGCGCGCCAAAGGCGATGTACAGATAGCTGCCCTTGTCGCCGACGACAATTTGCAGCGGCGTGGCCGCGTAGCGCGTCAACAAACGCTGCACCCCACGGATGAATTGATCGAGCTTGTCGCGTACCGATGGATCGTGATCGTAATCGAGGCCGCCAAAACGCAGAAAGAGCGACACCGCCGGCCGCAGCTCGGCCAGAAACTCACCGCCGCCGGTGCGCAGGCGCTCGTAGACAGCCGGCAGCAGCCAGGGTTGCACCTGCGCCGCGCTCAGCGCGTCTGCGGCCAGCAGAGGCCAGGGTTGTGGTTCGACCGGTTCGCGTAGGCCGGCAGCGACCCCAAAGCGAGCCGGTGGCGCCTCATCCTGGGCGTCGGTGTGCAG
Source organism: Candidatus Amarolinea dominans (assembly GCF_016704685.1). Classification (NCBI taxonomy): domain Bacteria; kingdom Bacillati; phylum Chloroflexota; class Caldilineae; order Caldilineales; family Candidatus Amarolineaceae; genus Candidatus Amarolinea; species Candidatus Amarolinea dominans. The sequence continues at coordinate 182,709 of NZ_JADIZS010000004.1, forward strand.
CGTCTCACGCCATGCGCTGAAGATCACCGCGTCACCGACGGCCGCGGCAGCAGCCGCCGTGAGGAGCACCTCCCCTTTTTCAGCGTGGTGTTCAGCCTGTGCGAGGTGGTTGAGGGTTATGCCTGACAGGACATCAATCACCTGCAAAGCAGGATCACCGACCACAAAGCGGTGTACCGGGCCGACCGCGACCGTTGCTTTGACGGCCAGGGAAATGGCTCCGGTGTTCGGCAGGGGCGCAGACTGAAACGGGCGCATGGCTTCCTGCATCGCCAGGGCGCAAGCCGTCGCCCGGCGCCCCTGGTCGCCGTCGAGCCAACAGGTGATGGCGTCACCGCTAAAGCCGATGACGCTGCCGCCAAAGCGATCGAGTTCGGCAATCAACGTGTCGTAGACCTGGTTCAGGTAGCGCGTCAACTCCTCCGCGCCGCGCTGAGGGCCGAGGATCTCCACCAGCGCTTCGGTCAGCGGCGTGAAGCCAGAGATGTCAACAAACAGCGCCGCGCCGGTGGTCTGTTCCGGCAAGGTAACGCCAGCCACCATAGCCTGGCGCCGATCCATGGGGATGTAAACAGCTTGAAGCTCGATCGGTGTCTGCATCCAAAAATTCCAGCTCTGCCTGTAGGTCACAGCTCCGCTGTGACGGCGCCGTTGGGGCGAGCCAACCTCCCGATCAAGTTCGGGAGGTTGGCCCGCATTGCCCGAATCATGTCACGTCGGAGGCGATGACCTACATAAGACGCTGCTTACGCCCGCGCAGCAGCCAACCGCCGCTGAGCAGGGCCAGCAAAGCAACCGCCAACAGGGTCCAACGACCGGCCAGGCCGGCCAGGTCGGCAAGGCCAGGATCGAAGCTTAGGGCGTCCAGTCTGATGGCGGTTGGCTCCGAGATGATGATCGTCGGGCCGGCCGTGACCGGGGAGGTGAAGTAGCCGCCCACCACGGCGGTGGTGACCTGGTACGTCCCGGCCGCCGGGGCTGTGATGGTGATGATGGCGGCGCCGTCAGGGCCAACCGGCGCCAGGTAGAAGCTCTGCGGGTGGTTGAGCAGATCCAGGTCGAACCGCACGATGGCCTGGGTCAGATCGCCCGGCGCCCCGTCATCCGCCTGCGTCACGCTGGCGGCCAGGGTCAGCGGCAAGCCCACTGCGCCGGTCACCGCGCCAGTGTAGGTGACGCTGGCATCTTCGGCGCTCAGGATCATGGCGGTCGCGGCCGTCGTGGCGTTGTAGCGCAGATCATCCAGGCTGAGTATCTGACCGTTACCCAGCGGGATGTCACCCACAAAGTAGACGCTCAGCGTGTAGCTGCCCGCCGGCGCGGGCAGGTCGCCCAACGGGGCGCGGCCGCTGTAGTCGGTGATGATCGGTTTGGCCTGCGGATCGCTGGCCGGTGTGAGCGGCGCTGACGCCCGCAGCGATTCAGACTCCGCCAGGAAGAAGACGGTCTTGGAGGCGAGGCGGCGCCCGCTGGCGTCGCGCAGCTCAGTCAGGACGTTGATGGGATCGCTATACTGCCCGGCGACCACGGTGGGTGAGAAGACGAGCGATGTGTCCTGCTTGAAGATGGTGAACGGTGCGCTGGCGGACGCGGGGGCAGCGGTGAGCGTGCCGGGAAACGTCACGCGCACCTGGCTTTCGCCGGGCAAGCCGAACAGCGAAAGGTTGACAACGCCGCGGCCGTTGCCATCGGTTACGCCCTGGCGAACTTGTGTGCCCAGGCTGAAGATCAACGGCTGCAGAGGCAGCGGAGCGCCCAGGCTGGTCAGCTCAGCCGTGAAGGGCAGTTCTGTGCCGTAGGGGCCGCTGCCCGGCGGCGCGATCAGCGCGATGGTGGTTGAAACCGGATAGGTGGGGGGCGGTGCGCCTGGATCACTGCCAGGGGTCAGATAGGAGCCGACATCGGTCACCAGGGAGACCAGGCCAACGCCATTGACCGCCTGAACCAGCGCGCGCAGGTTCGATGGGTCCGGGTAGGGGAGAGCCAGCGTGCCTTCCCACAGCGTCGAGTCGGTCGGGCTTTGCGCCAGGTCGAACGACTGCCATTGACCGAACAGCGGGCCGTCTATGGCCGTGTAAGTGACCCACACAGCCTGAATACCGGCAGCCGGGTCGCCGATGACGGTGGCCTGGAAGCTGACCTGGGCCAGGTCGGGGGTGCTGGTGACGCGCACGATGGTGGGCGGTGAGGCCAGGGCCGGAATGTTGCCGGTGGTCGTCAGCAGTCGCGTTGCCCCCCAGGGACCGCTTGCTGCCGCGGGCGCCTCCGGTGTGGGGTAGACGGTGGTGTTGGCGCTGTAGAACAGGCGGAAGTCCAGGGCGTCGTAGCGGCGCAAGGTGCCGGTGGGCGTTGTGGATGACGCGGCGCGGAACTGCGCGGGGCGCAGCAGGAGCGACATTCGGCCGGCCGCGCCGTTGGCCAGCACATCGAAGTAGTTGGCGTCCCAGGGCTTGACCGGGTAGAAAGAATCGCTGAAGAACGGGATATGTACCCCGCGCACCTCGGTGGCGGCGGCGCCGGTCAGGGGCAAGATGTCGTTCAGGTCGGTGTAGCGGCCGCCGCGGAAGCCCACACCGCGCAACACCTGCCCGTTGACATGGACGTTGCGCGCTTCCAGGGGCAGGACCGGCTCCGCGGGGTAGACGACAACGCCATCGGCGCCGGTGAGGTAGGCAGCCGTCACCGTGACGTCGGTCGAGTTGATGTTGAGAATTTTGGTTTGCAGGCTGAGGGTGGGGGTGATCGTCACATCAGCAAAGCTCAGGCCCAGGGTCAGGCCGGGGTCAGTGGCAAGGCCGGCGGTGGCGCCGACGATCGAGGGCGGGGCGGCCGGCGTGCCGCGTCCATTGGGCAAGTCAACGCTGAGCATGGGCAGGCCGAACAGGGTGGCGATCAGGAGCGCTTTCTGGTCAATGCCACGCAGGGAAGGAGTGGTAGCCAGGTAAGCCTGCTTGGCCGCGACCAGGGCTTTGCCCACGGGCACCGGCCCGCTGCCGGCCAGGAGGGCGCGGCTGAACTCGGTGTACAGTTTTTCGCTGTATGCGATGAAATCGGTATCGCCATACTGGTAGCCGGTGCCGCCGATGAAGGTGACGCGCTGGCGTGCAAACGCCTGCGCCCAGTCCGGTTGCGGGGAGATGCCGGCGATGCCGTGGGCGTTGACCAGGCTGTAACCCGAATGACAGCCTGCGCTGAACAGGATGACGTTTTGCAGATCAACGGTGGCCGACGCGACCTCAGAAGCGAGCAGGCGGGTGGTATAGTCCGCGGCCAGGGCGCTGCCGGCGCTGAAGTGGCCGGCCAGGAAGATCAGATCATGGCGGTTGCTCAAGAGGCTGGCGCGCAGATCGGTGGCCGTCCACGCGTCCGGATCGGCCGGCGATTGGTTGGCCGGGGCAATCAAGGTGTCGGCGGCGGCGCCGATGCCGGCCTCGAAGGCTGCCTGTACCGCCTGGGCGCTGTCGGTCAGGAAGTCATAGCCGGTAACGAGGGACGCGGTGGGCGTGTCCACCACACCGGCGGCCGTGGAAAGGTAGGCGTCGAGCATACCGATGATTTCGGCCGGTGTTTCGACGAGGCGTCCCACGGCCAGGTCAGGCAGCGGGAAGGTGCTCACCTTGTGGTTCAGTTCGATGGCCGCGCCGTAGTCGTCCTGGCTGAGCAGATAACCCAGGCGCAGGCTGGCCTGTGAGGCCGAGCTGTCACGCACCGGCGGCACGTAGTTGCGTTCGCTGGCGAGCAGGGCATGGTCAGGATGGCGGAAGAAGGGAATGACGTCATCGTTGCCCACCAACACCACGTAGGCCAGCGGGTTGACGAGGCGATAGCGATCTACCACGGTCTTGATGGCGTCGGCCACCAGGTTCTTGGCCGCCGGACAGGCTGGGTAGGCATCGGCCTGCGCGTTGGCGGCCGCCACGCGTGCGTCGGCGTCTACGTTGATGATCTCAGCGCTGACTTCTGGGCGCGCGGCCAACGTCAGCAGCCTGGCGCGCAGGGTTGGCGTCAAGGGGTCGCTGGCGGCCAGGCGTGCGCGGTCGGTCAGGATCAGGGTCTGGAAATTACCGGCCGTCGCAGTCAGGCTGGACGGCGGCAGGTCGGAAGTCACCCCGTCGCAGACATCAGATAGCAGCGTCACCTCCAGGTGGAAGGCCTGGGTGGGGCTGAAAGCGCCATTGCGTCCGCGCACACGGATGTAAAAATCGCTGCTGTTGTCCCACGTGTTGATGGAGATGCCTTCGCTGGCGGTGCCCTCGAAGCCGGCCACGGCGATCACGCTGCGAACCTGCGCGCTGGCGTAGGCATCCGCATCCGGCGAATAGACATCCGGGCTGTAGACATCGGGGCTGTACACGTCCGGACTGTAGACATCCGGGCTGTACACGTCCGGGCTGTAGACATCCGGGCTGTAGACATCCGGGCTGTAGACATCCGGGCTGTACACGTCCGGGCTGTAGACATCCGGGCTGTACACATCCGGGCTGTAGACATCCGGGCTGTACATGTCGGGGCTGTAGACATCCGGGCTGTAGACATCCGGGCTGTAGACATCCGGGCTGAACGCGTCCGGCGCGAATTCAGCGCCCAGTTGCGCCAGGTCGGTCAGCGAAGCGGGCGGGTTCAGCGCCTGGTAGACCTGGGCAATATCCTTGAAGAGGGTCAAATCATAGTTTGCGGGCAGGTCGGTCAGCGTCACCGTCAGCTTACTCTGGGGCGTGACCCTGATCTTGTACCAGCGCGATTGTCCCGGCCGGCTCAGATATTGGTCTATCTCGCCCTGCAGCGTCGAAGCGTCCGGGGCTGGCGGTGCGGACAGGGGAAGGCGATAGGCCAGCGGCCAGGTGACGTTGTTGGGGCCGACGGCCTGGCACGGTCCGAATTCCGAGGTGTTACCGTTGCTGTCGGTGGCGGTGGCGGTGATGAAATGATTCAGCGGCACCGCCAGCGGCGCAGTCATCGAAAAGGCCACGCTGTCAGACAGATCCGTGCTGACGGTGGTGGCGCCGAGCGAAAGGCCGCCTTCGCCATAGGTGCTGGCGTCACAGGCGATGTTGTCGAAGAATTCCAGGGTGAACGTCTGCTCGGCCTGGGTATCGAGGCGTCCGCTGATCAGGGTGGTGAGATCATCCGGCACGGCGCTAAAAACTAACGGGTAATTCTGGTCATAATTCGCGCCCTCATCGGCATCGCCGATATCGTTGAGGGTCGGCCCGTCGCCGTCGAGGTCAATGCCCAAGCCATCGTTCAGTTCGATCCGGTTGCCAAGAAAGGAATTCTCATAGCCGTTGAGCACGGTGATGCCGTCGCTGCCATTGAAAGCGATCCGATTGCCCTCGCCCGCCGCCAGGCCACCAACCGTATTGCTGCTGGCATCTTCGAAGTAGATACCGCTGCCGCCGTTGCCCACCGGCGCGTAGCCGCCCACATCGCTGCCGATCCGGTTACCCTGGATCACGTTACCGTTGGCCCAGAACCATGACAGCAGGATGCCATGCTGCGCATTACCGGAAATGACATTCTCCGCGCCTGGCGTCGTGCCGCCAATGGTGTTGTCGGACGCGGCGAGAATCCCGATACCGTTGGCTTGATTGCCGAGGGGCGCAGCGCCGCTCACGTTGGCGCCGATGAAGTTGCCCTGCACCAGGTTGCCAGACGTGCCTGGCTCAGCGGGCGCGGCGCCTGCAGCCAGGTGACCCGCCTTTGGGCTGGCGTAGAGTGTGATGCCGTCGCCCAGGTTGCCGGCCAGCAAATTGCGGCGATCAGGCGTCTCGCCGCCGATGACGTTGTTGTCTGACCGGACCAGCACGCCGCTGCCGCTGTTGCCCAACCCTTCCAGGCCGCTGGCGTCCGTGCCGATGAAGTTGCAGTACAGCGTGTTGTTTCCTGCGAAGCGCAACTCAACCCCATCCTGATCGAAGCGATTGATCACCAGACCCATCAGCGTGCTGTCACCCACCAGCGTCAACCCCGATGTTTGTGACACGGCGCTGCCGTTCACTTCGATGAGCAAGGTGGGCGGCCAGGATGCACAACTGGCGCCGGGCTGAGTCAGGCCGTTGATAATGACCGGATCTGTGACGTGCGGAAGTCCGGTGCTGGGCGTGATGGTCTGTACACCAGAACCGGGAATGGCAAAATGAATCTCATCGGGCACGCCGACGTTGGGGTGACTGTTGGCCGCCTCAATCGCATCGCGCAACGAGCAGGGTTCCACAATATCGCATACGCCGGTGCTTGTATCGTCGGTGGTGGTGACCGTAAAAACGAAGCCGCCCTGGGGTGTGTCCACATCACAGCGGGCACCGGGCTGGTCTGGCCCGGGGCAATCGCTGTTGGCACGGGCGCTCATGGCCGGGCTGCCCAGGTTGACGCCCAGGACCAGTATCGCCACAGCGCAAGCCACGAGCAGCCATGCGGCGCGGATGGGCTGCCTCTTAGAATGATTCGGATAGCTAGAATAAAACCACGGATTCATGCGCTTTTCTCCAGATTTATGATACCACCAAAGTCGAATTTTGCTAAACGCCGTTGCCGAAGGGGCGGCTGTGAGCGGCGGGGAGCAGGCATCGGTAACAAGAAGGGCCGCCAGGTGTAACCTGGCGGCCCTTCTTGTCTGTGTACCCAGCGTGATTACTTGACGTCTACCACAGCGCCTTCGGCCTCGATGATCTGCTTGGCGTTGGCGGCCACTTCTTTGGTGACCGCAGCCAGGATGGTCGCGGGCGCCGACTCGACCAGGTCCTTGGCTTCCTTCAGGCCCAGGCTGGTGACCTGGCGGACTGCCTTGATGACGTTGATCTTCTTGGCGCCGATGTCCTTGAGGACCACATCGAACTCGGTCTGCTCTTCCACCACCGGGGGGGCTTCCGCCACCGGCGCCGCAGCGCCGGCCGCGGCCATCATACCTGCAGCCATCGGCGCCGCGGCACTGACGCCCCAATGCTCCTGCAGGATTTTGGACAGTTCAGCGGCTTCTTTGAGGGTCAGAGCATCCAGCTCTTCGACCAGTTTCTGCAATTTGTCGGACATGATTCTGATGATCTCCTCGTGCATTTCAAAAGGTTGTTCTAAGGGTTCGAATCTACGGTCGCGTCAGGCAGCGTTTTCTTCTGCCTGTTCTGAACGTGCGTAGAGAACCGTGATGATTTCGCGCAACGGCGCTTGCAGCACACCAACCAGGTTGGTTGCCGGTCCCTGCACGGCGCCCAGCAACTGCGCCAGTAACTGCTCACGGGTCGGCAGATCCACCAGGCGCTTGACCTCATCGGCCCCGAATATGTCATCGGGCAGGAGCGCGCCAATAAGCTCCAACTTCTTCTGCTCCTTGATCACAGCGAGCAGATGCTTGGTAGACGTTGCAATCGGGCCTGCAAAGTAACAGACGCTCACCATACCGGCAAACATCTCGTCTGGCACCGGGAACTGGCTGTCCTTCAGTGCGATCTTGAACAGTGTGTTCTTGGTCACCTGGAACGTCGCGTCTGCGTCGCGCAACTTCTTGCGCAGCGCGGTGATTTCAGCCACGGTCAGGCCCTTGTTGCGCAGCACCACTATGGCCCGGCTCTTCTGCAAGCGCTCCGCGTACTGATCAATAAACTTCTGCTTTTCTTTTCGAGTCAGCGGCAATCGAGTCACCCCCTCTCACGATTACATCATGGCCATGGCCGGTGCAACGATACGCATCGCGCCAGGCATGGCCTGCTATCAACAAAAAAACCTTCGTGCCGCAGGACACGAAGGCGCACAAACCCGGGCGCTCTCTGTGCAGGGCAGAGAGTGCAGGATTCATTGACGTGCAGCTTCGCCTCAGCAGGGTTTACGTTTGGCTTGGCTGGCAAGCACACAACTACCTGCGGTCATCGGCTCATGCGTTAGGATTCGTAAAAGAATCAGGCTGTCGGTTTCAGACTGGAGGCCAGGTTGGCGTCCATGCGAATACCGGGGCCCATGGTTGTTGTCAACGTGACGCGGCGGACATAGATGCCCTTGGCCGCAGCCGGCTTGGCGCGCACAATCGCGTCCATGATGGCCGACAAGTTTTCGAGCAATTGGTCAGGCGTAAAGCTGGTCTTGCCCACCGGCATATGAATGTTGGACGTCTTGTCCACGCGAAACTCCACACGGCCCTGGCGCGCTTCTTTGATGACGCGCGGCAGGTCTTCGGGCTGCACAATGCTGCCGGTTTTCGGGCTGGGCATCAGACCACGCGGGCCGAGAATCTTGCCGAGACGGCCAACCTTGCCCATGACCTGGGGTGTCGCCAACACCAGGTCGAAGTCAAGCCAGCCATCCTGGATCTTCTTGATCATGTCATCGGCGCCGACGAAATCAGCACCGGCTTCGGAGGCGAAGCGCGCCCCGTCACCATCGGCAAAGGCGAGGATGCGTACCTGCTTGCCGCTACCGGCTGGCATGACCACAACGCCACGGACTTGCTGATCGGCGTGGCGCGGATCAACACCCATACGCAGATGAATTTCGACTGTGGAATCGAACTTGGCAAAGGCTGTTTCTTTGGCCAGGTTGATGGCATCCTGCGGCGTGTAATACTGATTGCGATCTACTTTGGCCGCCGCGGCGATGTATTTCTTTCCGTGCTTAGGCATATTGAGACTCCTGTGGTGCAAGCGAAGAGGTCTTCTTCTCCCACGTGTGACAATGGATTATTCGACAACCGTGATACCCATGCTCTGCGCGGTGCCTTCGATCATCTTCATGGCAGCCGCCAGATCATTGGCGTTCAGGTCTTTCATCTTGGTTTCGGCGATTTCACGCAGTTGGGTGCGCGTAATTTTGCCGCTGGCCTTGCTGTTCGGCGTAGCCGAGCCTTTGGCCACATTGGCTGCCTTCTTCAGGAGATCGGCCGCCGGTGGTGTCTTCGTGACAAACGTAAACGAATTGTCCTGAAAGACGGTAATTTCCACCGGGATGATCATGCCGGTTTGGGCAGCGGTACGCGCGTTGTACTCCTTGCAGAAGGCCATCAGGTTGACACCGTGTTGACCAAGCGCCGGTCCCACCGGCGGCGCCGGGTTCGCCTTGCCGGCGTTCAGTTGGAGCTTAACGATTGCTTTGACTTTTTTCGCCATGCGACTTCCTTTCGACTTCCTTTCAACAAACCCTTTCCTACTACGTGCTTGTCAAGACTGTTGTCAAGAAAAACCGTCTGTCAAAACAAAGGTGCGGCGCCCATCACAGTGGGCCGCACCTCGTTCCCTTATGGCTCGTGCGCTATGCCATCACCCGGACGTCAAACTTTTTCAAGCTGTAGGAAGTCAACTTCAACCGGTGTTTCCCGGCCAAAGAACGACACCATGACACGCGCCTTGCCTTTTTCCAGTGAGATTTCGTCCACGGCGCCAGTGAAATCGGCAAACGGCCCACCCACAAGGCGCACTTTCTGGCCGATCTTGAAGCTGATCTTGATCTTGGGCGCCACATCCTCGATGCGGCGCATGATCTTGTCCACTTCTTCCTGGCTCAGGGCGGTTGGTTTGTTGCCCATGCCGACGAAGCCGGTCACCCCAGGGGTGTTGCGCACGACGTACCACGAATCTTCATCCATGATCATGTCAACCAGGATGTAGCCCGGAAAAACCCGGCGCTCGATGGTACGGCGTTTGCCGTCCTTGAGTTCCACTTCCTCTTCGGTCGGAACGATCACCTGATAGATACGATCTCCGCCCACATCATGCATCGAAGCGGCGCGGTGCTCAAGGTTTTTCTTAACCTTGTTCTCGTAGCCGGAATAGCTGTGGATGACGTACCAGAAGCGCTCTGCCGCTGGTTCTGTCGCCGCAGTCTCGCCTTCGCCGGCCGCGACAGCGGACCGGGTGACCGGTTCATCGTCCAAGTTCAGTTCATCTAGGTAATCTAGCAACATCGCGTGGTCCACACCTTGGTGCCCTGGTCAACTGTGTCAGACAGAATCAGCCACCGACCAACAGGCGGAAAAACTGGGCAAATATGAAGTCCACCGCTCCCAGGATCAACGCCATCGAGAAAGTCACCGCCAGCACGACGACTGTCAGGTTAGTGGCTTCCTCACGCGTCGGCCAGGTCACTTTGCGCAACTCGGCCCGCGTGTCCTTGAAGTATTTGATCAGCGGGTTCTCTTTTAAGTTGACTGTCACAGGTTTATTCACAAATCTTCTCACATCGTTGCGATATCACAGGCCTCTTACAGATCAAGACACCAGTCTCCGCCAGATACTGATCGGAACAGAGGTGGTGTCTCGATACACTCAACAAGAGTGACTTAGGCAGGCCAGGCAGGACTTGAACCCGCAACCCTCGCTTTTGGAGAGCGATGCTCTACCTATTGAGCTACTGGCCTTCGTAAACGAAGCGACAACACATCCTGAAGCTGCTGAAAAACCGGGTTTCGTGATGCGTCGGAAACCCGGTTCTTCCGGCTCCCCTAGCGCGTCTCGCGATGGGGCGTATGCTTGTGACAACGGGAGCAGTACTTAGCCAGCTCCATGCGCCCCTGGTCGTTGCGCCGATTTTTCTCCGAAACGTAATTGCGCTCTTTGCACTCCGTGCAGGCCAACGTAATTACGGTGCGTACCGCTTTTTTCGCCATGATTTTGTGTCCCGTCTGGCAGTGGACGCCGGCAAGGCAGCCACCGCAAAGTCCTTAGTTCATCATCTTGGTGATGACGCCGGCGCCAACGGTGCGGCCACCCTCACGGATGGCAAACCGCGACCCCACTTCCAACCCGACCGGTACGATCAGCTTGATCTTCAGGTTCACGTTGTCGCCCGGCATGACCATCTCCAGCCCTTCCGGCAAATCGCACGTCCCGGTTACGTCCATCGTCCGAATGTAGAACTGCGGCCGGTACCCGTTGAAGAAAGGCGTGTGCCGCCCACCCTCCTCCTTCCGCAACACGTACACCTCGCCCATGAACTCCATGTGCGGCTTGATCGAACCCGGCTTGGCCAATACCTGCCCGCGCTCCACATCGGTGCGCGTGATCCCCCGCAGCAGACAACCCACGTTGTCCCCCGCCTCGCCGCGTTCCAGAATCTTCTTGAACATCTCTACGCCGGTCACGATCGTCTTGCGCGTATCTCGCAATCCCACAATCTCGATCTCTTCGCCCACCTTGACTGTGCCACGCTCGATACGTCCCGTCACCACCGTGCCCCGACCCTTGATCGCAAACACATCTTCCACCGGCATCAGGAACGGCTTCTCCGTCTCACGCACCGGCGTCGGTATGTACTCGTCCACCACTCGCATCAAGTCCCAAATGCACTTGTACTCCGGCGCATTCGGATCCTTCGAACTCGATTCCAACACCTGCAACGCACTGCCACGCACGATCGGAATGTCGTCCCCAGGAAAATGCTGGCTCGTCAGCAACTCCCGTAACTCCAACTCCACCAACTCCAGCAGTTCCTCGTCGTCCATCATGTCGCACTTGTTCAGGAACACCACCATCGCCGGTACTTCCACCTGCCGCGCCAGCAAGATGTGCTCCCGCGTCTGTGGCATCGGCCCATCAGGCGCCGCCACCACCAGGATCGCACCGTCCATCTGTGCCGCACCCGTGATCATGTTCTTGATGTAGTCCGCATGTCCCGGACAATCTACGTGCGCATAGTGCCGCTTCGCTGTCTGGTATTCAACGTGCGCAATCGCAATCGTGATGCCGCGCCTTCTCTTCCGGCGCATTGTCAATCGAATCAAATGCACGAAAATCCGCCCATCCCTTGAGCGCCAACACCTTCGTGATTGCCGCCGTCAAACTCGTCTTCCCGTGGTCAATATGACCAATCGTCCCCACGTTGATGTGCGGCTTCGTTCGCTGAAATACTGCCTTTGCCATGAAATCCTACGCCTCCTGATCCGTTGCGAGCACTGGCGCCAGGTCCATTTCTCGCTGCATGTTATTATGGAGCCCACGACCAGACTTGAACTGGTGACCCCGTTCTTACCAAGAACGTGCTCTACCGACTGAGCTACGTGGGCAGGTAGAGGAGAGAGCTGCGTGCGCTCTCTCCTCTAATCTGGTGGGCGGAGAAGGATTCGAACCTCCGAAGGCGTCAGCCAGCTGATTTACAGTCAGCCCCCGTTGGCCACTTGGGTATCCGCCCCTATTCACTTACACCGGCCGTTCAATCACTCTGACTCGACGAGAGCCGACGAGGAGAATCGAACTCCTAACCTACTCATTACAAGTGAGTTGCTCTGCCGATTGAGCTACGTCGGCCTGGCAATCGGGTATTATACCAGACGAAAACGAACTGTCAAATGCTTTGGCGTTCTACTTTTGACGCCCCATCCCGGCGGCTCTCGATGACACGCTGATACACCTCCAGGGTCGCCGCTGCGGTCTGCGCCCAGGAGAATTGCGCGGCCCGCACAAGTCCCGCCTGACGCATCGCTTGCCGCTCCTCCTCATCCTGCCATACTCGCTGTAGGGTCTGCGCGATGTCAGCAACCGTGAGGGGATCGAAATATCGAGCCGCCGTACTCCCCAGTTCAGGCAAACTCGCGGTCCCGCTGCACACCACCGGCGACCCGCAGGCCATCCCCTCCAGCACCGGCAGACCAAAACCTTCATACACCGACGCCAGCACCGTCAGGCGCGCGCCTGCGTAGACCGCGGGCAAATCGTCATCCGCCACAAAGCCGGCCAGATGAACTGCCTCGCGCTGCGGCAGCGTCTCCAGGCGGGCAAAGAAGCCTTCCGTCAGCCAGCCCTTGCTGCCAACGATGACCAGGTGGGCATCCAACCCCGATTGGCGCAGAATCAACAGCGCATCCAGCAGGCGATCCAGGTTCTTGCGCGGTTCGATCGTGCCGACGGTCAGCATGTAGTGCGCCGGCAGGTGATAGCGCGCACGTACGGCCGTGATGCGTTCCGGTGTCTGCGGGCGAAAGTGTGGCGCGGCCGCTTCGTAGATGACATGCACCTTTTGCGGCGTCACCGCATAAAGTCGCACCAGGTCGCGCTTGCTGTTTTCCGAGATGGTAATCAGGGCGTTGGCGCGCTGGCAAAACAGCGGCATGGCCGCGTTGAGAAACCAGTAGTTCAGGCGTTTGTGGTGCTGCGGCAACAGGTGGTAGATCAAGTCATGCACGGTGAGCACGCTGGGCACCTGGCGCAGCGGCATCAGCAAATGCTCGGTAGCGTGATATAATTCAGCCGCGGGCAGCAGGCGGTCGAAACCGATCCCCGCCATCTGTCCCAGCCAGACCGCCAGGCGCCAGGGCTTATATCCAAGACGAACGTGCCGAGCCTGATGTGCTGTGCCCGCGCCAGGCAGCCTGACCGTGCCTGATGCACCGGCCCGATTGTAGAAAAACGCCAGGCGCTCGCCCAGCAGCGGCGAGAGATGATCGGCCAACGTGGCGGCGTAGCGCCCCAGGCCGGCCTTGCCGTTGATGGCGGCTGACATATCAAGATAGATGGTCATCTGTACCTGGGTGACAAAAAACGATCGGCCGGCGTCTCATGCAGAACGCTGACCGTTAGCGACAAGCAACAGAAAGATGTTTCCTGACAAGCCCTACGGAGAAAGAACATGACGACAACAATTCCCAGCACGCATCTGGATTTGCTCACCGCACGAGCGCTCGCCAACCTGGCGACCAGCATGGATGACGGCACCCCGCAGGTGACGCCGGTCTGGTTCGATGTGGAGGGTGAGTATGTGCGGGTCAACTCGGCCCAGGGGCGCGTCAAGGATCGCAACATGCGTGCCCGTCCCTATGTGGCCCTGAACATCGTGGATCCACAAAACCCGTATCGCTACCTGCAAATTCGGGGGCCGGTGGTCGAGATCACGACCGAAGGCGCGGACGCCCACATTGATACGCTGGCCGAAAAATACACCGGCGCCGGTCGTCGCTTCAACCACCAGCCCGGCGAGGTGCGCGTGATCTACAAGATCAAACCGGAACACGTCCACGCGTCGGGGTGACCCGACGCCCGCCGAGGAACCGATCATTCCATGCGCATTCTTGTCACGGCTGACCTGCACTATCGGCCAGCCCAGCGTGCAGCCTACCTCGACTTTGCGCAACGGGCGAGCGCCCGGCGGCCTGATTGCCTGATCGTGGCCGGTGATGTGGGCCATCCGCTGCGGCTTTTTCAGCGCGGTCTGCAGCTCTTTCGTGATTTCGCCTGCCCGCGCCTGCTCATCGCCGGCAACCATGATGTTTACCGGGGCGAATTCCACAGTCGCGATCTCTGGCAGGTGCAGCTTCCGCACGCTGCGCGGCAAGAAGGCTTTGTCTGGCTGGAGGACCAAAACCTCGTCATCCAGGGCATCGGCATCTGCGGCACGATGGGTTGGTATGATTACTCCGCACGGGCGCCGCACCTGCCCTATGTGGCCAACGAGTACCGGGCGCTGAAGCGCCTGGTCACACACGACGCCGACTACGTTGATTGGCCGTGGAGCGATGTGGCCATGGCGCGCTATCTGCAGCGTGGTTTCGCCCGTCGTCTGGCGGCCCTGGAGGCCGACGCGGCCGTGCGTCAGATCGTGGTCATCACCCACTGGCCGATCTTTGCCGAATCGGTGCCCCAACGTCCTCAGAGCGCATTCTGGAGCCTGCTCAGCGCCTATATGGCGAACTTCACGCTGGGGCAACTGGTGCGGCAAAGCAGCAAAGTCACGCAGGTCGTCAGTGGCCACATCCATCGGCCGGGGCAATGGATCATCGCTGGCGCGCATGGCCCCATCGCATTCAGCATCGTTGGCTCCCGCAGCGATGAGCCGGCCTGGGTTGAACTCAACCTTTGACTATGTGGCCGTTGTCGGCGCCGGAGCCTGGGCAGTTACATCAATCTTCGATCGTTTCAGCCGTATCTTCTGTGTCCTCTTTCTCCGGCTGCGGTGACAGGCGCCGGTAGAGATAGGTCAGTTCCAGCAGGCGGTTGCCAAGTTCAGCACTCAAATCGTCAGCCTGATAGCGCCAACCCCAGTTGCCGCTGGGGCGACCGGGAAAGTTCATACGCGCCTCCGAGTCAAGGCTGAGCAGGTCTTGCAGCGGTGTCAGCGCCATGTCGGCCACGGATGCCCAGGCCACCCTGATGAAATCCCAGGCGATGTCATCGCCGTCGCGCGCCAGGTAACGCCGGGCAAAGTCGCGTTCTTCCACGGTTGAGCTATGCCGGTACCAGCCGACACTGGTGTCGTTGTCATGGGTGCCGGTGTAGACCGCGGCGTTATGCACATAATTGTGCGGCAGGAAGGGGTCCTCCGGGCCAGAGCTGAAGGCAAACTGCACGATGCGCATCCCTGGCAGACCGAAATCGTCGCGCAGGGCGCGCACCTCCGGCGTGATGAAACCCAGGTCTTCGGCGATGATGGGCAGGTCTCCCAGGCGCGCGCGTACCGTCTTGAAGAGATCGGCGCCCGGCGCCTTGCGCCATTCACCGTTGACGGCCGTTGGTTCGCCAAAGGGCACCGCCCAGTAGGCCTCGAAGCCACGGAAGTGATCAATGCGGATGATGTCTACCACGCGCAGGGTGGCCTGGATACGCGCCAGCCACCAATCATAGCCGCGCGCTTGCATGACATCCCAACGATAGAGCGGATTGCCCCACAGTTGGCCGGTCTCGCTGAAATAGTCGGGCGGCACGCCAGCCACGATCTCCGGCTGGCCGTTTTCATCGAAATAGAACAATTCCGGGTTGGCCCAGGCGTCGGCGCTGTCATAGGCGACGAAAATGGGAATGTCGCCAATGATGCGAATCCCCTGCGCGTTGGCTGCGGCCTTGACCGCGGCCCACTGCTGGAAGAAGACAAACTGCATGAATTTTTGCAGCGCGACCTGCGCAGCCGCCCGCCGGCGCCAGGCGGTCAACGCCGCGGGCTGCCGGGTGGCGATGTCACGTGTCCAGGTACTCCAGTTGGCGCCGCCATGCGCGCTCTTGACCGCCATGAACAGCGCGTAGTCGTCGAGCCAGGCGGCATTTTCAGCGCACCACGCGTCGAGCGCGGCGCGATCGGCGGCCGTGGCCCGCGCCCGGAAATGGTCGAAAGCCGTGGCGAGCAGGGTCATTTTCCAGGCAATGACCCCGCCAAAATCAATGGACTGGGCCGGGAACGCCGGCACGTCAGCCAGATCATCGGCGTCGAGCAGACCGGCCGCCAGCAGACGATCGGGGCTGATCAGGAGCGGGTTGCCGGCAAAGGCTGAGAAGCATTGATAGGGTGAGTCGCCGTAGCCGGTGGGGCCAAGGGGGAAAACCTGCCAGAGTTGTTGACCATGCCGGGCCAGGAACTCGATCCATTCGATGGCAGCATCGCCCAGGTCGCCGATGCCGTAAGGGCCGGGAAATGACGTGGGGTGCAACAAGACACCACTGGAACGCGGAAAACGCATAGATCGAACCTCACTGCGGGTAAGAATTCACATCAAGATGATGTATTCTAGCACAGCGCAAAGCAAAGTCAATCTGACGGGTGTGAATAGGGGCATTTCGCATTGGGTGCAGGTTTGCAGAAGCCACTCACCGAGAATTCAGCGTGAGATCACGCAGGGGTTGAAGATTTCCTGATTCCGTGATAAGATGCTGCAACAGTGGATGTGAGAGCGAATCAAGAGATTTAGGAATGAGAATTAAATAAGTGTCCGAACATAGCCACCCCGTGGGCCGTTAAACCAGACAATTAAAAAATTCTCGTTCCTTAGCACAGCGATCGTGCCAGACAGGGAGCTGACGATGCCAGAGCCCCAAAGCGAGATAATCTGGACAGATTACGTGCGCTATCGAGCCAGGTTGCGCGGGTTTGATCTTGCGAAAATCGAACCAATCGTGAGATACTCAAGTGAGCGATATCTGGATACCGAAACCGGACGGTCGGTCGTCATAGGGCGCATTGAGGATGTGTTAGTGATGATCCCTTACGAGACTGAACAGACTGCGATGATACCGGTGACTATTCATGCTACGACGCGTCAACAAGTCAATTTTCGGCTTAAGACGGGAAGGTTTTCCAATGAGTGAAGCCCGGATGATGTACTTCGAAGAGGATGACGTGCTGCATCTGTCCATCTCGGATGAGCCGGAAGCGGGAAGCGTGGAACTCGGCCCCAACATAACGGTCGAACTGAACGCACAGGGGGAAATGATTGGCATTGAGATTTTAGAGGCCAGCCATTTCATCCGAGACTCGATCATGGAGTCAGTGCAGGCAAGAGTATTGCGTATTTCCGATTTTGGCGCGCTTGCGACTGCTGCGAGTGTTTCTGCTGTTGGAGCGGAGGTTTACGCGTAACGTTGGCCCGCGCCATGATAGGTCAGGCGTCACCGGCTGCGCTGCGGCCAGGCTAGGCAGTCACGCGGGGCTTGGCGTCTGGCCGCGTGGTCATGACCAGGAGAAAGCCGCCGAACATGATGATCGCGCCGAGCAATTCGCTGAGATACAAGAATTCAGGATGCCCCAGGCGGGTGAAGGCGCCGCCAAACGCAGGCGCTAAGCCACCAATCGCAATCAGCACATTGCCGATGACCCGGTTGCGCAGGATGTGCTTGCGCCAGAAGAGCCAGGCCGAATAGATGGCGCCGCCCACCAGGCCGATGGTGCCGTAGATGTTGAAGGGAATGGTGAGCAGCCGCGCGCCGCCCGGCGGCATGATCTGTTTGTACTGCAGGCTGACAGGCATGGTCGCGGAAAACGCGGCGCTGTCCAGCGGGGTGGCAAAGACCCGCCAGACCGCGTAAACCGAACCGAGCGCCAACAGAGCCATGAGCGCGTGCGGCAGCCAGGCCGGTTTGCGCACCAGGAGATACACGGTGCCCTGTCCCAGCCAGGCAGCCGTCAGCATGGCGCCGCCAAGATACCACAGATGAAACCAGGCGGCGCTCCAACGCAGCGCCAGATAGAACTCCGCAAAGGTGCCGATAGCGTACAAGATCAACCCCATGCCCCACAGCAGCAAATGCGCACCGCCGCGGTAAGCGTAGCGGTAGAGCACGAAGCCGGCAAAGACGAGGGTGACAACAGTGGAAATGAGTGATAACCAATTCATGAATGATACATGCCTATTTTGGGGCCACGAGTTGTGTACGCACGTCGGTGATCTGTTTGCGCACGGTCTCATCGTCGGCGAGCAGGTGGGTCACCTTATCCACGCCGTGGATGACGGTGGTATGATCGCGCCCGCCCAGGAGTTGGCCAATCTGCGGCAGCGACATGTCCAACTCGGTGCGCAGCAGGTACATCGCGACATGGCGCGGCCAGGCAATATTCTTGACGCGCGAGGTGCTGAATAAAACACCTGTTTCGACCTTGTAGTAGCTGCAAATGCACTTCAGGATACTGTCGGCGGTCGGCTTGGGCAGCGCCGGCGCCAGTTCACCCAAAATGCGCTCGGCCAGGTCGGTCGTGATGGGCCGGTGCAGCAATTGCGATTGGGCCACCACACGCGTGAACATGCCTTCCAACTCACGGATGTTGGTCCGCACACGATGCGCGATCAACATGAGCACATCGCCCGGCACCGGCACCGGCTGGTTGTTGGCCCTGGCCTGTAGAATGGCTACCCGTGTTTCCAGGTCCGGCGCCTTGACGTCCGCGGTCAGGCCGCCTTCGAAGCGCGAACGCAGGCGATCTTCCAGCAGCGAGATGGAACGCGGGGGGCGGTCACTGGAGAGCACCACCTGGCGATTGGCCGCGTGCAACGTATTGAAAGTGTGAAAAAACTCCTCCTGGGTACGCTCTTTGTCGGCAATGAACTGAATGTCATCAATCAACAACGCGTCACAGGTGCGGTATTTTTCCCGAAAGGCTTCCGTGCCTTGCGTGCGCAAGGCGCCGATCAGGTCATTCATGAAGGCTTCCGAAGAGACGTAGACGACGCGCAGCCCGCGCCGTTGCAGGTCGTGTGCAATCGCCTGCAGCAGGTGCGTCTTGCCCAGGCCCACGTCACCGTACAGAAACAGGGGATTGTAGGCCTCACCCGGTTTCTCCGCCACCGACTGTGAAACGGCATGCGCCAGCCGATTGGCCGAACCAACGATGAAGGCATCGAAGGTGTAGCGCGGGTTGAGCGGTGGTGATGACACCGCGCCGGAAAAAGCAACGCTTCTGGCGCCATGCCCGTTGCCATTGCGATAACCGGTTTCGGTAGTCTGCGACTCCCCATGCCTTGCTTCGACGTCAAGAAGCGGCCGTTCCGTAACTGCCGGCGGTTCTGACGCCTCGCGGTTGCGCACGACGAAACGCAGATCAATCCCGCGACCGACAATGGCTGCCAACGTGCGTCGCATGGTCGGGCCGAGCCGGTTCTCCAGCCAGTCCTTGGCATACGCGTTGGGGACGCCAATGACATACTCGTCCAGTTCACAACCAACGACGATTGTGTCTTTGACCCACGTGTCAAACGTGGCACGCGGCATTTGCAGCTTCAATTCACCCAGTGTTGCCTGCCAATGAACGGCAGGGGCCATACTATTGCTCATACAGGCCATCCCATACATTATCTGTCATTATCTGTCATCATCTGTCATCCGCCACGCTAACGATCTTTAACATTCTATCATGCCCTGCACGCTCGCGCAACCGCCCTTTTCAGGTCAAAAACCAGTGATTTTGGCTTTTTACGTCAAGTCGGTCACACCGAACATTTGTACTACACTACATCTAGGACAGACATCTTTTCCGAACGCAAAATAACTCCGATTTTCATTGCCCTACAGCAAAAACGCTACTTCTGTCATGCTCATAATTTTAAGGTTCTGTTTGCAACGGTCTTGCAGCGCCGCGCTGAAAGAAAGATTGGAGTAGATACCGGTTGTATGGTATACTTGCCCGCAATCTAGTCACTAGACGACACTCGTCACTCCAAGGAGGCTGTCACGTGCGTATCTCTTGTTTGCAGGAAAATCTGGCCAAAGGCCTTTCGATCGTCGGGCGAGCGGTATCCTCCCGTAGTACGCTCCCTGTTCTCAGTAATATCCTTCTCGCCACCGACCAGGGGCAATTGAAGTTGGCGGCGACCAACCTTGAAATTGGTATCAACTGCTGGATTGGCGCCAAGGTCGAGGATGAGGGAGCCATCACGGTACCCACCCGCATCCTGACCGAATTCGTCAACTCGCTGCCCACCGAAAAGATTGATCTGGACCTGGCGGTGCGCACGCAGACCCTCAACCTGAAGTGCGCGCGCTACGAGGCCAACTTCAAAGGCATTGATGCCGCCGAATTCCCTACCATTCCCACCATGGCTGACCGAGGCGAGACCGCGGTCATCGAGCTGCCGCCAGCCACCCTACGCCAGATGATCAACCAGGTTGCCTTCGCGGCTTCGACCGATGAGAGCCGCCCAACGTTGACCGGCGTCGAGGTGCGCTTCGAAGAAGAACGCCTGACCATGGCCGCGACCGATGGCTACCGCCTGGCACGACGCAGCGGCGGCATGGGGATGATCGGGGGCACGCGCAACACGGTGATCGTCCCGGCGCGCACCCTCAGTGAAGTGGCGCGCATCGTGAGCGACGCCAGCGACGAGCGCCCGGTTGAGGTCACCATCACACCCACGCGTAATCAGATCATGTTTCACGTCTGGGGCAGGGCCGACAGCAAGGGCGGCTATCACCAGGTTGACATTGTCAGCCAATTGCTCGATGCCACCTTCCCCGACTACAACGCCATTGTCCCGCGCGGCTTCAAGACCCGCGCCGTGTTAGACACCCAGGCGTTCTTGCGCACGGTGCGGATGGCCTTCCTGTTCGCCCGCGACGCGGCCAACGCCGTGCGCCTGCAAATCATACCGGCCGACGGCCTGAAGCCCGGCACCTTGACCATCACCGCAACCTCGGCCGAGCTGGGCGACAATGTCAGTGAGATGGACGCGTTGGTCGAAGGTGAGGCCAACGAGATCGCTTTCAATGCCAAGTACCTGATTGACGCCTTGTCTGCCATTGACACCCCCCAGGTAGCGCTGGAAGCCACCCGCTCAACGTTGCCCGGCGTGATTCGCCCGGTGGGCACCGGCCCTGAAGACTACACCCAGGTCATCATGCCGATGCAGTTGCAAAAGTAAACGTTCCGCCGGCCGAATGAATTCGGGGGGGGCCGCCGAATGAATTCGGGGCGAACGGGCGTGCCGCCGCAAGGTCGGCCTGCGCCGACCGGCCTCCGCGGCCACGCAGGTGGACGCCTGGCGGCACGCCCTTTAGGTGCGATTTCAATCGCTGAACTGATCTCCGATCCCCTGATCTCTGATCTCCGATCTCCGATCTCTGATCTCTGACCTGACCGCTGACTATGTCCGATTCTCACTCGCTGCCATCTCCCACCCAATCTACCCTGGCCGATCTGCCCGCGTGGGCCATCGAGGGCAACAAGGTCTTTCTGCACGGCCCGGCCGGCGTGGGCAAGACAACCCTGGGCGTTGCCCGCCTGCGCCATCTGTTGAGCCAACGCGGCGTCTCTGCGCGGCGTATCCTGGTGTTGACCCCCCAGCGCAGCCTGGCTGCCCCCTACTGGGACGCCCTGGCCGCGCCGGCCCTGGCGCGCAGTGGCAGTCAAGTCACCGTGCAGACCGTGGGCGGACTGGCGCGCAGCCAGGTTGAACTGTACTGGCCGCTGATTGCCGCGGATGCCGGCTTTGCCCATCCAGACCGGGAGCCTGTCTTTCTCACGTTAGAAACAGCCCAATACTACATGGCCGGGCTGGTGCAGCCGGTCATCGCCAGCGGTCGCCTGGATGCTGTGGGGCTTTCCCAGCCGCGCATCATCAGCCAGGTGCTCGACAACCTCAACAAGGCCGCGCTGGTCGGCTTTGCGCACACCGATGTGGCGCGCCGCCTGCAACGGGCCTGGCAGCACGATTCGAACCGCCTGACCGTGTACGAAGACGCGCAAGAACTGGTCAATGCCTTCCGCACGTTCTGCCTGCACAACAACCTGCTCGATTTTTCCCTGCAAATCCAGGTCTTCAGCCGCACGTTGCTCGCCAACGACTGGTGTCGTACCCAGCTCTTTCGCAGCTACGACCATCTGATCGCGGATAACCTGGAAGAGGACACGCCGGTCGCGCACGATCTGCTCAAACTCTGGCTGCCTGACCTGAAATCGGCGCTGCTCATCTACGATGCGGAAGCCGGCTATCGGGTTTTTCTGGGCGCCGACCCGGACTCGGCGCAACAGTTGCAGGCTGTCTGTACGCAAGCGGTGGCGTTGACCACCCATTATGTCTCATCCGACGATGTGCAGGCGCTGGCATTGGCCTTGACGCGCCAGCTCAGCACGCGCCCGGCGCCGGAGCCTGCGCCAGACCCCGCACCCGCGACCCCTGGCGTTGCCCGCGCCGCGTTCGACGTGGCCCTGCGCCGCTTCTATCCCGAAATGCTCGACTGGACGGCCGATACCATCGCCCATCTGCTGCATGAAGATCGCGTGCCTGCGGCCGAGATTGCCGTCCTGGCCCCCTTTGTCAGTGATTCCCTGCGCTTCTCGTTGATGGATCGCCTGGCGCAGCGCGGCGTACCGGCCCGTTCGCATCGGCCCTCGCGCGAACTGCGCGCCGAACCGGCCACCCGCTGCCTGTTGACCCTGGCCAGCCTGGCGCACCCCGGCTGGCAATTACCGCCGCTGGCCGCGGACGTGGCGCAGGCCTTCTACCTGGCGCTGGACGGCCTTGACCCGGTGCGCGCCCATCTGCTCAGCCGCATCGTTTACCGCGCCAAAGCGGGCGAAGCGCCCACGCTCACCTCGTTCGACATCATCGCCGGCAAGGCGCAGGAGCGCATCACCTACCGGTTGGGGCAGGCCTACGAACAACTGCGCCGTTGGCTGTTGGCTTACCGGGTCGAAGAGGTGCAGGCGCTCGATCATTTTCTCAGCCGCCTGTTTGGCGAGGTGCTGAGCCAGCCCGGCTTCCGTTTTCACGGCGATTTCGACGCCGGCCGCGTGGCCGCGCAGTTGATCGAATCCGCGCGCAAGTTCCGCTGGGCGGTGGCCGGCGTCGGACAGACCCCCCTGCTCGACATGGGGCGCGATTACCTGGGCCTGGTGGAAAGCGGGCTGATCGGCGCGCTATTCGTCGCCGGCTGGCAAGAGAATGAGGACGCCGTGCTGATTGCCCCTGCCTACACCTTCCTGATGCGCAACCGCGCCGTGCAGCACCAATTCTGGCTGGATGTCGGCAGCTCCGGCTGGGCCGAGCGCCTCGATCAGCCGCTGACCCATCCCTACGTGCTCAGCCGGCGCTGGAGTGAAGACCGGATCTGGACCGATGCCGATGAGGTGGCAACCAAACAGCAGAATCTTTATCGCCTGCTGGTGGGCCTCCTGCGGCGCTGCCGCACTCGCGTTCACCTGGGTATCACGCAGTGGGGAGAGCAGGGTTTCGAGCAGCAGGGAATGCTGGTGCAGGTATTGCAGCGCGTGCTGGGGCAGGGAGAAAAACCCCAGGGGGTGGGGGGCTGATGGGAGCGCCGATGGGAGCGCTGATGGAAGCAGGAGCGGTGACAAGCAGCCCGCCGCCCCGTTTCGTGCCGCGACCGGCGCAGGCGCGTGCTGGAATTTCGCGAGGGGCGCCTGGGAATCAGCGCGGTGCCGGGCAGTGGCAAAACCCAAACGTTGAGCTATCTGGCCGCGCAGCTCGTGCATGAACTGGCAACCCGCCGCGATGAGATCATCAACCCCTTCGAGACGCCCGAAGTGCTCATCGTCACCTTTTCCAACTCGGCGGTGGAGAACTTCCGCCAGCGCATTTCCCAAATCCTGAGCACAGAGTTCGAACTGCTGCCCAACGTGGGCTACCGCGTGCGTACGCTGCACGCGCTGGCCAACGACATCGTGCGTATGCGGCCGGCGCTGGCCGGGCTGACCGATGATTTTCAGATCGCGGATGAACGGGCGGCCCAACAAGTGCTGGACGAAGCCTTGCACCATCAGCTCAGCAATGAGCCGGCCGCGCTCGATTTTATCCTGAGCGGGGCACTCAAGGAATTTCAAGCGGCCACCGTCCGCCGTGAGAAATGGCCTGAACAGGCCCGCGATATCGCCAGCATGGTCATCCGTCGCGCCAAAGACCTGGAACTGACGCCGGTCGAACTGCGCGGCCGCCTGGGCAACCTGGAAGAGCCGTCGCGGGTGCTGCTGCGCCTGGGTCTGAACGTCTATGAGACCTATCAGCGCGGCCTGCAGATGCGCAACATGGTGGACTTCGATGATCTGCTTCGCCTGGCGCTGTTGACCCTGCGCCTGGCGCCCGATTTTCTGGAGCGATTGCGCCGGCGCTGGCCCTACGTGCTGGAAGATGAAGCCCAGGACTCCAGCCTGCTGCAAGAGAAGATGCTGCGCCTGTTGACCAACACCCATGAGCGCGGCACGCAAGGCGCGGGCGGCAGTCATTGGGTGCGCGTGGGCGATCCCAATCAGGCCATCAACACCACCTTTACCACGGCCGACCCTGCACATCTGCGCCAGTTCTTGCATGAGCCGGGCGCGCTGCGGCGCGATTTGCCCGACTCCGGCCGCTCCGCCCGCCCCATCATTGACCTGGCTAACTTCCTGGTAAACTGGACCTGCATCGCCCATCCGGTGGCCTGGCTGCGCCAGCATGCCTTCTTACAGCAGGCCATTCAGCCCACGTCGCTCAGTGATCCGCAGCCTAACCCGACCGAGAGTTTCACCTACCTCGATGAGCGTGCGCATACACCGGACGACGAGCTAAAGGCTGTGGCCGATTCGTTGAGCCGCTGGCTGCCGGGCCATCCTGACTGGACAGCGGCCGTGCTGGTGCCGGAAAACAGCCGGGGGTTTCAACTAGCCACCGAACTCAAGGCGCGCAACCTGCCCTACGAAGAACTGCTGCGCAGCAGCGCGGCCACACGCAACGTGGCTGGTAAGCTGGAGATGGTGGTGCGCTACCTGGCTGAGCCGGTTGAACGCATGCGGTTGGCGGATGTCTACCGGCAGGTGTGGTGGGCGCGCGGGCGTGGCGCCGAAACCGATGATGAAGCGCTCGAGGCCGATCGTGCGGCCGCAGCCGCGGATGTGGACGATACCCCGGACGTGAGTTCAGCGCCGGATGACCAGGGCGACGACGCCATGCCGGATACCCTGGCCGAATCAGTCCTGGTTGTGCCGCCGTTAGGCGCCGGGCCGTTGCCCCTGTCCGCGTTGAATCAGCCGCAGGCGCAGCAGGTCGAGAAGACCCTGCACCGCCTGACCAGCGTGGAGGATTTCCTCTACCCCGGCCCCGCGGGCGATTGGCTGGCCGCGCTGCGACCGGCCCTGGAGCAGCCGGCGATCATGGCCGATCTGCTGAACTTCCGCCAGGCCGTGCAGCGCTGGCTGCAGGCCGGCGTGCTGCCGATTGACCAACTCATCCTGACCCTGGGCCGTGAGCTGTTCACCGAGCCGAGCGAACTGGCGCTGACGCACAAACTGGCGCTGGTGCTGACCCACTTCGCCGAGACGCAGGCCAGCGCCCGCCTGCTGGAACTGGCGAACGAACTGCACATCATCGCGCGCAATGAGCGCCGTTTCCTGGGCTTCGACACGGCCGACACCGGCTACCAACCCAAAAAAGGCACGGTGACCATTGCCACCATGCATGCGGCCAAGGGGCTGGAATGGGATCGCGTCTACCTGATGGCGTTGAACAACTACAGCTTTCCCGCCGCGCAGCCGCACGACTCCTATCAATCAGAACCGTGGTACGCGCGTGATGCGCTCAATCCCCAAGCCGAAACCATCGCCTTGCTGGAAGCGATTCTCGACGATGATGCGGCCGGCTACGTGGAGGGCGCAGCCTCGGCGCAGGCACGGTTGGCCTACGCGGCCGAACGGCTGCGCCTGTTCTACGTCGGCATCACACGTGCGCGCAAGGATCTGATCGTCACCTGGAACATCGGTCGCTTTGGCGTGCAAGACTCGGCGCGGCGCAATCAGGCCGCGGCCGCCTTCACCGCGCTGCACGAACACTGGCGCGTGCGGTTGAAGAACAAGACATCGTAAGCAAAGTAATCGAAGAAAGGTAAAAAGAATGCGTTCGATCATCACCATTTGCTGCCTGGTCGGCCTGGCCGCGGCGGTATTGACAGCAGGACAGGGCGACGCGCAGAGCGTCCCTCCGACCGGCCCGGCTGTCGCGGGCACGTGGCAGTTGCAGTACAGCCATCCCCATGCGGAGGCCACGATGCGCGGCGTCAGGATGCTCAACAACCAGGTCGGTTATGCCGTCGGCGGCTCCGATTGGTACCCAGGCAACGGCGGCGCGTTCGGCATCATCCTGAAGACCACCAACGGCGGCGCCACCTGGACCGAACAGGCGCATCCGGCCACCGGCTGGCTGCACGGCCTCGACTGCCTGGACGCGGACACCTGCTGGGCGGCCGGTCAGTACGGCTACATCCTGCGCACCACCAATGGCGGCACGACCTGGGCGCTGTCACAAACGCCCGACTACGGCGGTTGGCTCTACTCCGTGGGCATCGTCACACCCAACACCATCCTGTTGGGCGGCACCCAGGGCGAGGTTTTCCGATCCACCAATGGGGGCGCAAGCTGGCAGTTGTTTGATGCGGACGGCGGGCCTGGCGGCGTGGTGATGTGGGACTTTGCCTGTTTCGACGGCAGCACCTGCTACGCAGCGGCCAACGGCGCCAAACTGTACCAATCGTTCGATGGCGGCCTGAGCTGGAGCTTTCACTTCGCCACCGGCGCCGACAACACCGCCATTCACTGCTTGAGCAGCAGCCAGTGCTGGATGGCCGGCGCCACCGCGTCGCATGGCACGGTCTACTATTCGGCCAACGCGGGCGGAACGTCACCCTGGGATCAACAGACGCGCAAGTCAGACAAGAAATTCTTCGGCGTCACCGTGCTGGCCAACGGCGTGGGCTGGGCCGCCGGCGGCGAGGGCACCGACCCGAACTACGCCGGCGCGCTGGCCTACACCGAAAACGGCCAGGACTGGGACAGCATTGCCGCACCGGCCGGATCAAAAGAATTCTGGGACATCGAATTGACCGATGAGTTCCACGGCTGGCTGGTCAGTCATGATGGCAGCATCTACAGCTACGTGCCGGCCGCCACCCCAACGCCCACCGCCACCGATACGCCGACGATCACGCCGACGCCGACCGCCACGCCCACGCGCACCCCCACGCCCACGCCGACTCGCACGCCGACGCCCACCTGGACGCCGACGGCCACGGCTACCTTCACCGCCACGCCCACCGCTACGCCGTCGCCCACACCCACCGAGACGCCATCGCCCACCCCCACGGAGACGCCATCGCCGACGCCAACCGCCACCCCAACCCCAAGACCCTACTTTTTCCCGATCATCTGGCGCTAACGCGACGTGCATCCCCTCAATTTGTAGGGGCGTACCCTTGCGGTCGCCCACTTGCGGTCGCCCACTTGCGGTCGCCCACGCGGGCAGGCGCAAGGCCATGCCCCTACCGCGATGGGCACAGATGACAGTTTTGTCACCTGACAGGGGCCGATCTTCATCTGGCGTTAAGACGATGGGGACATAATGGGTGGCCGTGGCAAACGATGCACAAGAAAGTACAGGCAGGCGCCGGTCGGCGCCTGCCTCAACTTGCCCCAACTCATGAGGTTTGACTGTGAAACGATGGCAACTGACTCTACTCACGCTGTTGAGTACGCTTATCTTGCTGGTCCTGCTGGCCTCCGTGGTCTTTGGCCAGACCGCACCCGAAGATGCCAGCGCGCCCGACATCCCCCTGCCCTGGATGAACGATCCGGGCATTTACATGATCAACCACAGCGGCGATGCGGACCCGGCGCGCTACTCGCTGGCCGGCAATCTGCGCACGTTTGACTGGGGTGAGCTGAACCCCGGCAACGGCGTTTACAACTGGGCGCTCGTAGACGATTACCTGGCGGCCGTCGCGTCCACCGGCAAGCGCGCGGCCATTGGCATCAGCACCTACAACGGCCGCTGCTGCGGCGGCATCAACGGCACGCCGGCCTGGGTGTGGCAGAGCAACGCCAACGCGGTGGTCATCACCTCGTCCTGCGAAATCTCGCCCTCCGGCGGCTGCCCCGACGGGCTGTGGCGCGTGCCGCGTTACTGGTTCCGCAGTTACCTGAATCCCTACGCCACTTTCATCGCCGCCCTGGGCAACCGCTACAAGAACGATGCGCGCGTCGAATGGATCTCCATGGGCTTTGGCACCTACGGCGAAAATAAAGCTGGCGGCAACCAGGGTGAAATTGACGCGCTCATCGGCGCCGGCCTGACGAAGAGCCTGTGGATGAGCACCACCAAAGAGATCATTGACGATTATGTCATCAGCTTCCGCACCGGTTCCAGTCTGCAGAAGGGCGTCTTTGCGCAGATTGCCCCCTACACCTTCACCGAGGCCGAACGCTGGGAGCTGGCAAACTACGCCGTCCCGCGCGGGGTTGGTATCTCCCTCAATGGCCTGGTGCCTGACTTCAACGAGGCCTGGCGCGGGTCAACCACCTGCAGCAACACGAACTTCTGCGGCATGTACGACACCGTCTACCAAAACTACACCTCGGTGCCCATCGCCTTCGAGACCTACCAGTACATGCTGTGCAATAACACCGAGGTGTATTGGGGCATGTTGAGCGGCATGGACAAGAAGGCCGACGTCATGCGCCTGAACGATGATCTCTTCTTCAACCGCGATGCCGGCAGCGGGCTGATCGTAGACAACATCCCCAACCTGGAGGTCTTCTCCTGGATGAAGGATTACGTGGGCAAGAACGCGGCCAACACCCCCAACGTGTGGGTGGCGATGCGCGAACATCGCAACCCCACCACCTACTGCTATGCGGCCAGCGAGCAGACCTACTACCCGCAGGTGGGCAACTACAGCTTCTACCTGACCCAGGAAGACAACATCTCTGGCGGCCGCACCGTGGCTGAAACCAACCTCACCGGCGTCGAATATCTCGGCTGGTGCGGGGGCGCCAATGACCCCAATGGCAACCCTTACCCCTGCCACAACAGCCCCTACAACGCCAATCTACCGGCCGGTCGTGAAGGCTGGGTGGCGCGGCGCACGGACCAGGTGGGCGGAAACCCGTACATGTGGTTCAAGGTCAGCGATGGCTACTACTTTGCCGGCAGCGGCACGATCCGCATCGCCGTCACCTACGCGGACCTGGGAACCGATACCTTCAAGATCGAGTACGATTCCACCAGCGGTCTGCGCGATGCCATCGTCGAAGGCACCAATCAAGCTCTCGTCACCAAGACCGACAGTCATACCTGGAAGACGGCCGTTTTCCTGGCGGCTGATGCGCGCATGGCGAACACCCTGAACGGCGGCGCGGACTTCCGCCTGAACAGCCGTAGCGACGGCGATGAGCACATCCACCTGGTGATGGCCTCCAGACTTTCCACCACCTATATCGGCCCGCCGCCGACCTTCACGCCATCGCCCACACCGACCAAGACGCCCACCCCCACGCGCACGCCCACGGTCACTCCCACCAACACCCCGACGCAAACGCCCACCCCCACCGTCACGCCCACCCCCACCCTGACGCCGACGCCCATGCCGCAGACCGGGCACCTGGCCGGCATCGTGTTCAACGACCTCAACCGTAATAATCTGTTGGACGCGGGCGAGCCGCCGTTGGCCGGCGCGGTCATCAAGCTCAAGCGTCCGCCCAACACCCTGGTCACCACCATCATCAGCGGCAACGACGGCTCCTACACCCTGCCCGACATCAGCGCCGGCGCCTATCTGCTGGAAGAAGTGCCGCCGCCGCTCTACGCCGGCTGGCAGCAGGTCGGCGTGCAGGTGCAGGCAGGCAACACCTTCTTCTACAACTTCCCGAACGTCTACGCCCCGCCGGTGTACATCCCCTGGCTGCACCGGTAGCCTGGCCGACCCCGCGCCCGGCAAGCTGAAGAGTTCCCAAAGGCCCGGCTTCTCGTAGAAGCCGGGTTTCTTTTGCATGGCAGAAACCCGGCTTCTCATCCGAAGCCGGGTTTCTTTTGCGGGGCCGATGTGATGCCGGTATAATGGAGACCGTCACGCGGGATTCATGAGCCGTCGCTTCGACGAACTTCGATCCCTGGCGCATACACTCGAGGCCTATTTGAAATGCACCAGACCCCACTGGCCAAGGACAAAGAAGTCCCTTTGGAGGTGTTCTAATGATCTACACTCTTAGAATTACGAATTTCCGATGTCATCATCAAGCCGAGCTGCATGGTTTGAGCAGAATCAACCTGCTGCTGGGCAAGAACAACTCCGGCAAAACGGCTGTACTGGAAGCCTTGTTGCTCCTATCGCTACCTGGCAATCCGCGCGATGTCATGGTACGGCTGAACGAGTTGCGCGGTTACGGCCCTGGCGCGGATCAGGATGAGATTATGGAATCGCTGTTTCACAACTGGGATCGAACTCAGGAAATCAGCCTCGAAGCCACCGATGTGGCCGGCGCATTTCCACCCAGGACCAAGGAGATGCCAGGATGGAGAGAGCTGCGGATCAAGGCAACGTTTGGAAGCAGGCGGGAAAATGGCTCAGGCGGGGTGCTGGAGAGCGCCAATATGATCGGCGCAACCCAGGGTCTGGCATTTCAATATCGTTCGCCCGTGACATCGGTCGGCCGTACCGTCACGGATTTGACACAGAGAGCCAGTCGCCAAACTCTGACAGATCTGGAGGATGCCAGCGCTGTCGTGTACATCCCGGCCCGCAGCGTGCCCGATGCGCAGACAGTTGCGCAGCGTTTCAGTCGCCTGGAGATTGCGCGGCAGCATGAGCCGGTTGTCGAGGCGCTGCGTGTGATCGAGCCACGACTGAGGCGACTGACCGTAGTTGCTACGCGCGGGGGCAGCGTGCTGTACGGCGATTTAGGCGCGCAGCACCTCATGCCGGTACCTCTGATGGGCGATGGCATGATACGTGTGTTATCCATTGCGCTGGCATTGGCGGGGAGCCAGAATGGCATGGTTTTGCTGGATGAGGTTGAAAACGGCCTGCACCATTCAGCGTTGCCGGGAGTATGGCGGATGATCGCGCAGACGGCGCGACGCCTGAATGTCCAGGTTTTTGCAGCCACCCATAGCGACGAGTGCATCCGCGCGGCCCATCGCGCCGTGGTCTCTCTGAATACTCGTGAGGATCTGCGGCTTTGTCGCTTCGACCTGACAGAGCAAGGCACTCGCGTGGTAGACTATACTGCTGATGAACTTGCTACGGCGATTGAGTCGGAGCAGGAGGTCCGCTGATGGACAAGAAAAATGAGATCCAGAAAACGAAGCTCCTGTTGGTTGAAGGCAACCACGAACGTGATGTCTTCGAGGCATGGCTGAAAGATCTCAAACGCAATGATATCCAGATTATGCCAATCGCCGGGAAGACACGTTTACGTGAAAATCTCCAATCACTGGTCAAACAGTCAGCGTATCCCACCGTAATGAATCTGGTCGTGGTGCGAGACGCCGACGACAACCCCGTAGCGGCCTTTGTCTCCGTACAAGATGCGCTGATAAACGCCGGGCTGACGGCACCGAAACAGCCGTGGCTGCTAACCGAAGGAGTCATACCTCGCACCGGCATTGTGATCGTTCCCGACTCCGACCGGCAGGGCGCGCTTGAGGAACTGCTTCTGGCAACCGTGGCGGATGATCCGCTGGCGACTCCGGCGCACGCCTTCATCGAGAGCGCAGTCGCGACACTGACACAGTCCGGCCATCGCCAGCCGCCGCCAGCGCACCGCCGCAGCAAGGCCGAAATTCACGCCTTCCTGGCTACACACAACGAACCGGATCGAGATCCCGGAAAGGCTGCTTTGGCCGGTGTGTGGCGTTTCGACCATGAATCGTTGAAGGCGCTCGCCGAGCTTCTGGCAGCGATGTAAATTAGCGCCAAACGCGAAGGCCCACGCTATGAGCAGGGGGAAGAAACGATAACGCTGGTGCGGCCTAACGGCGCTGGCAAGAGCAATTTCCTGGATGCGCTGCGCTTCGTAGCCGATTCCTTGCGAACGTCGCTTGACCACGCGCTGCGCGACCGCGGCGGAATCAATATAGTTCAGATCGGAGCTTACCGGCATGACCCAACTCGAACAACTCCAGCCCAACGTCGCGTTGCGCGGCATCTTGCCCGACGCGCTGGTCACGGTGGTCAGCGTGCAGTGGTTCGGCTCCGAGGCGCTGGAGCTGACCTATAAGACGGCGACCGGCCGGGTGGCGAACGAGCTGCTCTATCGCCACGACGAGGCCCGCCTCGAGGTCGTGGAGCACGGCCGGCCCTGGAGCTTCGACGGCGACGGCGCACGCTTCCGCCTGGTCTCCGAGGCGCAGCGCATCCGGCTGGCGCACCTGTTCGACCCGGTGCTGGCGGTGCACACCTCCGTCGTCGAGCCGCTGCCGCACCAGATCACGGCCGTCTACGAGACGATGCTGCCGCGCCAGCCGCTGCGCTTCCTGCTGGCCGACGACCCCGGCGCCGGCAAGACGATCATGGCCGGCCTGCTGATCAAGGAGCTGATCGCGCGCGGCGATCTGCAGCGCTGCCTGGTCGTCTGCCCGGGCAGCCTGGCCGAGCAGTGGCAGGATGAGCTTTACCGTCGTTTCCACCTGCCCTTCGAAATCCTCACCAACGACAAGCTCGAAGCCGCGCGCACCGGCAACTGGTTCCTGGAAACCAACCTGGTCATCGCCCGGCTCGACAAGCTCTCGCGCAACGAGGATGTGCAGCAGAAGCTCCAGGCGCCCGACTGCCGCTGGGACCTGATCGTCTGCGACGAGGCGCACAAGATGTCGGCCTCGATCTTCGGCGGCGAACTCAAGGTCACCAAGCGCTACCGGCTGGGCCAACTGCTCTCGACCCTCACGCGGCACTTCCTGCTGATGACGGCCACGCCGCACAACGGCAAAGAAGAGGACTTCCAGCTCTTCATGGCGCTGCTCGACGGCGACCGCTTCGAGGGCCGACCCCGCGACGGCGTTCACGCGGCCGATGTCTCGGACCTGATGCGCCGCATGGTGAAGGAGCGCCTGCTCAAGTTCGATGGCACGCCGCTCTTCCCGGAACGCATCGCCTACACCGTGCCCTACAAACTCTCGCCGGCCGAAGCGCACCTCTACAGGGCCGTCACCGACTACGTGCGCGAGGAGTTCAACCGCGCCGAGGCGCTGCAGAACGACAAGCGCGCGGGCACGGTTGGCTTTGCGCTGACCATCCTACAGCGGCGGCTGGCATCCTCCCCCGAAGCGATCTACCAATCGCTGCGCCGGCGGCGTGAGCGGCTGGAGGGGCGCTTGCGCGAACTGGAGTTGTTACAGCGGGGCGCTGCCGCGGCGATCGCGACAGATAGCCCGGTGCTCGACGCCGACGACATTGACGACCTAGAAGAAGCGCCGGAGAACGAGGTCGAGACCGTCGAGGAGGAGATCCTCGACCAGGCCACCGCCGCCCGGACGATCGTCGAGCTGAAGGCCGAGATCGCGACCTTGAAGCACCTGGAAGCGCTGGCCCTGGGCGTCCGGCGCAGCGGCACAGACACCAAGTGGCGCCAGCTTGCCAGCCTGCTGGGCGAAATTTTCACGCCCGCGGCCATTGCCAACCGCCTGGCAGAGCAGGGGCGCCTGCCGGGCCCCATCCGGTCTCCTCGCCCCGGCAGAAGCTGGTGCTCTTCACCGAACACCGCGACACGCTCAACTACCTGGAGCAGCGCATCACCACGCTGCTCGGCCGGCGCGAGGCGGTGGTGATGATCCACGGCGGCATGGGCCGCGAGGAGCGGCTGCAGGCGCAGGAGTCGTTCCGCCACGATCCCGAGACGCAAGTGCTGCTGGCCACCGACGCGGCGGGCGAGGGCATCAACCTCCAGCGCGGCCACCTGATGGTGAACTACGACCTGCCCTGGAACCCCAACCGCCTCGAGCAGCGCTTCGGCCGCATCCACCGCATCGGCCAGACCGAGGTCTGCCACCTGTGGAACCTGGTGGCCGAGGAGACCCGCGAGGGCGACGTCTACCGCCGGCTGCTGGAGAAGCTGGAGCAGGCCCGCCAGGCCCTGGGCGGCCAGGTCTTCGACGTGCTCGGCAAGCTGCAATTCGAGGGCAAGCCGCTGCGCGATCTGCTCATCGAGGCGATCCGCTACGGCGATCAACCCGAGGTGCGCGCCCGCCTGACGACCGTGCTGGATCATGCGCTGGATCGGGAGCAGTTGCAGAACCTGCTGGAAGAGGGCGCGCTGGCCCGCGATGTGATGGACGCCAGCCGCGTCTTTCGCATCCGTGAGGAGATGGAGCGCGCCGAGGCCCGCCGCCTGCAGCCGCACTACATCGAGTCGTTCTTCCAGGAAGCCTTCCAACGCCTGGGCGGCACGGCCCGGCAGCGCGAGCCGCGCCGCTACGAGGTGACCCACGTGCCGGCGCCGGTGCGCAACCGCGACCGGCTGATCGGGATCGGCGAGCCGGTGCTGCCGCGCTACGAGCGCATCGTCTTCGAGAAGGAGCTGATCGCGCCGCCCGGTCAACCGCCGGCCGCGTTCGTCTGTCCAGGCCATCCGCTGCTGGATGCGGTGCTCGATCTCACCCTCGAACGACAGCGCGATCTGCTCAAGCGCGGCGCGGTGTTGGTGGACGAGCGCGACCCCGGTACGCAGCCCCGCGTCCTTTTCTACCTGGAGCACGCGATCCAGGACGCCAGCCTGACGCGCAGCGGTGAACGCCGCGTCATTTCCAGGCAGATGCTTTATGTCGAACTGGCCGCTGACGGCACGGCGCGCCATCTGCACTACGCGCCCTATCTCGACTATCGCCCCTGGCCGAGGGCGAACCGGGCGTGGACGCGCTCCTCGACCGGCCGGAGTGTACCTGGATCACGCGGGGCCTGGAACAGCAGGCGCAGGGTTACGCCATCGCCCATGTCGTGCCGGAGCACCTGGCCGAGGTGCGCGGCCCCAAGCTGGCGTTGAACGCCAAGACCGAGGCCGCGGTCAAGGATCGGCTGATGAAGGAGATCACCTACTGGGATTACCGCGCCGAGCAGCTCAAGCTGCAGGAGCAGGCCGGCAAGCCGAATGCCCGGCTGAACTCGGGCGAGCGCGCAAGCGCGCCGACAATCTGCAAGCTCGACTGCAGAAGCGGCTGGAGGAGTTGAAGCTCGAAGCCCAGATTTCGCCGCTGCCGCCCGTAGTGCTCGGCGGCGCGCTCATCGTGCCGTTGGGGCTGCTGGCGGCCATGAACGGGCGGAGCACGCCGGCGCCAGCCGCAACTGCCGATAAGCAGGCCGCGGCCGCCCGCGCCCGCGCCAGCGTGATGGCGGTCGAGCGCGGCCTGGGTTTCGCGCCGAGCGACCGCGAGTTCGAGCAGCTCGGCTACGACATCGAGAGCCGCGTGCCCGGCACGGGCAAGCTGCGCTTCATCGAGGTGAAGGGGCGCATCACCGGCGCGGAGACGGTGACGGTCACCAAGAACGAGATCCTCTACTCGCTCAACAAGCCGGACGATTACATTCTGGCGCTTGTCGAATTTCTGAGCGATAATACGCAATGCGTCCACTACCTGCGCCGGCCGTTCAACCGCGAACCGGACTTCGGCGTGACGAGCGTGAACTACGATTTTGCCGGGCTGCTGGCGCGGGCGGGGGCGCCAAGATGAAGCTCAAACCAAGAGGCAATCTATTATGTTGAGCCAAGAACAACTCCAAACCATGCTGTCCGAACTGGAGTCCGATCGCGTTGAGCGCACTGTGTCTACCAATAACACCGACAAATTCGGACAGGCCATCTGCGCCTTCGCGAATGATTTCCCCAATCATCGCCAGCCCGGATACCTCATCGTTGGCGCAAGCGACGACGGGCGCCCCAACGGTCTTTCTGTCACCGATGATTTGCTTCAGAACCTCGCCGCGTTGCGCTCCGACGGAAACATTCAACCGCTCCCGGCCATCACGGTGAGCAGACACTCCTTGCCGGGTGGCGATCTGGCGGTGGTCGAAGTTCTGCCTTCGGACCTGCCCCCGGTGCGCTACAAAGGCAGAGTCTGGATTCGCGTTGGCCCTCGTCGCGCAACCGCCAGCGAGCAAGAGGAGCGTATTCTCAGTGAGCGGCGCATTTCCTACGCCAGGTCTTTCGATGCCTTGCCTTGCCTGGAGAGCACGCTGGCCGATCTCTCCCAGGAACGCTTCTATCTTTCCTATTTGCGACGCGCCGTGGCCGAGGAGGTGATCGTTGAGAACCAGCGTCCGTTCAAGCTGCAACTCGCCAGCCTGCGTTTGTTCGATCTCAAGCAAGATTGTCCCACCCATGCGGGTGTCCTGCTCCTGGCAGATGAGCCTACCTACTACTTGCCGGGGGCTTACGTTCAGTTCGTGCGGTATGCCGGCGGTGAAATGAGCAGTGATGTGATTGATGAGAAGCGGGCGATGGGGGATTTGCACACGATCCTGCAAACCCTCGACCTCCTGATGGATGTCAACCTGCGCCAGCATCCTGTGCCGGTGAGCGCGCTGCGTGAGGCAATGATCAGCGACTACCCCAAGGTTGCTGTGCGTGAACTTCTTATCAATGCCATCATGCATCGCAATTATCAATCGAACGCGCCCGTGCGTTTCTACTGGTTCCCCGATCACATCGAGATCAACAACCCAGGCGGGCTTTATGGCGAGGCGTCCCCGAAGAATTTCCCGTACGCCGTTGGCTATCGCAATCCGGTCATCGCTGAGGCTATCCGCGTCCTGGGGTACACAAATCGCTTTGGACAAGGGGTGCTGCGCGCACGCAAAGCGCTCGAAATCAACCAGAGCCCCCCAGCCAAGTTCACCTTCGATCCGCACTGGTTCTCCGTGCGGATCGAAGCCCGTGCCGCCAACGGCGTCCTGGGCCAGGAATGACGCATGTCCACCACCCGCAAGAAACTCATCGAAGTCGCCCTCCCCCTCGACGCGATCAACACCGCGTCGGCGCGCGAGAAATCCATCCGAAGGGGTCACGGCCATCCAAGCATGCTGCGCCTGTGGTGGGCACGCGGGGAGGCACCCGGATGAACATTGATCTGCCCCAACTCCAAGCTTGGCTGAGCGCCGGGGAAGACGAGCACCTGGAGTTCAAAGAGGCGAGGAATCGCTACGACTTCGAGGAACTGGTCAAGTATTGCGTGGCGCTTGCCAACGAGGGCGGCGGAACGATGATCCTGGGCGTCACCGACAAGCGCCCCCGGCATATCGTCGGCAGCCAGGCTTTCGCCGATCTGGAACGTACCAAGGCCGGCCTGATCGAGCGGCTGCGGCTGCGCGTGGATGTTGCAGCCCTCCAGCATCCCGACGGCCGCGTGATCGTGTTCAGTGTCCCCTCGCGCCCTATGGGGGTGCCGATCCAATACCACGGCGCCTACTGGATGCGCGGCGGCGAAGACCTGATCCCGATGACCCCCGATCTGCTCAAGCGCATTTTCGATGAGGCTGGGCCGGATTTCTCGGCGGAAATCTGCCCCCGTGCGACTTTGGCCGATCTCGATCCTGCGGCCATCGGCCACTTCCGCGCCATGTGGCAGCGCAAGTCGGGTAACAAAGCCCTGGAAGCGCTTCCTGTCGCGCAACTCTTGGCGGACGCTGAACTGGTGGTGCGCGGCGGCGTGACCTACGCCGCGCTGGTGTTGTTTGGCACGCGCCAGGCACTCGGTCAATACCTGGGCCAGGCGGAGGTCATCTTCGAATACCGTTCGAGCGATGTCACTGGCCCGGCCGCCCAGCGTGAGGAATACCGCCAGGGCTTCTTTTTGTTCCAGGACGAAATCTGGCACAAGATCAACCTCCGCAACGACAAACAG
The DNA here is from genome assembly GCF_016704685.1 of Candidatus Amarolinea dominans. Taxonomy (NCBI): domain Bacteria; kingdom Bacillati; phylum Chloroflexota; class Caldilineae; order Caldilineales; family Candidatus Amarolineaceae; genus Candidatus Amarolinea; species Candidatus Amarolinea dominans. The sequence goes on from NZ_JADIZS010000004.1 coordinate 220,453, forward strand.
CATTTTCAGTACGGCTTTGTCATGCTGGACGTGCCCACTTTCAACGAGGCCGCGGTGCGCGAAGCTATCCTCAACGCCGTTAGCCACCGGGATTACCGCCTGCCGGGGTCGGTCTTTGTGCGCCAGTACCCCCGCCGTCTGGAAGTCGTGAGTCCGGGCGGGTTTCCGCCAGGTATCACCCTCGAAAACATCCTCTGGCGGCAGGCGCCGCGCAACCGGCGGATCGCTGAAGCGTTTGCGCGCTGCGGCCTGGTTGAGCGGGCGGGTCAAGGGATGAACCGGATCTTCGAAGAGTGCATCCGCGAGAGCAAGCCGCAGCCGGACTTCCGCGAGAGCGATGAATACCAGGTGGCGCTCACCCTTCACGGCGAGATTCAAGACCCACAGTTCTTACGTTTTCTGGAACAGGTTGGCCAGGAACGGCTGGCAGCGTTTGTCACGCAGGACTTCCTCCTTCTCGATCTGGTGCACCGGGAGCAACCGATACCTGATCTGCTCCGCGACCGGCTGCCTTTCCTGGTTGACCAGGGCTTGATTGAACGTACCGGGCGCGGCCGCGGTGTGCGCTACATGCTATCGCGCGCTTTGTATACCTTTCTGGGACAAGGTGGGGTCTACACGCGCCAGCGCGGGCTGGATCGAGAGACGAACAAGGCGTTGCTGTTGAAGCACATCCAGGATAACGCACAGGAGGGCAGCCAGTTAGCTGAGCTGATCCAGGTTCTGCCTGCGCTCTCAAGTGACCAGGTACAGTGGCTGCTGCGCGCATTGCAGGCCGATGGGCATGTCCATAAGGTCGGTCACACAAAAGGCGCCCGCTGGTATCCCGGCCGGGAGAAAATCGAAACCGGTGACATAGAGGCGCCGTCGTGATCGTGCTCGGACGCCGCCAGCCTTTTCCGCCCGCGATTGCGCAGGAATTACGTGATAATTGCGTGTTGCGCAATTATGACACGTAATTGCATAAGCAAACCATGAGCAAACTCGGCCCAGGAAACCACATGACCTACAAGAAGAAACTCATCGAAGTCGCCCTCCCCCTTGACGCGATCAACGCCGCGTCGGCGCGGGAGAAATCCATCCGTCACGGCCACCCCTCGACGCTGCACCTGTGGTGGGCGCGGCGACCGCTGGCCGCGGCGCGGGCGGTGATCTTCAGCCAGATGGTGGACGATCCGTCCGAACATGCCGAGCTGCTGCTGAGCGACCCGGACAAGCGCCGCGCGGCCAACCGGGAGCTGACCAAGCGGCGCAATGCCTGGAGCAAGCGCAAAACTGCGCACGATGAAGCCTACCAACAGGGCAATCACGCCGCGCCCGACCCTGGCCCGGAGCCGACCCTGCCAGAGTGCGCCGCCGACCTCGAGCGGGAGCGGCTGTTCGAGATCATCCGGCAACTCGTGCTGTGGGAGAACACCACCAACGAGACGGTGCTGCAGCAGGCGCGCGACGAAATCTGGCAGAGCTGGCGCTACACCTGCGCGGAGAACGCCGATCACCCGCGCGCCCGCGAGCTCTTCGACCGCCACAAGCTGCCCGCGTTCCACGATCCCTTCGCCGGCGGCGGCGCGCTGCCGCTGGAGGCGCAACGCCTGGGCCTCGAAGCCTACGCCAGCGACCTCAACCCCGTGGCGGTGCTGATCAACAAAGCGATGATCGAGATCCCGCCCAAGTTCGCCGGCAAGCCGCCGGTGCATCCAGGAAGTAGGAGAGAGGAAATAGGAAATAGGCGTGAGGAGGTAGGAAATAGGCGTGAGGAGGTAGGAAATAGGCGTGAGGAGGTAGGAAATAGGCGTGAGGAGGTAGGAAATAGGCGCGGCGCTAAAGGGGCTACTTCCTCTCTCCTATTTCCTATCTCCTACCGCGGAGCGGCGGGCCTGGCGGAGGATGTGCGCTATTATGGGAAGTGGATGCGCGATGAGGCGGAGAAGCGGATCGGGCATCTGTACCCGAAGATCGAGATCACGGCGGCGATGGCGCAGGAGCGGCCTGACCTGAAGCCGCTGGTGGGGCGCAAGCTCACGGTGATCGCCTGGCTGTGGGCGCGCACGGTGAAAAGCCCCAATCCCGCCTTCAACCAGGTGGACGTGCCGCTCGCTTCCACCTTCATGCTCTCCACCAAGCCGGGCAAGGAAGCGTATGTCGAGCCGGTGATGGTAGGAAATAGAAGTGAGGAGGTAGGAAATAGGGGGGGCAGCGCTTCCCCTACTTCCTATCTCCTATCTTCTACCTCCTACCTCCTACCTCCTACTTCCTCGCCCGGCTACCGCTTCACGGTGAAGGTGGGCAAGCCGAAGGATGCAGAGGCGGCGAAGAATGGCACCAAGTTGGCGCGGGCGAATTTCGCCTGCGTGATGTCCGGCGCGCCGATTTCCGGTGATTATATCAAGGCCGAAGGCAAGGCTGGACGCATGGGCGCGCGGCTGATGGCTATCGTGGCTGAGGGCGAACGCGGACGCGTGTACCTCCCGCCAACGGTCGAGCAAGAAGCAATAGCACGCTCGGCAAAGCCAGAGTGGAAACCTGAGGTGACGATTTCTGGTAGTACACAGTATCTCGGAGTGAAACCCTATGGCATGGAGCAGTTCTCGCAACTCTTTACCGGCCGCCAGTTGGTACTGCTATCAATGCTCGCCGAATTGGTGTATGAGGCACGCGCGCGAGTGAAACGCGACGCCGTTGTTGCTGGCCTGTCTGATGATGGTCGTAGTCTCGATAGTGGCGGTGATCGTGCAACCGCTTATGCAGACACCGTGGCTGTCTACTTGGGAATCGGAGTGAGTCGCCAGTCGAATCGTTCTGCAACGCTCAATTTCTGGGATAACGCTGGTGGAATGGTTCAACAGGTCTTTGCTCGACAAGTCCTGCCTATGACTTGGGACTTTGCAGAAGGCAATCCTATGAGTAGTTCTACGGGCAACATTATTGGACAGTTTGAGTATATCACCAACGCGATGCTTAGGCTGCCTCAGGTCGGTTATGGCGAAGCCTCGCAAGCAGAAGCCACAACACAGACCATCAGTGTGGGGAAGATCGTGTCGACGGATCCGCCCTATTTTGACAATGTACCGTATGCTGATATCTCGGACTTCTTCTATTTGTGGATGCGGCGTTCACTGAGTGCAGTTCTACCGAACCTCTTTGCAACCATGACTGTCCCGAAGACTGATGAATTGGTGGCGTTTGCCTACCGACATGCCACCAAGAAAGATGCTGAGCGCTTTTTCATGAGTGGTATGACCCGCGCGATGCATCGCCTTGTGGAACTAGCTCATACTGGTTTCCCTGTCACGATATACTATGCTTTCAGACAATCTGAGACGGAGAGCGAAGGTACCGCCTCAACTGGGTGGGAGACCTTTCTTGACGCCGTCATTCAGGCGGGGTTTGCGATCAGTGGTACCTGGCCAATGCGTACAGAATATACTAGCAACCTCAAGACCAACCGTAATGCCCTCGCCTCCAGCATCGTCCTCGTCTGCCGCAAACGGCCGGCCGACGCGCCCACTGCCACGCGGCGCGAGTTCGTAGCCGCGCTCAAGGCCGAATTGCCGGTCGCGCTGGTTCACCTCCAGCGCGGCAACATCGCGCCGGTGGACCTGGCGCAGGCGGCCATCGGGCCGGGCATGGCGGTCTACACCCGCTACGCACGGGTGCTCGACGCCGCGGGCCGGCCGCTCACCGTGCGTGAGGCGCTGGCGCTCATCAACCAGACCCTGGACGAGGCGCTGGCCGAGCAGGAGGGCGACTTCGACGCGGACACCCGCTGGGCGCTGGCCTGGTTCGAGGGGTCCGGCTTCGCCGAGGGCGAATTCGGCGTGGCCGAAACCCTCTCCAAGGCCAAGAACACCAGCGTCGCCGGCATGGTGGACGCGGGCATCCTGAAATCGAGCCACGGCAAGGTGCGCCTACTCAAGCCGACCGAGCTGCCCGCGGATTGGGACCCCGCCACCGACAAGCGCCTGACCGCCTGGGAGGCCGTGCATCAGCTCGTGCGCGTGCTCGAAACCAGCGGCGAGTCGGCCGCGGCCGCGCTGGTCAGCAAGCTGGGCAGCCAGGCCGAGCCAGCCCGCGAGCTGGCCTATCGGCTCTACACGATCTGCGAACGCAAGAAGCGCGCCACGGAAGCTTTGGCGTATAATAGTCTTGTACAGAGTTGGCCGGAGATCACGCGGTTGGCGCGCGAGAGGGGCGCGCCGCGCCCCGAGCAGGGCGAGTTATTCGGACAGGATGAACGGGATTGACAGGATAACGAACAACCCATCCTGTTCATCCTGTAAATCCTGTCAAAGACGGAATAGGACACGCTATTCGGACAGGATGAACAGGATTGACAGGATAACGAAGAATCCATCCTGTTCATCCTGTAAATCCTGTCAAAGATGGAATAGGACACGCTATTCGGACAGGATGAACAGGATTGACAGGATAACGAAGAATCCATCCTGTTCATCCTGTAAATCCTGTCAAAGACGGAATAGGACACGCTATTCGGACAGGATGAACAGGATTGACAGGATAACGAAGAATCCATCCTGTTCATCCTGTAAATCCTGTCAAAGACGGAATAGGACACGCTATTCGGACAGGATGAACAGGATTGACAGGATAACAAAGAATCCATCCTGTTCATCCTGTACATCCTGTCAAAGACGGAATAGGACACGCTATTCGGACAGGATGAACAGGATTGACAGGATAACAAAGAATCCATCCTGTTCATCCTGTACATCCTGTCAAAGACGGAATAGGAGACGCTATTCAGACAGGATGAACAGGATTGACAGGATAACAAAGAATCCATCCTGTTCATCCTGTACATCCTGTCAAAGTTTAGGAGGACGATATGGAAGACGAAGCACTGACAGAGAAGATCATCGGCTGTGCCATGAAGGTGCATCGGACCCTGGGGCCGGGCTTTCTGGAATCGGTGTACGAGAACGCATTTGCTCATGAAATGAGAAAGGCTGGTCTGCGCGTCGAATGCCAGGTGCCGATCCAGGTGTACTACGACGGCATCGTGGTGGGAGATTTTTCTGCTGATATGCGAGTCGAGGGCCGGATACTCATCGAAAACAAGGCCGTGCTGGCGCTCAATACGACTCATGAAGTCCAGCTTGTCAACTACCTCACGGCCACTGGCATCGAAATCGGTCTATTGATCAACTTCGGGGCCGCCCGCCTGGATGTCAAGAGAAAATACCGGACGTATCGTAAGGCAGGATTTGGACAGGATGTACAGGATTGACAGGATAGAGCATAATCCATCCTGTTCATCCTGTGAATCCTGTCAAAGATGGAATAGCAGACGCTATTCGGACAGGATGAACAGGATTGACAGGATAACGAAGAATCCATCCTGTTCATCCTGTACATCCTGTCAAAGACGGAATAGGACACGCTATTCGGACAGGATGTACAGGATTGACAGGATAACGAACAACCCATCCTGTTCATCCTGTACATCCTGTCAAAGACGGAATAGGACACGCTATTCGGACAGGATGAACAGGATTGACAGGATAACGAACAACCCATCCTGTTCATCCTGTACATCCTGTCAAAGATGGAATAGGAGACGCTATTCGGACAGGATGAACAGGATTGACAGGATAACGAAGAATCCATCCTGTTCATCCTGTCCATCCTGTCCAGAAGGGGAGATCTGATGGCAATCACCAACCACGAACGCGTCGGTAAGGCGCTGGAATTGCTGCGCGATGGATTGCGCCCGTTTGTTGCGCGGGAGATGGAAAATAAGCACGGCAAATACTGGATCACCACTGTGACCGCGGCCTGGCCCAACGAGCTGACCTGGCGGGAGGGCGAGGACGAGCCGCAGATGGATGCGGCCGTACTGCTGCGCATGATGTGGGATCAGTGGAACGTCGTCTTCCGCGACACCCTGGGCTTCTCGGAACGCTCCCTGGTCAGCGAGCTGCGCGAGGTGCGCAACAAGTGGGCGCACCAGGAACCCTTCTCCACCGATGACGCCTACCGCGCGCTCGATTCGGCCGCGCGCCTGCTGACGGCCATCTCCGCTCCGCAAGCCGACGAGATCGAAAAGATGAAGCTGGAGCTGCTGCGCCTGCGCTTCGACGAGCAGGTGCGCAGCGAGAAGCGCAAGACCGCCGGCGTCGCCATCGAAAGCCAGGTCACCGGCAGCCTCAAGCCCTGGCGCGAGGTGGTGACGCCCCACCCCGATGTCGCCAGCGGCCGCTACCAGCAGGCCGAGTTCGCCGCCGATCTCTGGCAGGTCCACCTGGGCGAGGGGACCGATGAGTACCGCGACCCGGTCGAGTTCTTCCGCCGCACCTACCTCACCGAGAGCCTGAAGGCCATGCTGGTGGGCGCGGTGCGGCGTCTCGCCGGCCGGGGCGGCGACCCGGTCGTGCAGCTCCAGACCAACTTCGGCGGCGGCAAGACCCACTCCATGCTGGCGCTCTATCACCTCTTCTCCGGCATCGCGCCCAGCGAGCTGGCCGGCATCGACGCGGTCATGGCGGAGGCGGAAGCCACGACCCTCCCAACCGTCCGCCGCGTGGTGCTGGTGGGCAACAAGATCTCGCCCGGCAACCCGGTCGTCAAGCCCGACGGCACGGTGGTGCGCACGCTGTGGGGCGAGCTGGCCTGGCAGCTCGGCGGCAAGCCCGCCTTCGCCCGCATCCAGGCCGACGACGAGCGCGCCACCAGCCCCGGCGACGCGCTGCGCGAGCTGTTCAAGGAGTACGGCCCCTGCCTGATCCTGATCGACGAATGGGTGGCCTATGCGCGCCAGCTTCACGACCAGAGCGACCTGCCGGCCGGCGGCTTCGAGACCCAATTCAGCTTCGCCCAGGTGCTCACCGAGTCGGCCAAACTGGCGGGCAACTGCCTGCTCGTCATCAGCCTGCCCGCCTCCGACACCACCGGCTCGCCCCACACCCTGGCCGACGACGTCGAAGTGGGCGGCCAGCGCGGCCGCGAGGCGCTCGATCGGCTGCGCAACGTCGTGGGCCGCGTCGAGTCCTCCTGGCGGCCGGCCAGCGCCGAAGAAGGTTTCGAGATCGTGCGCCGGCGCCTCTTCGAGCCGCTGAGCGACCCCGCCCAGTTCAAGGATCGCGACGTGGTGGCGCGCGCCTTTGCCGACTTCTACCGTTCGCAGCATCAGGAATTCCCGCCCGAATGCCGCGACGCCGACTACGAAAAACGCATCCGCGCGGCCTACCCGATCCACCCGGAAATCTTCGACCGGCTCTACAGCGACTGGTCCACGCTGATCAAATTCCAGCGCACCCGCGGCGTCCTGCGCCTGATGGCCGCGGTGATCCACAGCCTGTGGGAGAAGGGCGACCGCAACCCGCTGATCCTGCCGGCCAACATCGCGATTGACGACCCGCGCGTGCAGTTCGAGCTGACGCGCTACCTCCCGGACAACTGGGTGCCGGTGATCGAGAAGGACGTGGATGGCCCCGGTTCGCTGCCGCTGCGGCTGGATGGCGAGGTGCCCAACCTGGGCAAATTCGCCGCCTGCCGCCGCGTCGCGCGCGCCATCTACCTCGGCTCCGCGCCCACCGCGGCTGCGGCCCACCGCGGCATCGAAGACCGCCGCGTCAAGCTCGGCTGCGTCATGCCCGGCGAGTCGCCCGCGGTCTTCGGCGATGCCCTGCGCCGCCTGGCCAGCGCGGCCACCTACCTCTACCAGGACGGCCCGCGCTACTGGTACTCGACCCAGCCCACCGTCACCAAGCTGGCGGAAGATCGCGCCGAGCAGTTCAAGCGCCAGCCTGACAAGATCGTGCAGGAGTTGGACCGCCGCCTGCGCCGTGATCTCGAAAACCGGGGCGACTTCTCCCGCATCCACCCCCTGCCCCAGTCGAGCCACGACATCTCGGACGAACTCGACACGCGGCTGGTGGTGCTCGGCGTGGATCATCCCTACAGCAAAGAGCCTGGCAACGCCGCCGAAACCGCGGCCCAAGCCCTCCTCGAAGCGCGCGGCAACGTGCCCCGCCTCTTCCGCAACACCCTCGTCTTTCTCGCGGCCGACAAGAACCGGCTCCAGGACCTCGACGAGGCAACCCGCAGCTACCTGGCCTGGACTTCCATCCTGGATGAGAAGGTCACGCTCGATCTCGCGCCGCTGCAGGTCAAGCAAGCGGAGACGCAACGGGCCGCGGCCGACACCACGGTCACCGCGCGGCTCCCGGAAACCTACCAGTGGCTGCTCGTGCCCGTGCAGGGGACGCCCCAGGCCCCCGTCACCTGGCAGGCGCTGCGGCTGACCGGCTCGGATGCGCTGGCCGTGCGCGCCAGCAAGAAGCTCAAGAACGACGACCTCCTGGTCACCGCGCTCGCCGGCACGATGCTGCGCATGTGGTTGGATCGCATCCCGCTCTGGCGCGGGGATCACGTGTCCGTCCGCCAGCTTGTGGATGATTTTGCGCGCTATCACTACCTGCCGCGGCTGCGCGACGCCTCGGTCTTGCTCAACGCGATCAGTTCGGGCCTTGCGCTGCTCACCTGGGAGCAGGACAGCTTCGCCTACGCCGACAGCTTCGACGAACGCGCGGGTCGCTACCGCGGGGTGCAGAGCGGTCAGCGCGTGACGTTGGCGGATACCAGTGCGCCGGGGCTGCTGGTGAAGCCGGCGCTCGCGCGCCGGCAGTTGGACGCCGAGCGCGTGGCGCTGCCGGTCGGCGGCTCTGATCCCGCGTCGCCGCAGCCTGCGCCTGGCCCTGGGCCTGGGCCTGGGTCAACGCCCCGGCCTGCGCCTGACCCCGCGCCGCGGACTGGCCCCAAACGCTACCACGGCACAGTCAGCCTCGACCCCGCCCGCGTCGGCCGCGACGCCAGCCGCATCGCCGACGAGGTGATCGCCCATCTCGCCGGCCTGGTCGGCGCCGGGGTGACAGTGACCCTCGAAATCGAAGCCGAGATCCCCGGCGGCGCGCCAGACACCGTCGTGCGCATCGTCACCGAAAACAGTCGCACCCTGAAATTCAGCAGCCAGGGCTTCGAGAGGGAGTAGGAGTTGCCGAAGCTCGGGGTGACCTGTCCATCAACCTCTTGTACAGGTCATAACACAAGCACAACAAACCACCAAAGTTGACAAATTTTGACGGAAATACAAACAATTGGTTGCGGGGCTCGAAGGTTTGTCTCGCAGCGCAAAAAGAAAGAAAGAAAGAAAGAAAGAAAGAAAGAAAGAAAGAAAGAAAGAAAGCGAGATCATGACACACAAATCCATCATCACCGGCCCCACGTTCGAAGAGATGCTGCACCCTGAGACGATTGCGCCCGCGACGCGCGCGGCTGCGCTGCGCATGAAGACGGAAGACCCGCTCGATCCGATCAACCTGTTCAACATCACCTGGAAGGATGCGGCCAACACGCCCTACTACCAGGTGCTGCCCACGGCGCTGACCGGCGTGGACGCGAACATCGTCGTCCTCTACGGCAAGGAGTTCCCCACCGGCGCGCACAAGGTCGGCGCGGCCTACTCCGTGCTGGTAGAAAAGGAGCTGTTCGGCGAGGTGGACCCCAGCCAGCACACGCTCGTCTGGCCCAGCACCGGCAACTACGGCATCGGTGGCGCGTGGGTGGGCTGCCGCATGGGCTTCGACGGCATCGTGGTGCTGCCCGCGGAGATGAGCCAGGAGCGCTTCGAGCGCATCCGCAGCTACGGCGCCCGCGTCATCGCCACGCCCGGCTCCGAGTCCAACGTCAAGGAAATCTACGACAAGACCTGGGAACTGCGCCGTGATCCGAAGGTGCGGGTGCTCAACCAGTTCGAGGTGATGGGCAACTATCGTTTTCATTATTATGTCACCGGCAACACCATCGTGGAGCTGGCCGCGCTCCTGCACAGCCAGGGCATCGGCAACGGTAAAATTGCCGCCTACTGCTCGGCGATGGGCTCGGCCGGCACCATTGCCGCGGGCGACCGCCTGAAGCAGGTGTGGCCGGACCATCGCATCATCGGCCTGGAACCGGTGCAGTGCCCCACGATGTACAACAACGGCTACGGCAGCCACGACATTCAGGGCATCGGCGACAAGCACGTCACCTGGATTCACAAAGTCAACAACATGGACGCGATCATGTGCCTGGATGACATCGAGTGCAAGAAGGGGCTGCAGTTGCTGACCGAGCCGGCCGGTTGGGAAACGCTGCAGCGGCGCTACGGCATCGCGCCAGAAACGGTGCAGAATCTCGCGGCCATCTTCGGCATCAGCGGCGTCTGCAACGTGCTCGGCGCGATCAAGACGGCCAAATACTACGGCCTGGGCAGTCAGGAGACGGTGGTCACCATCTGCACCGATGCCATTGACCGCTATTACTCGGTCATGGCAGCGATGACCGCCTGCTACGGGCGCATGGACGAAACGGAAGCGGCCGTGCGCGTCGAGTCTATCTTCCACGATCAAAAGACCGACTGGATCCGTGAGGGCACGCAGCACGCCCGCGCCTGCTGGCACAACCTGAAGTATTACACCTGGGTGGAGCAGCAGGGCAAGACCGTGCAAGAGTTGGACGCGCAGAAGGACCCGGCCTGGTGGCTGGAGCATCAGGCGCTCGTCGCGGAAATTGACAGCAAGATACGCTCTGCGCGCCAGGCCTCGTAGGGCCGCGGAATCACCACCGCAAATTCGTAATCGGAGAACCAGGAGAATCGTAATCATGAAGACTACACTCATGAATCTTTCCTATGAAGTGGAGTTGGAGCCAGGTGAGCGTTTGTCTCTACCAGAGTGGCTCGTTGGCAGCATTGGATCGGGACATTGGGTACTCATCATCAAACCATTCGACGCTTCTCTACACCTGGCGCCGATCTCATCACCAATTCGCGATCATACTGCGTTCCTCAGTTCGTATGCGCCAGAGGATGAAGGACTCTACGATGATTATGCGCCCGGGTGAATTTTGGATTGCAGATATTCCCTTTACCAACGCCACGGCGTCCAAAAGGCGCCCGGTTCTTGTCCTTTGGCTCGATGCAGAGGATGCAGTTGTGGCCGTGGTTACATCAGCAGGCATGCGTTCTTCAACTGATGTGAGCCTGCAAGAATGGAGCGCAAGTGGATTACGAGTTGCCTCCACGGTACGCTTATCACGCCTGGACTGTCTTGAACAGTCTCTCTTGCTTTTCCGATTGGGGACGGTAAGAGCTATAGATGCGGAGCGGCTCAAGAATGTCTGGGCATCAGACGTTAGACTCCGATTCTGAGCCACCTTTTTCAAAAACAAGGAAAGTCATTGATGCAAGTTCGTAATTCTGACGCGCAGTTTCGTGCGCACGAGGCGGCCGGCGCGTATGTCGCTGTGAACGGCGAGCGCATTTTTTACCGCACCGAAGGCGACCGCAGCGACGGCAGCCCGGTGGTCATGCTGCACGGCGTGCCGACCAGTTCGTACCTCTATCGCAAGCTGATTTCGCTGAGCGTGGGGCGTCATTTCGTCCTGGCGCCTGATTTCCCCGGCCTGGGACTTTCGGCTAAACCGCCCGGCCGTGACTATTCGTGGACGGCGCTCGCCCAGTTCGTGGCCGATTTCGCGACCACACTCAAGCTCAAGCCAATGCACCTGGTGCTGCATGACCTAGGCGGGCCGATCGGTCTGGAGTTTGCCATTCGCAACCCTGGCATGGTCGCCAGCATCACCCTGCTCAACGCGCCCATGCAGGCCAGCGCCTACAAGATGCCCGCGATCATGCGGTTGCTGGCGACGCCCGGCCTCAACCGCCTGGCCTTCGCCCTGCTGCAGCCGCGGTTGATGCTGCTGGCCTGGCGGAACATGGGCGTCACCGGCCAGTATAGCGTCAGCCTGACCGACATGCAGGTCTACCGCCGCATGTTGACGCACAACGACGGGCAGCAGAGCTTCTTCAAGATCATGCAGACGATTGATACAACGGCTGAGAAGGACCGCTTCCTGGATGAAGGGCTGCGCAGGCTCGGCAAACCGGCGCTGGTGATCTGGGGCAAGAACGATCCGGCCATTCCCGCCAGCCAGCGCGAATGGTTTACGCAGCGCGTGCCGGGCGCCGCGGTGCATCTGCTCAACGCCAAGCATTTTCTCATGGAAGATCACGCGGAGGAAATGTCCAGCCTGCTCCTGCCGTTCTGGGATCAGGTGGACGGCGTGCAAACCGAGAGCAAACTCGCCCGCGATCGGCTCGGCGAACGTCCAGAGATGAAAGGCTGGCACAAACAGGGTAACTAACCCCTTGCTGGTCATCATCAGACACAGCGCAGCAGTCTTCTGATCTGACTGAATTTTACACAATTAGACCGTGATGGCAAAATACGTGGCAAGCAGAGAGCTTGACCTATTCACATGAGGTTCACGATGCAAACACTCATTACCAACGGTACCGTTATCACCCTGGGCGCGGCCAATCGCATCATCGAGCGGGGGGCTGTCCTGGTGGAAGGGGACGAAATCAGGGCAGTGGGCCAGGCGGCCGAGATGGGGGCCGCTTTCCCGCTTGCGCAGCGCCTGGACGCAGCCGGCCAGCTCATCATGCCCGGCCAAATCTGCGCGCACACCCACTTCTACGGCGCCTTCGCGCGCGGTCTCTACATCCCCGGCGACCCGCCCAAGGACTTCCCCGAAATTCTACGCCGCTTGTGGTGGACCCTGGACAAGGCCCTGGATGCGGACGGCGTTAGCCTCAGCGCGCTGGTTTGCCTGGTGGACGCCATTCGCCACGGCACCACCACCCTGATTGACCATCACGCCAGCCCCAACGTCATCGCCGGCTCGCTCGATCTGATCGCCGACGCGGTCATCCAATCCGGCCTGCGCGCCTGCCTCTGCTACGAAGTGACCGACCGCGACGGCCCGGCGAAGGCGCAGGCCGGCATCGAAGAGAATGTGCGTTTCTTGCGGAGGATGAGAGAGCAGAGACCGGAGACCGGAGACCGGAGATTGGCCGCCACTTTTGGCCTGCACGCGTCGCTGACGCTGTCGGACGAAACCCTGGCCGCGTGTGTGGACGCGGCCGCGGGCTTGAATACCGGCTTTCACATCCATGCCGCGGAAGGGATGGCGGATCAAAATGACAGCCTCAGCAAGTACGGCCAGCGCACCATTGACCGCCTCGCCAGCCGGGGCATCCTGGGGCCGCAGACGATCGTGGCGCACGCCATCGCCATTGACGCCTGGGAGATGGGCCTGCTGCGCGAGACCGGCGTCTGGGTCTCGCATCAGCCGCGCTCCAACATGAACAACGCGGTGGGCGTGGCCGATGTGCCCGCCATGCTGCGCGGGGGCGTCAAGGTCGTGCTGGGCAACGACGGCTTTTCCAACAACATGTTCACCGAGATGAAGACCGCCTACCTGCTGCACAAGGCCTGGTGCAGCGACCCGCGCGTCGCCACCGGCAACGAGATTGCGCAGATGGCCTGGACCAACAACGCAGCCCTGGCGCGTCAGTTCTTCCCCAAACCGATCGGCGAGCTGACGCCCGGCGCGTACGCGGACATCATCCTGCTCGACTACGCGCCCATCACCCCGCTGACCCCGGCCAATCTGCCCTGGCATGTTCTCTTTGGCGCGGATGGCAGTCACGTCACCACCACCATGGTGGCCGGTCAGTTGCTCATGGTTCAGCGCAAACTGCTCTTCCTGGACGAACAGGCCATCGCCGCACGCAGCCGCGAAGTTGCCGGCCAGACCTGGCAGCGCTTCTGGGCGCTGTCGTAAAGGGGTACAGACCGTGTCCAACCAACAACCCGCCCGCCCGCCTGTGTGGGCGGCCTGGATGGCGAGCCTGTCCAACGGCTTTGTGGGCGACTATTTGCACACCCGCCAAAATGGCCTGGCCATTGAGATGGCTTTCTACCACCAGGGCCGGCCGCTGCCGTTGACGCAGGAAGCCGTGTTAGCCGCGCACCCGTGGCCAACGACCAAACTCTGCATCCTGGTGCATGGCCTGAGTTGTCACGAAGGGATCTGGCTCTATCCTGACCCGACCGACCCTGGGCATGACACCTCGTATGGCGCCTTGCTGCAGAGAGATTTTGGTTACACGCCATTTTTTGTGCGCTACAACACAGGGCTGGCGCTGGCGGACAACAGTGCGCGCCTGGCGGTTTTGCTGCATGAACTACTGGAGTGCTACCCGACGCCGGTGGAGGACATCCTGCTGATCGGGCACAGCATGGGCGGATTGATTCTACGCGGCGCCTGCCATATCGGCGCCCAGCAACAGGCGGCCTGGGTGCTGCTCGTGAGCCAGGTCTTTTATCTTGGCACCCCGCACGAAGGCGCCAGATTGGCCCGCCTGGGAGGCGCGACGACCGCCGTGCTGCACGCCGTGCCTCATCCGATCACCCAGCTCCTGGGCAACGTTCTCGATGTCTGGAGCCAGGGTGTCAAAGATCTGCGCCTGACCCAGCCGCTGGCCGCAGAGATGGGCAGCGACGGCGCGGCCGCGATACAGCCGATGCCCTGGCTCTCCCATGCCCGACATCATCTGATCGTCGGCGCGCTGACCGACGATCCGCAGGATCTCGCAACCCGCCTGTTCGGCGATGGTTTGGTGGCTGTGCCGAATGTCCACCCGCGGCCGCAGGTAGGGGATGGGTCGGCGCCCGTGGCGAAGGACAGCCTCAAAGTTCTACCGCGCACCCACCATCTGCAACTGACCCGCGATCCGGCGGTTTATGCACAGATCAAGCAATGCTGTGAAGATGGCGTGGAATAAGGGCGAGAAAGGACGTGACGATGGATCAGCAAACGCTGCAACAACTGCGCGGTGCCAGCGACCTCGTAACTGAGGGGGTTGACGCGACCGCCGCCGCGATTGGCGAGACTCACCAGGCGATGGCGCAGCGGCAATATGCCGTGTTGACCCGGATTGAGAGCCTCGTGGGCGACGTGACCGCGCTTGAACAGGTGCAGCGCATGATTACCGCGGGCGTCTACCGCACCATTCGCACGGTCAATCGCATCACCGGTAAAGTTGCGACCCGCGTCTGGGATCATCTCGAGGTCAAATAGCCATCATGTCCATTCGACTCTTTCCCGACACCAGCCGTGAAGCCGAGGCCGTCTTGATCGAGCGCATCCGTAGTCTGTCGGGCGCCCAGCGGCTAGCTGTGCAACAGCAGCTCAACGCCCAGATGCGCTGGAGGCATTGCAGGTGCCGTATTTGGTAGGTGGCTCGTTGGCCAGCACGCTGCAGGGCGCGTCTGCACACCGACTAGGGCAAGCATATGGATTCTGTCAGTATCATCATGAAGGTCTGGAATGCCCAGGCGCATGTGCGCCTCTGCCTGAAGACCTTGTTGCAGCACACCGATGACCCGTTCGAGTTGATCATCATTGACAATCACTCGCGACCAGAGGTGGTGCAGTTCTTGCGCGCCGCCGCCCGCGACGACTCACGAATCCGGCTGGTCGAAAACGCAACCAACGTCGGGCCAGGGCATGCCAATCAGCAAGGTGCAGCCCTGGCGCAGGGCCGCACGATCTGCCTGCTGGATAGCGATGTGCTCGTGCCCCCGCGCTGGTTGACGCGACTGCGCGCGGAGTTCGAGAGCCATCCCGCGGTCAAGCTGCTGGCCCCGCTGAACTATCACCAGACGCTCAGCCACCCTTTCGGGCCTGACAACAGCGCCGCTGCCTGGTTCGCGACCAAGAGGGAGCATCCGCAGTTGGCGCCGCTGCGCCAGTTCCATGCGTTTTCCAGGGGCCTGAGCATCGAAGAGTTCGACGAACTGATGTGCAGCACCCACGGCCGCGAGTTGGCGGCCATGGTGTGCCCGCCCATGTTCATCGGCACCTGTTGCGCCCTGTTGGACGCTGACTTCGTTGCGGCCGCGGGCGGGGTGGCCGATCCCCGGTTCGACGGTTATGGCAGCGAGGATGTGGATCTGTGCTGGCGGATCGCTGAGCAGGGCGGTCAGGTCGCACGCACGACCGCGGTTTATGTGCATCACTTCCACCATGCCAGCCTCATTGATAACGCGCTGGATCCGGAGGCGGCTTTGCAGCAGGCCAATCAGGTCCTCTACGCCAAGTGGAAATCGAAGCTGATCGGCCTGGTGCAGGCCGAAATGGCACGGGGTGGTTCGCCCAGGGATTACCTGAGCGCGTATTTCATTTTTCAGCCCCTGTCGCACCACACATCATTCGTTGCGGATCTGCGCGCGGCCACGGGGCGCGCCGACATCCCTGATGACATCATTTGGAAACCCAGGCCGTAACATGTTACACGCTCTCTACACGGCCTCTGCGCCGGGCAAGATCATTCTGATGGGGGAACACGCCGTCGTGTACGGCCGGCCGGCGATGGCAGTGCCCGTCCACCAGGTGCAGGCCACGGCCACCCTGACCGTGCAAGATGGCGCATCCGATCTGTGGATCGCTGCCACCGACCTGGGACAGCGCACGGCGCTGTCCAGCGCGCCGCCCGTGAATCCCCTCGCGCAGGCGGTGCGGCTGACCCTGACTTTTTTGCAGCGCGCCGCGCCTGCCGGTGAGCTGAGCGTGCATTCCACCATTCCCCTGGCCGGCGGCATGGGCAGCGGTGCGGCCGTTTCCACCGCCATCGGCCGCGCCCTGGCCGCCTGGGCAGGGCAGACCATTCCCGCGGCCGACCTGTCAGCCCTGGTGTACGAGGTGGAGCGCCTGCACCACGGCACGCCGAGCGGCATTGACAACACCGTCATTGCCTACGGCCAGCCGGTGTGGTTTGTCAAAGGCCAGCCGCCGCAGCCCTTTGCCATTCCGCACACCTTCTGGCTCGTGATTGCCAGCACCGGCATCGCCAGCCCGACGCGTGAGACGGTGGGAGACGTGCGCCAATCCTGGCTGGCCGACCCGCTGCGCTTCGAGGGGCTGTTCGACGACATAGCCGGCCTGGTCAACGCCGGGCGTGCGGCCATGCTGGCGGGCGATTGGCCGCGCCTGGGCGCGCTGTTCTTCCAGAACCAGCGCCTGCTGGCCGAGATGGGCGTCTCAGCCCCCATCCTCGACCGCCTGGTGGACGCGGCCCGGCTGGCCGGCGCGTTCGGCGCCAAGCTCAGCGGCGGCGGCCGCGGCGGCAACGTCATCGCCCTGGTCGAACCATCCGCCGCTGAGACGGTCGCCGATGCCCTGCGCCGGGCCGGCGCGGCCGCAATCTTCATCACCCCCGTATCCGCCGGCGCGGCGCGCGCGGCGCTCTTGTGAGTCGAACGATGGATCAACGAACTTTTCTGGAACTTGCGACAGCCCAGGGCCAGGTCATCACCATTGACCGGCCGGTTGACCCCCGCCTGGAACTGGCCGCGGTGAGCGGCGCGCTCGAAGATGAAGCGCCGGGCCGCATCGTGCGCTTCCGCCAGGTGATCGGCAGCGACTACGAGGTGGTGACCGGCCTGGCCGCGGACCGCCGCCATTTCGGCCTGGCCCTCGCCTGCCCGCCGGGCGATCTCATCTTTCGCCTGGCCGCGGCCCTGGCCAACCCGCAGCCGTCGCCTGTGCTACCGGCCGGCGAAGCGCCCTGCCAGGAGATCATCGAAGCTGACCCCAACCTGGAAACGATCCCGTTCCTGACCCATTGGGCCAGCGATGCCGGGCCGTACGCGACCGCGGCCGTGCTCTTCACCCGCGATCCGGACACGGGGGCCAACGCCTCGTTTCATCGTATGCTGCGCCTGGGGCCGCGGCAGGCTGCGCTGCGCCTGGTGGAGCGCCGCGGCACCGATAGCGCGCTGCGCAAAACGCCGGGCGACCTGCCGGTTGCCATCTGCATCGGCTTGCCGCTGCACGTGCTGCTGGCCGCGTCCCTGGCGCCGCCGCCGGGCGTGGATGAGCTGACCATTGCCCAGGCCCTGGCGCCCACCCCGCTGACGCGCTGCCTGACCAGCGACCTGCTGGCGCCGGCGGCCGCTGAGGTGGTGATCGAGGGCCGCCTGACGCATCGCCTGGCCGCGGAAGGGCCGTTCGTGGACCTGACGCAAACCCTCGATCTTGTGCGCCAGCAGCCGCTGCTCACAGTGGACTGCATCACCCACCGCCGCCGGCCGTTCTACCATGCGCTCTTGCCCGGACGCCTGGAGCACAAACTCCTGATGGGGATGCCGCGTGAGCCGACGATCTTCAGTGAAGTCAACCGGGTTTGCCGCTGCCTCAATGTCAACATCACGCCCGGCGGCGCCAGTTGGCTGCACGCGGTGGTGCAGATTGACAAACAGGCGCCGGGCGACGGCCTGCGGGCCATCGAAGCCGCGTTCCGGGGGCATGGATCGCTCAAGCATGTGGTGGTGGTGGATCGTGACGTGGATCTGTTCAACCCGGCCGATGTGGAATGGGCCATTGCCACCCGCTTTCAAGCCGGCCGCGGTCTGCATCTCTTTTCGGGTCAGCCCTCCAGCTCGCTCGATCCTTCGGCGCTGCACGTCCCCGGCCAGAAATCACGCTCCGACAAACTGGGCATTGACGCCACCGTGTTCTGGGACACACCGGCCGGGCCATCCGATCCGGCCGCCTATCAGAAAGTGACTTTGGGGGGGGGGGGGGGGGGGGGGGGGGGGGGGGGGGGGGGGGGGGGGGGGGGTTCCCCGATTGATCTGAGCCGTTACCGCGCGGCCAGCCAGGAATGATGGAGTAGGAATGAAAGACACACCAACCTCTCGCCGTCCCGCCGCCCTGCCGTCGCCGCTGCGTACCTTCATCGCGGTGGAGTTGGATGACGAGGCGCGCCGCCAACTGAAAACCCTGCAAATGGCCTTGCAACCCCTTGTGCCGCCAAGCCTGGTGCGTTGGGTGGCCCCAGAGAATGTTCACATCACGCTGAAATTCCTGGGCGACACGCAGCCCGATCAGGTGGCGGCCGTGACCTCAGCCCTGGACGGCATCGGTCCCACGCTGGCGCCCTTTCAGGTGACGCTGGCCGGCCGCGGCTGTTTTCCCAACTTCAGGCGGCCCAACGTGATCTGGGTCGGGCTAGTGGATCATGGGCAGCGCCTGCAGAAGCTGGTTGCCGCGGTCGAACGGAGCGTCTCACCGCTGGGCTGGCCCACCGAGGCGCGACCGTTCAGGCCGCATTTGACCCTGGGCCGCATCAATGACAACGCCACCAGTCGCGAGCGCGGCCTGATAGGCGCCGCGGTTGAGCTGTTCGAGGTGGGCGAACTTTCCACGCTGGCCGTGTCCGCCTGCTACCTCATCCGCAGCGACCTGAAGTCAAGCGGCCCGGTCTACACGGTGCTGAGGGAGGTGAAGCTGGGAGAGCAGCAGATTTGATTCATTTCCTGCGCACGAGGACGGCCAGTGCGCCGAAGGTGAGGGTGGCGAGCAGGAAACTGAAGAGGGCTTCGGCCGCGACGCCGGCCAGTTGGGCCTGCATCTGACCCGGCCAATCGGCCTGCAACCCGACCGCGGGCCACAGGCCGCTGACGCCCTGACCGGCGATGCCCAGGTACGTTTCGGCGCCGACGCCGTTCCAGCCCTGGCCGAAGCGGCCGTCCGCCAGCAGCGCCAGGGCGAGCAGGCCGCTGATGGCGCCGAGGCCGAAGACGCTGACGCTGCCGGTGCGGTCGTCCAGGCGAACCACTTCGGCGAGCAGGTAGGCGAGCAGGGGCGTGAGCAGTCCGCAGAAGGCGCCCAGGGCCAGCGCGGCCCAGGGCGGCACGAAGCCGGCCACGGCCAGGCCACTGACCGTACCGGCGCCAGCCCACGCGCAGCCATGAGCGGGTCCGCGTGGCCGGTGGCAAACCAGGTGTAGGCGATGGGGAGCAGGGCGCCGCCAGCGCCGGCCAGCAGCACATCAACGGCGGCCAGCGCGGGCGCCAGGTGTGCCCAATCGAGCAGAGGGTTGCTGAGCGCCCAGCCCACCGCGCCCACCAACAGCAGCCCGGCGCCGGTGATGGTCAACAGCGGCAAGTGTACGGGCGGCAGGGGCACGATCTCGTCGGGGGCGCGGCGGGCGTGGCGCGGCAGGAAGATCAACATGCCGGCCAGGGCCGCGGCCGCGCCGACGAGGAAGACCGGCCCGGCGTTGGCAAAATCAACCAGGCCATGCCCCAGGCCCAGGTTGCGGCCCAGGTGAGCCAACCAGCCGCCGCCGGCGCTCCAGTTGCCGGTCAGCGGATAGAGCAGGCCGCCGCTGAGCAGGCCGCCCACCAGGGTGACAGGCGCAGGCGCGCGGCCGCGCAGGGCCAGGAGTGGAATCAGCGCGGCGGTGATGACCCAGGGCAGGCGGCTGAGGAAGAGGAGATAGGCGTCTGCAGTGGCGCCGGCGCCCAGCAGGCCAAAGCCGCTCAGCCCGGCCATGCCCCAGCCCGTGCCCCAGCTTTCGTTCAGGGCTGACCACTCCCAGACCAGCCCATCGAAGCCAGGGCGGCTGTCCACCAGGCCGATGCCGCCAAATTGCAGGGCAAAGCCAACGGCCCAGTAGCTGAGCACGGCCAGGCCAACCGCCGCCAGCAGCGTCAGGGTGGCTTGACGGGCCTGTTCCGGCTCCAGCCCGCCGGCGACGAGCAGCGTCAGGCCAATGGGAAGCAGGAGCGCCAGCGCGCTGCTGAAAATGGACAGAACCAGCGCCGCATCCGGGGGCGTCGAAGCGGCTGCGTGCGCAGGGATGGCGACGATCAAACTGGCAAGCAAGGCCAGCAGGTAGCTCCGGCGGAAGCGCATGAGGGCGATCTCCTGACAACGAACGAGATGCGAGACGATGGGTGCGGATGACGATTTTTTCATCTTGCGGCCAAGTGTACCAGAGAATACGCGAAGACCAAAATGAAACCGCCGGAGTACACAAAGATAGGGTACACGGATTGACACAAAGGAGGTAGTAAAGAAACGTGAAGGACCGCGTGATTTCGTGGGGATTGGGGATCGCCAGCCTGGCGCTGTATGTCGCCACGGCCGCGCCGACCGTGGTGACAGTGTTCGACGACAGCCTGGAGTTCCAGGTCGTCCTGCCCACGCTCGGCATCGCCCATCCCACCGGCTATCCGCTCTACACGCTGCTCGGCTGGCTGAGCACACGCCTGCTGCCGTTCGGTGATGCGGCCTATCGCGCCAACCTCTTTTCCGCGCTGACGGCCAGCCTGACGGTGGTGCTGCTCTACCGGCTGCTGCTGCGCGTCGTGGGCGGCCGCATGCCCGCGCTGCTGGCCGCAGCCCTCTTTGCCATTTCGCCGCTGTGGTGGTCGCAGGCCACGCTGGCCGAGGTCTACGCGCTGCACGGGCTTTTTGTCGTGGCCTTGTGGCTGGTGGCCTTCGACGAACGCACCGCGCCCGACGCCGGTCGCTGGGCGCTTCCGGTTGCCGTGCCCATCGCATTGCCCCTGCTCAGCGGCCTGGCCTTGACGCATCACCGCATGACGCTCCTGCTGGCGCCGGGCCTGGCGCTGTGGGTTGGCCTGCGCTGGTGGGACAGCAGGCGGCCAGCGCGGGGATTCAGGCCGGTCGCCTGGCTGAAAGTCGCACTCCTGGCCGCGCTGCTCTTGCTGGCGCCGCTGCTGCTCTACGCCTACGTCTGGCTGCGCGGCCAGGCCATTCCCACCACGGCCGGCGTCTGGCTGAACACCTGGCCCGCGTTCTGGCAGCACATCAGCGCCAGCGCCTATGGCGCGTTCCTGACCGGTTCCAGCGCCAGCCGCGGGGCATCGCCGGACATCGTGCAACTTCTGCTGGCGCAATTCGGCCCGCTCGCTGCCCTGTTGGGCCTGTGGGGGCTGTTCCCCTGGCCGCTGCATTGGCGACGCTGGGCGGCACTGGCGCTGACCCTGGCGATCCAGGCCGCGTTTGCCCTCAGCTACCGCACCGCGGACGCCGAGGTCTTCTTCCTGCCGGTGACGCTGCTCTTTTCACTTTTCGTTGCGGCCGGCCTGGTGCAGGCGCAGGACGCGGCGCTGCTCTTGTTGGCGCAATGGCGACGGGCTGGCCTGCCCTTGCCGGGCAGGTTTGCCTGGTATCGAGCGGCTGTGCAAGCCGCCCTGGCCCTGCTCGTGGCCTGGGTTCCCGCCCATCAGGCCTGGGCTGCGTTGACCGCCGGGCCGCCCGGGCCGCAGACCTGCGAACAGGCGCTGGCGGTGGGCAAACCGCCCGATCTGACGCCCAATCGCCGCGGCGACTGGCGTGTGGCCGATTGCGCGCAGGACATCCTCAGCCAGCCGCTGGAGCCAGGCGCGGCGGTCATCGGCCTGCTGGGCGAGATCACCCTGCTGCGCTACTATCAGCAGACGGCCGGCCAGCGCCCTGATCTGCTCACGCTGGTAGCCGACGCCGAAGACGACCGCCGGGCGGCGTGCTGGCGACGCTGGCCGAGGGGCGCCCAACCTACCTGCTGCGCCCCCTCGCTGGCCTGCTGGCGTCCGGCCTGGCGCTCGATGCGGTTGGCCCGCTGCTGCGGGTGCGCACCACAACGATGGCGCCTGCGCCAGAACCGCCCGCCCTGGCGCAGCCGGTCGCCATCACGCCCCAGGTCGAGATTGCAGCCGCGGCCAGTTGGCCGGTATCTGTGCATCAGGGGCGTGTGCAGCGCATCGGCATCGTCTGGCAGGTGACCGCGGTCATCACCGACACCTTGCAGGTCTCGGCGCGGCTGCTCGACGCGGCCGGGCAGATCGTGGCCCAGTACGATGGGGAGCCGGTTCACCGCGCGCGTCCCACCCTCACCTGGCGGCCGGGCGAGCGCATCGTGGATGTCTACGACCTGCCCTTGCAAGGCCAGGGGCCGTTCACCCCGCTGCTCATCCTCTACCGCGCCGCGGACGGCCGGGAAGTGGGCAGGCTGGCCCTGCCGGGCTTCGATTGAGGGATTCGGCGGTGGAGACTGCTGTGCAAAGCCTGGATTTGCTGACCGGTTTGCCGGTTACTCGCTCACCGTGCTATAATCCGGTTGGCGACGCCCGATTGCTGCCGAGGATACGATAGAAAGCAGGAGACGGACGATGACCTATCAGACGATCACCTTGACGGTGCCGGAGAACCTTTACAAACGCCTGGAGACCCAGGCGCGGGCAGCGGCGCGCTCAGTTGAGGAAGTCGCAGCCAGGGCGTTGATTCGTAGTCTGCCGCCGCCGGTCGAAGCCGACCTGCCGCCGGCCCTGCGCGCCGAGTTGAAGGCGATGAGCCATCTGTCCGACGAGACCCTTTGGCAGATTGCTGATAGCACGATGAACCCGGACAAGGTGGCGCTGCATGAGGTGCTGCTAGAACGCAATCAATCCGGCGCCCTCACTCCCGAAGGCCGGCAGTGGTTGACCCGCCTGCGCGAAGAGGCCGACGCCCTGATGCTGCGCAAGGCTCACGCCTATGTCCTGCTGCAAAGTCGCGGCCACAAACTGCCCTCTCTCGAAGAACTCCACCTGCCGGCCCAGGCCGCCGCGGCGGAGGGGGGGGGGAAAGGGGCGGCAGCGGGGCCGGGGCCGGCGGCGGCCCCGGGGGGGGGGGGGGGGGGCGGGGGGGGGCGGCGGGGGGCCGGGGGCGGCGGACGGCGCGGGGGGGGGGGGGGGGGGGGGGGGGGGGGGGGGGGGGGGGGGGGGGGGGGGGGGGGGGGGGGGGGGGGGGGGGGGGGGGGGGGGGGGGGGGGGGGGGGGGGGGGGGGGGGGGGGGGGGGGGGGGGGGGGGGGGGGGGGGGGGGGGGGGCGGGGGGCGGGGGGCGGGGCGGGCCCGCGGGGGCCGGGGCGGGGACGGCGGGGCCGGCGGCCGGGGGCCGGGGGGCGGCGGGGGGGGGGGGGCCCGGGGGCGGGGGCCGGGCCGGGCGGGGGCGGCCGGCCCGGCGGGGCGCCGGGGGGGGGGGGGCGGGGGGGGGGCGGGGGGGGGGGGGGGCCGGGGGGGGGGGCCGGGGGGGGGGGGCCGCCCGGGGGGGGCGGGGGGGGGGGGGGCGGCGGGGCGGGGGGGGCCGGGGGGGCCCGGGGGGGCCCGCCCCGGGGGGGCCGGGGGGGGGGGGGGGGGCGGGGGGGGCGGCGGGGGGGGGGGCGGCGGGGTCAGAGTATTACATTGACACTACCGGAAATCATCTATGAGCGGCTCAGACAAGCGGCTCTGGCCATGCGTCTACCGCTTGACGATGTATTGGTACATGCGCTTCAAGTGGGGAGTCCTCCCAGTTGGGAAGATGCGCCAGCGCAGTTTCAGCCTGACCTGGCGGCTCTAGATCGGCTGAGTGATGATGATTTGTGGCGTATCATGCGCAGCACGCAGCTCAACCAGAACTGGTCACGCCATCATGAACTGCTGGAAGAAAACGCCAACGGAACGATCACGCCCAGCGGTCGAGCTGAACTCGAACGATTACGAACTGAGGCCGATCGCTTTGTCTTGCGCAAGGCTCATGCAGCCGCGTTGCTGCGTTGGCGTGGACAGCATGGTTTGCACAATACGAGGTGACACAATGCAACTGGAAGACTATTTCGCTTTCCTGGCGCCTGATGACATTCGTGTAAAGGGGACGCGCATCGGCATCGAGACGATTTTGACCGATTACCTGGAACTTGGCTTGTTTGCCGAACAGATCGCAACGCGCTACCCATCCCTCTCGGTCGAGCAGGTGTACGCCACTCTGACCTATTACTGGCGCAACCGCGCCCAGGTAGACACCTACCTGCGTCAGGTAGATCAGGAGATCGAGCAACAGCGCCACCAACAAGATCAGCACCCGTCTCCGGCTGTGCAACGCCTGCGTGAACTGGCGCGGCTACGCGACCAGCAGCGCGGTATGGTGGCCACGCCCGCATGAGTACGATTTGCTTCTTGCTCGACGAGCATGTCCCGCCGTTTATTCAGGCGCAACTGGCACGGCTGGAACCCAATCTGCGCGTATACATGATCGGTGATGATCTTGCGCCAGTGCGAGGCACACCCGATCCCGACGTTTTGCTTTGGATCGAAGCCCACGGCTGTTTGCTGGTCACCAATAATCGCGCCTCCATGCCGGGTCATCTCGCAGACCACCTGGCTCTCGGCCACCATGTTCCTGGCATCATTCAGTTGCCACGACGTATGAACATTCGCGCTGTCCTTGACGATCTATGGCTTATCTGGGCCGCGGCCCGGCCAGATGAGTTCCAGGATCAGATCGTTCACCTGCAGCTACAACGGTAATAAGCGCGACCCATTGTGACCGGGCTACCTCCTCTCGAAGAACTCCATTCCCGTCGGCCATGACTTCAACCTACGTTCCTCTACGCGACCTGCTCCAGAAACTCAGCAAACGCGGTCAATTCGTGCGCGACGCGCGCCATCGTCGGCGCCAATTGTTTGACCAGCACGCCGATCTGCTCCGGATCCAGATTGTAGGTGTAAACGTTGCGCACGACGTGGCGGAAGCCGCGATAGCGATCCAGGCGCTCACGTGTCTCCTGGCTCAAGACCGGCGGTCGGACACCGGGAATCTCAGCCGCCATCTGGCGCAGCAATTCATCATGCCAATGCGCGCCGCCAGGCTTCGCCTGGTCTACGCCATCCGCAATGATTTCCAGCAGGCGCTCCAGCCCGGCATAGAACCCATGCAGATTCAGGGCCGTCGCGTCCACATAGTAATCGTCGCTAGATGTCAACGCCTGCTGCCAGATCCGGTCGGTGCGCTCGACCACGCGCGCCAATTCCTGTGACTCCGCGCGAATCCGCCCCGCAATCGTGCGATAGATGCCATTCATAGAATCACTCCCTCGCGCGCGATACTTTCGCGCAACGCCGCCTTGCAGCGTTCCACCGCGACAAGATCCACTTTGAACTCGGGCGATAGGTCTTGCAGCCTGGCAACGGCCGTGAAGTAGTCATCGGGCGCCAGGCCACGGGCGGCCAGGTCAATATCCGACGTGGCGGTGAACCAATGACCGTGGACGGTCGAGCCGAACACGACGACCTGTGTCGCGCCGAACTGTTCCTTCAGTAACATCGCGGCCTGCCGCGCTACTTCCTGCGCGCGTGCGCGTCGAGAGGCCAGCGCGCGCGCCGTTTCTGCTGCGCGGCGCTGCGCCGTGGCGCGATAGACGGCCATCGCCGCCGGACTGGGATCGGGCGTGCTGATAGTCGCTGTGGCTGTTTCTGACATTGTCTCATCTCCGGTCTGCCTGGGCTGGCAGATGCGCTTACAGATCACTGCTGGGAGCATTCTAGCATCCCGTGGAAGGGCTGGCAAGCCGCAACATAGGCTGCGGCGCGGCTCGTGTCCCGTGCGTTGGAGCCGGGCCATTACTCCGTCCACAGCGGCGTCCCGCCCGTCGCGGCATCGTACAGGCGGAAGATGATGCTGTACGTGCCGGTCAGCGGCGCGTCGGCCGCACCCGCCAGCCGGCCCTGGTACGCGATCGTGCCGGTGGAGGCTGCGGTCGAGGCGACGCCTCTGTGCTCGCCCAACGGCAGCGCGCTGGCGGTCTGCGCGGCGACCAACAGGGCGATCATCAGCAGGGTGAAGATCACGTTGCCGGGGGTCGGCAACAGGCGCCGCAGCCGACCGAGGCCATCGGGCAGTGGGATGCGCAGGTTGAGATAACGTCGAGTTGACATCGGGAACTCCTTTCGAGAAGCGAATTGGCGTTTCATACCAGATTGCGGTATACTCTGTTCCGCATTATCGTCAATGTCTGGAGCAGCAGCGATGTTAGAACAAGCGATCACGGTCAGATTAGCGCCTCCGCTCATAGCCAAGCTCAAACGCGCCGCCGAGCTGACCTACCGCTCGGTGGATGAAGTGCTCGCCAACACCATCAACGCGACGCTGATCGCGCCGCCGGGCTTGCCAGACGACCTGGCCGGCGAACTGGCCGCCATGCGGTTGTTGAGCGATCGGGCCTTGCAGGCGGCGACGCATCCTTCCCTCGCGCCGGCCCAGCAATATCGCCTGCGACAGCTCAATCATGCGGCTGGCACGCGCGCGCTGGCCCCAACGGAGGCCGCCGAACAGACCGCGCTGCTGGCTGCCCATCATCGCTCCGTCCTCCGCCGGGCCCAAGCGTTGGCGATCCTGGCCGAACGCGGGTACCCTGTGCGCCAGACGCCATTCGACGCGTCGCCCACGGATGACGAGACCGATGATTCCGAAGCCACTGCGTGAATTGGTTCGCCAGCGGGCGCAAGGCCGCTGCGAATACTGCCAGACGTCCGAGTGGCTCAACGGGCTGCCCGGTGAGGTGGATCACATCTTCCCACGCGCCCTGGGCGGCCCGACGGATGCGGACAACCTGTGTTTCGCCTGCTCCTCGTGCAACGGTTACAAGACGAGGCAAATTGCGCATCGGGCGGGGAAAGGCGCTGAAGATCATGGCTCAACTTACTGGCTATACACTGGTCAAAATCCCCGGAGCTTTAGTGACCGAGATCCGGAGTGTGCAACCGGACGCCAATCTGGATAGTTTCATCCATCAGGCGGTGCAGGCGTACATTACGGCCGGCCGGCGGCGCCAGTTGCCGCAGCAACTTGCCAGAGATTACGATGCTTTGGCCGCGATGTACTCCGAACTATCCGCCGAGTTGTCCGACGAAGTCTGGCTGCCGGCCGAAAACGCGGCCCTGCTCCAGACCGAAAAGAACTTGGCGGCCTGAATGCATCTTCACCGCGGCGATGTTTTCATGGCGAACCTCGATCCGGTCGTCGGCTTCGAGCAGGCCGGCACGCGCCCCGTTCTGGTCGTGCAATGCGATCAAGCCAACGAACGCATCCCAACCGTCACCGTTGTGCCGTTGACCTCGAACCTGCGCGCCGGTCGCTTCTTATTCACTGTGCCTATCCCTGCGGCCGAATCGGGATTGACAGTAGATGGTGTGGCCCTGGTGTTCCACATCCGCACGTTGGATCAAACACGTTTGATCCGCAAGTTGGGACACCTCAATCCGCAAACGCTGGCGCGGGTGGATCAGGCTTTGGCGCTCCATCTCGGCTTGCCACTGCTCTGATCAACCTCCCCTCCCTGCGCAGCGACCG